>JADLBD010000133.1 GCA_020847975.1 Bryobacterales bacterium | reverse complement strand
CCGCGATCCGCGAATCCGGATCGGGCGCGTTCTGAATCGCCATGATGGCGTCCACTTCTTTTTGAGACTTCGGCTGCGGCGCCTTCTGTCCCCACATCACCGGCGCCGCTACCGCTAGCAGGCCGAATATACCGAGAAGAACTCTCTTCATCTTGCACTCCTTACTTATTCCCGGCTCTGCCAGGACGAAACTCCCCCTTGAGACCTCTTTCCGCCGTCTCGCGACCCTTTTCCGAGCCGCCTTCCACAGCGAGCGCCGCCTGATAATATTTCGCGGCCTGCTCGGCTTCCCCGGCTATGTCCGCCAGCCGGCCGAGATAGACCAGCGACCAACACTTGTCCGGAGGCTCCGGTCCCAATTCCAATGTCTTCTTTAACAGACGCTCGCCCAACTCCGGGTCGTTTCCCCGGATGGCGATCCGCGCCAATCCATAATATGCCTTGGCGTGCACCGCCTTGTCATCGCTTGCCTGCAAAACCGCGAGAAATTTCGTGCGCGACTCGGCCAGTTGCTTGCCGGCGAGCAGGTCTTCGGCTTCCTGCAACGTCTTTTCGGCCTTCGAAAGCTCTTTCGGCGGCGCCGGCGGCGGCAGTTTCGCCTTTCGCACAACCGGCGTTGTCGCGAACTGGACCCCTTCCAACCGCTTGTCTTCCTTCTTCAGGTCAATTCCTTCAATGAGATCCGGGAAGTAGAAGCGCATCGACTGGTCCTGCTTCTCATACTTCAACAGAGCTTCGGAAAAGTACGGGGTCAGGATGTATCCCTCCGCCATCGCGCGGTCCACCATCTCCTGGCGCTTCACCCCCGATCCCGGACCGGTGGTCAGACGCGCCTCGATCGCCTTCACCATGCTCGCTTCGGTCAACAGCAGAAAATCCTTCTTGTATATATCGGGCAGCAGCGGCGCGGGCTCGGCAAAGTCTCCCAGGCCTTTCTTCTTCTCGATCAGCTCATGCTGACGCAGCACCAGCGGACCCACAAGGTATTGCAGGTAGGCGTGGCGGATATCGTCAACCTGCGGTTCATAGGAATTGGTCACCACCACGAAGAAGTCAACGCCATAGCTGCGCACATGCACCTGGTTCGGGGGTCCCAGCAAATCGAGGTAGATCTGGAAATGTTGCCCAAGAGAACCGCTGGTGGGATTGCGCAGGTAGCCGTTGGCTTCGAGGACGGCGCGGGAAACTCCGGAGTGGTAGACTTCGAGGGCCTGGTCCAAGGCGGGCTGTGCCTGCCTCCAGAGGGTATCGATGCCGGCCTCCTGGTGGAACTTTTTCATGAGGTCTGGGAGTTGGGAGAGGGCAGCGACTTCCGGGGGGAGGTCATTTAATCGATATCGATATTTGAAGGACGGCGCCTCTACGCACAACCCAAACGAAATAAACAGGCTCAGCGTTCCCGTGTCCGTCTCCTGACGGTGCTCCCGCACAAACCGCCGGAGTTCGGGAAGGCTCGGTATGTTCTTCTCCGCCAATACCTTACGCACCGCGGCACGCAGCGGATGGTTCGAGGGCGAACCCAGTTCCGCGTCGAATCCCGCCGCGTTCAGCGCCGCCATGACGCTAAACAAGGTGAGACTGCCGTCCAACTGGTCCGGCTCGGCCGCTCTCAGGCCGCTCCCCAACACCAGAAACACTACCAGGATTGTCCGAAATCTCACCAAATCGGCCTCAGGCTCTTCCAGTTTACCCAGTTTCGGAAACAACCGTCTTCTCCGCGCGTCAATTTTTTGCTCCCCCCCATGGACAGGGATGGCCAATCCGATTACACTAAGGGCTGGAATTGTTTAACTGGATCTTTCCACGGGGATGTATGCCTTACCGGTATCATCCCCTTTTCTTGTAGAAAGGAGCAGAAGAAGCACCCCAAGCGTCTGGTTTCGAATGTACCCACCGAGAAACTTTCCCCCGCGGCGTCCCCGCATTCGTGAGAACGTCAACGAGGCGATCCGTGTCCGAGAGGTCCGGGCCGTCTTCCCCGATGGTGTCGTGGAGGTTCTCCCCACGCAAACCGCCATCCGCCGGGCCCAGGAGTTGGGCCTTGACCTGATTCTCGTTTCTCCCACCGCCGAACCGCCCGTGGCCAAAGCCATGGACTACGGCCAGTGGCAGTACGAGAATAAGAAGAAACAGCACGAAGCGAAAAAGAAACAACACGTCATCCAGGTGAAGGAACTGAAGTTCCGGCCCAACACCGATGACCACGACTACGAGTTCAAGATGAACCACGCCATCCGGTTCCTCAAGGAGGGCAACCGCGTGAAAGCCGTAGTCCAGTTCCGCGGACGGGAGATCGCGCACGTCGATCTCGGCCAGAAGCTCCTGCAGCGCTTTTCGGGAGATCTGGCCGCCTATGGGCAGGTGGAAGGCCAACCCCGGCTGGAAGGCCGGAACTTCCACGTCATTATCAGCCCCTTGAAGGCCAAGGAACCCGCGCCGAAGAAAGCGGAAAAAGCGCCGCAACCGCCGCCGCCGGCGCCGGCGCGTTAACCGAAGCGCCTACCGCGCCAATTGGGGCGCCACGTAGGAATAGAACACCGAGATCAGCCCGATCACCGAAGCGAGGAAGATGCTGTGCCGCAGCGTAAAGCGGAACAGCTTCGCCTCGTCGGTGGCCGGCATGCCCGTTGCCGCCGCCGCCACCGCGATGCTCTGGAGGCTGATCATCTTCCCCATCACTCCGCCGCTCGAGTTGGCCGCCGCCATCAGCGTCGGGTTCAAATTCAGCTTCGTCGCCGTCACCACCTGCAGGTTTCCAAACAGCGCGTTGGCGGAGGTGTCACTCCCCGTCAGGAATACGCCCAGCCATCCCAGCATCGAGCTGAAGAAAGGGAACAGCCCGGCCGTGGCGGCGAACGCCAGGCCCAAAGTCACGGTGGCGCCCGAGTAGTTCATCAGAAACGCCAGCCCCAGCACCGCCGCAATCGTCACCAGCGAAAGAAAAAGCTGCCGGGCGGAATGCACCAGTACGGCCACGTATTTCCCCGGCGACATCCGGAGCACCAGCGCCGCGAGCACGCTCGACACCAGGCACGCCGTCCCCGCCGCGGAGAGCCAGTTGAGGGTGTACACCGCGGCATACGGCGATGGCTTCGCCACCAGCGGCTGCACCCGCTCCACCATGTTGTGCAGCATCGGCCATTGGATGTTGATGGTCGCCTTGTTGAGAATTGCTTTGAAGGAATCCTGCCCCCACAGCAGCACCATCACCACCAGCAGAAGATATGGCGACCACGCCAGCATCACGTCGCCGAATGAGTGCTTCGTGGGCGCGTGCCCTTTCGCCGCTCCCTCGAGTTCAAACTTGTCCTTGGGTTTCCACACGTTGAACAGCAGCACCAGGCCCGCCATCGCCACCAGCGATGCGGAAATGTCGGTAAGCTGCGGACCGAGATAATTCGAGACGTAGAACTGCGTCAGCGCAAATCCGCCGCCGCACACCATCGCCGCCGGCAGTACTCCCTTGAGTGCGCGGAACCCGCCCATCACGAACACGAGATACGCCGGCACGAACAACGACACCGGAGCGCAGATGCGCCCCACGTTGGCGCTCAAATCAAGCAGCGGCAGCCCGGTGATTCCCGCCAGGGTGAAGATGGGGATGCCGATCGAGCCGAACGCCACCGGAGCCGTATTCGCCAGCAGACAGATGCCCGCCGCGTAGAAGGGCGAAAATCCGAGCCCTGCCAGCATTGCCGCCGCCACCGCCACCGGCGTTCCGAACCCGGCCGCGCCTTCAATGAACGCCCCGAAGGAAAAGGCGATCAGGAGAGCCTGAAGACGCCGGTCACCCGACAGCCCGCCCACGGAGTCCTTGATGATCTCGAACTTCCCCGTTTCATAGGCCACCCGGTAGAGCACAATTGCCCAATAGACGATCCACCCGATGGGCAACAGCCCGAACGCCGCCCCGTACGTCACTGACCCGAACACCAGCCCCACGGGCATCCCGTAGCCGAACATCGAAACCAGGATCGCCGCGGCCAGGCCGCACAATCCCGCAATCCAGGCCGGCTTGCGCGCCACTCCCAAAAGAAACAGGAGGACGAAGATGGGAAGTGCAGCGACGAGCGCCGAAACCGGCAGGCTGTCAGCGAGTGGGGTGTAGTTCTGTTGCCACATGGTGGAATGGACATTGATATGCAACCGGAGGGGTCGATGTCAAGTTCCCCAGGCTTGCCCTTGCCCGGCGCGAGCCGCATCGAAGTATCATGCATCCATATGCGCCCGCCCCCGCTCCTCGTTCTCGTTCTCCTTCCATCCCCCCTCTGCGCCCAGTCAAACTGGTTCCACCCCTCGGTCCTGGAAAAGCCGGAAATGCGCCACGCCCTCCAGTCCGTGGACGCCCGCGCCGGAGCCATCGTCGAGGAGTGGATCCGCCTGACCGAAATCCCGGCCCCCTCCGGCAAAGAACAAGCCCGCGCCGCGTACATTCGCTCCGAGATGGAGAAACTTCACTTGAGCGAAATCCGCACTGACAGGATCTTCAACGTGAGCGGCGTTCGCAAGGGAACGGGCCGCGGCCCCACGGTGGTCTTCGCCGCTCACCTGGATACGGTTTTCCCCGAAAGCACCCGGCTTGAAGTGAAACGGGAGGGCGATATCCTGCGCGCTCCCGGCGTCGGTGACGATACCTCGAACCTCATGGCGACTCTCGAAATGTTTCGTGCGCTCGACCGCGGCGATGTCCGCACCAAGGGCAACCTGATCTTCCTCGCAACAGCTCAGGAGGAACTCGGCCTGCTCGGCGCAAAGCACTGGCTCGAGACCAGCGGCTATAAGCCGGACATGTTCGTCGCCGTGGATCTCTCCTCCACCCAGGTCTGGTATGGCGCGCTGCGGATCAATCAGTTCAAATTCTTCTATACCGCGCCGGGAGCCCACACCATGGAAAGCCGGGGCGCTCCCAGCCCTGCCAAAGCCGTGGCCAAAGCCATATCCGCTGTTTACGAAATTCCCCTGCCGCCTCTCGCGGAGGGTCTCGATGGCTTCCGGCTTCCGGTGATCAACGTCGGAATGCTCGGCGGCGGTACGGTCTTCAATGCCGTGCCGCGCGAGACATGGTTCACGGTGGACCTTCGCTCGCTCGACTCCCCCACACAGGATCGTCTCCACACCACGGTTCTCTCGGCCGCGCGCCGCGCCGCGGAGGAGGAAAGGGTCGGCTTTCGCATGGAGCGCAAGCTCGGCATCGACTACTCGAAGGCCCTTGCGCGCAGCGTTCGCCTCAACCACCCCGTCGTCCAGACGGCCCTCGCCACCAGCAACTACTTCCGCAAGCCGGGCACGCCGGCGATCGAGCCCATGGATGTCGGATCCACGGACGCGAACATCGCGGTGAGCATGGGGATTCCCGCCGTCGCCATCGGTGCGGTCCGCGAGGGGCTGCCCCACCGCCTCGAAGAGCACGCCGAGGCCGCCAGTATCGTGCCCGGCATCAAGTCCCTGATCGCGCTCGCGGTGTCGCTCGCCTCTCGATAGCGCTGGTTGACATCATCTCGACAGTCCGGCGTTTCTTGTGCACTTTCGAAAAGGGCTTCCGCCGCTGCCGGATTCGCGGAGCCATGCCGCGGCAACGGAACTATTTCTTTGCCTCGGGAGCGGGGGAAACGGGGATATCGGAGTTGTACGTATCGACAATGCACTTCCATCTCCCGTCAGCCTGTTTCTTCCATACCTCGAGGATCTTGCCCGTATCCTGAATCGCCGGACCGCCTTTGGGATCGTCGATCTTGAGTTGATAAGTGCCATAGAGATATCCCAGTTCCCCGGACTTGGCCACCTCCACTTTCGTCGCCTTCCAGGAAACCGCCGTGTGGGGGCCCAGCAGCCCGGTCCACGACTCGCGAATCGCTTTCGGATCTTTGGCGATGGGCGCATTCGGCGGCAGGAGCACGGCGTCGCCGGCATAGAACGCCAAGGTTCCATCGAGGTCGTTCCTCGCCGCCGTGGCGGACCACTCATTATCCAGTTCCCGGATAGCCGCCTCCGCGGCAGGCCTCGTGTCCGGCGCTGGGGTGGGGCCGCAGGAACTCATCCAGAGAGCGGCCACAAGCAACGGGCAGGGAATGAATCTTCGAAGCATCTCAGGGAGTGTAACACGGCAGGCGCCACCACCCCTCTGGGCTCCCAGGCGCGTAGCCGCGGCGAAGTTACAAGTAATTACATGCCGAACAGTTCTCCGGCCACGTTTCTTGTCGCCCGCCGCCCTCGCCCGGCGCTACCCTAAGAATATGCATGGATCACCGCGTCACGCACCGCGCGATTACTCGAAAACTCCCATGAATATCTACTGGGAGATGACCCAGGCCTGCGCCCTTGCCTGCCGCCATTGCCGCGCCGAGGCGGTGCCCATGGCTCACCCCCTCGAACTGACCTTCGACGAGGGTGCCTCTTTTCTCCGCCAGATCACGGAATTCGGCCAGCCTCTGCCGCAATTGATCCTCACCGGCGGCGACCCGCTCGCGCGCGCGGACCTCTACCCGCTCATCGATGAGGCCGTCCAACTCGGAATCGGCGTATCCATTACCCCCGCCGCCACCTCCGCCCTCACGCGCGATGTTCTCGTCCGGCTCAAGGAGCATAAGGTGGAAGGGTTGGGGCTCAGCCTGGATGCTCCCACAGCCGAATTGCACGACTCCATCCGCGGCATCCCCGGAACCTTCGACCGCACCATGCAGGCCATTGCCTGGGCGCGGGAACTCGAGATGCCCCTCCAGGTGAACACGCTGGTTGCGGCCGAAACCGCGCCCTCCATCCCGCAGGTGTACGAACTGCTGAAACCCTATGCCGTCTCCCGGTGGAGCCTGTTTTTCCTCATCTCGGTGGGCCGCGGCAAGGTCTTACAACCGCTTGCGCCCGAAGACGCCGAGCGCCTCATGGGCTGGATCCACGACACCTCCCGGTTTGCCCCGTTCGTCGTCGCTACGACCGAAGCCCCCTCGTTCCGCCGCGTGGCCCTCGAGCGGCTGCGCGCCGAAGGTATGACCGGAGAGCAGGTCAAACGCAGCGGCGTCGCACGCAGTTTCGGCATCCGCGACGGCCACGGCATTATGTTCGTCTCCAACACGGGGGATATCTGCCCCGCCGGATTCCTGCCGCTCGCCGTGGGCAATGTGCGCAAAGACCGTGTGGCCGAAGCCTACCGCAACCATCCGGTGTTTCAGTCCCTGCACGATCCCACGACGTTTGAAGGCCGCTGCGGCGTCTGCGAATACCATGCCTTGTGCGGGGGCTCCCGCGCGCGCGCCTTCTCCGCCACCGGCAGCTACCTGGCCTCCGATCCCCTCTGCACCTATGAACCCGGCCACCATCGCGAATAGGGACTGATGACCGAACGGCTTTATTACAACGACCCCTACCTCACCACCTTCTCGGCCGAGGTCGTCGATGCTTCCGAAGACGGCTGCACGGTCTTTCTCGACCGCACCGCGTTCTACCCCTCTTCCGGGGGCCAGCCCTTCGATTTGGGCACTCTCGGCGGCAAGGCCATTGCGGGCGTGGAAGAGCGCGAGGACGGGCGCATCGCCCACTTGCTGGCATCCCCCCTCGATGGCCGCTTCGTTCAGGGTGTCATCAACTGGGACCGCCGCCACGACCACATGCAGCAGCACACCGGGCAGCACCTGCTCTCGGCGGTGCTCGAAGAGTTGTACTCCATCCCCACGCTCAGCTTCCACATGGGCGTCGAAGCCTCCACCATCGAAATCGGAGCCGCTTCCCTCACCCCCGAACAGGTCGCCGCCGTCGAACGCCGGGTCCACGCCGTGATCTGGGAAGGACGCCCGGTCCAGGTCACCTACGAGAAGGCCTCCGAGGCCGCCGGGTTGCGTAAGGTTTCCGAACGCGAGGGCATCCTGCGCATCGTCTCCATCGAGGGGCTCGACCGCAGCGCCTGTGGCGGCACACACGTGCGCTCCACTTCCGCCATCGGCGCCTTACAGGTCCGCAAGCTCGATCGCATTCGCGGCAACGTCAGGCTGGAGTTCCTTTGCGGCGCCCGCGCGCTCCACCGCGCCCGCGCCGATTTCGAAGCGCTCTCTACCATCGCCCGCACCTTCTCTTCCCCCATCGATCAGGCGGCGGAACTGGTCACCGCCCTCCAGGCGCGCGCCGCCGATCTCGATCGATCCCGCCGCAAGCTGGCCCTCGAATTGGCAGGGTTTCAGGGACGCGAGTTGTACGAAAACACAGCCCCCTCCCCGGATGGCGTACGCCGCGCCATGAGCCGCTTCCCCTCCGGCGCCGTCAGCGACGAGACTCGCGCCCTGGCCCAGAGCTTCGTGAGCGGAGAAAGGGCCGTCTTCGTCGCGGCCTCGGAAGACCCTCCATCGGTTCTTCTGGCCGCCTCCAAGGACAGCGGAGTCCATGCCGGAGAAGTTCTCAAACGCGCGCTGGCTGCCGCTGGAGGCCGCGGCGGCGGCAACGCCCAACTCGCCCAAGGCAGCCTTCCCAGCCGCGAAGCCCTCGAATCCTTGCTTCCGCAGCTACTGGGCTGAGAAACTGATACAAGATGCTTTCTTCCGGTTTTCACATTGGAGAGGTGAAGATTGCCCCCTCGACGGTGCTCGCTCCCATGGCGGGAGTGACGGATACCGTATTCCGCCGCCTCATCCGCAATCAGGGCGGCTGCGGCCTGATCATGACCGAGTTCACCAGTTCCCACGGCGTGGTCTCCACCAGGCGCGCCCGCAAGCCGACGCGGGCCTTCCGCTATCTCTACTTTGAACCCGAAGAACACCCCATCTCCGCCCAGTTGTTCGGCTCCGATCCTGTGGTGATGGCCGATGCCGCGCGCTATTGCGAGGACCAGGGCTTTGACGCCGTCGACATCAACTTCGGCTGCCCCGTGAACAAAGTGGTGAAGTGTAATGGCGGCTCCGGACTGCTGCGCGATCTGCCGCTGGTGGAGCGCCTGCTGCGCGAGGTCCGCGCCGCCATCCGTATCCCTCTCACCATGAAATTTCGTTCCGGTTGGAACGACCGGGAATTCGTCTACCTCCAGATGGGCAAACTCGCCGAAGATTGCGGTCTTCAGGCCGTGGCCCTTCATGCCCGCACCCGCGAGCAGGGCTATTCCGGCAAGGCCGATTGGACTCAGATTGCGGAACTGAAGGCGGCCGTCAAACTGCCTGTCATCGGCAACGGAGACATCATCACTCCGGAAGACGCCTGCCGCATGGTGCGTGAGACCGGCTGCGACGGCGTCATGGTGGGCCGCACCGCCTCCGCCAATCCGTGGATCTTCCGCCAGATTGCCGAATACATGGCCACGGGCGACTATTGGCGCCCCGCTGATCGCGATCGCTACGAGATCATGCGCACCTACTACACGATGCTGCGCGAAATGGATTTCCCCGATGCCATCGGAAAGATGAAGCAGTTTGCCACTTACTTCACCCACGGCGTCCGCAACGGCTCCAAACTTCGGGCTGCCATTTACCACGTCCACGACGCCGCCTCGGTCCTCGATCAGGTGGACCGCTTCTTTGAAGGCGAACTGACCACGGCCGCCTGACGTTCCGCATGAAGCAAGTCCGGATCATCACCGACGGTTCCTGCCTCGGCAACCCGGGTCCCGGGGGCTGGGCCTCCATTCTCCGCTACAACGAGCACGTCAAGGAACTCTCGGGCGGTGAGAAACACACCACGAACAACCGCATGGAGATTACCGCCGCCATCAAGGCTCTCGAAGCCCTGAAGCAGCGCTGCGAGGTGGAGATCACCACCGACTCCGAGTACCTCAAGAACGGCGTTACAAGGTGGATGACGAACTGGAAGCGCAACGGTTGGATGACTTCCGAAAAAAAGCCTGTTCTGAACCGTGACCTGTGGGAGCAGTTGGATGCCCTCGTTGCGCGCCATGACATCACCTGGAAGTGGACCAAGGGCCACGCATCGCACGACGACAACAATCGCTGTGACGAACTGGCGCAGGCCGCCGCGCGCAAGATCCGCGGCTCCTGATCGGGCTCTACTCCGTGGCCATTCGCCTGGAGACCGCCGGCCGCACCCCAACCGGATCCTTGGTTTCCGCCTTAGACGGAGCAGAGGCGCGCCAGGCTTGAAACATTCCAATGGCTAGAAACACAAGGCTCAGGACCCCGCTCACAAACGGGTGAACCACCGACGACAGCAGCAGAGTGAGCACAACTCCCAGCGTCGCTCCTCCCGCGCCGGCGTCCTTCATTTGCTGTACCCCTTGTTGCACGCCGGCCTGCACTTGCGCGTCCCCGAACAGGTAGATGGCGGCCACCCCGATAGCTGTGTGTGCCACCACAAGGCTCATGTAAACCAGCACCACGGCCGTGAATCGCATACTCCGCGTGGTTTTGCCTTGTGCTCCGCTCTTCACCGCGTACCCCACCAGCCAGCCCACTCCGAACGCCATGAAACCAACCTCAAGACGAGCGGCCGTCGCGACTATGGCGTAGACCACCGCGGCCACAATCGCCGCCACGATTCCGTTCGCCAGCGGCGCCGAACTGCTCGTTCCAGCCCGGTTTGCCACAGGCGCCGCGGCAACGCCTCCCTTGCTCGCCTTTCCCTTGACCTTTTTCGAACAGTACTCGCAAGTCAGCCGCCCACCGATGGTGTAGAACTTATCATCTTCGTAGAGAGCAATGCCGCAGTTGTGGCATGCCTTCATCTTGCTTGCGGGCTTGCTATCCAGGAACGTGGTGGTCTTAAACTCCGGGCTTGGGGAGTCTCCGGCATTGCCGGAGAGTTCGGGTTCAAGCTGCATATCCCTACAATCGCCGAAATGCGGAAGATAAAGGAGTCTGCAATTTACTATGCCTTTGGATTCGTTTACCTTAGTCTTTACTGTCAGATGGTACCTGGGAAAAAAGTCCTGTATCCGCGACGGGATATGATATTCACCAGATGCAATTTCCTGGACAAGGCAAACCACCCCTCGGCGTGATCTTTGATTCCGCCATGGGCTCCCGCATCGGCGATGCTCTCGCACTGGCGCTGCTCTTTGGCCTGGACGGAAAGACAGAGGCCCGAGTGGCGTCTGTCAGCGTCAGCATCCCGTCCCTGAAATCGGCTGCTTTCTGCGAAACCGTCGCCCGTTTCTATGAGGCCAGAAACCTGCCCATCGGCATGGCTACCGGAGGGAAACCGTTTCCAGACACCCCGATGTTGACCGTCCCCCTCGAGAAGAAGAACTCCGAGGGCGCCCTGGTCTACACTCCCGGCATCCGGAAATTGAATGACACGGCCGAAGTGCGCGCCCTGATCCGCAATGCCTTCACCGCCCAGCAGGATCAGAACTCCGCTGTCGTGCTGACCGGTCCGGCTACCAACCTCGCCGCCGTCCTCGATCTTTACGGAGCAAAGGATCTGATTAGCCGGAAAGTTCAGATGTTATCGGTTGCCGCCGGGTCTTTCGCAAGTCCGGCTCCGGAACCGAAGATCAAGGCGGATATTCCCGCCGCGAAGAAGCTGTTTGCGGAATGGCCCACCCCGATTGTGGCTGTCGGCTCGGAAATCGGCGAGGCGATCCGCTATCCCGCCTCCAGCATCGAGAAGGATTTCGCCTGGGCCAAGGACCATCCGGTGGTGGATGCTTACCGCGCCTTCCACGCCATGCCTTACGATGCGCCCACCACCGCCATGGCTGCGGTCCTCTATGCTGTTCGGCCTAAAGAGGGCTATTTCCGGCTATCCGAACCGGGAGAGATTCAGATCACCGCTGAGGGACTCACCCGGTTTGTCCCGTCGCCCCAGGGGAAACATCGCTACCTCATCCTCGACCCGGCTCAGAAGGAGAGAATCCTTCAAGCGTACACGGTAATCGCCAGTGCGAAGCCCGCGCCTCGCCGGCTTCCCTTCCAGAAGAAGCAGGACGACGCCGTGAAGAAAAAAGAAGAACCAAAGAAAGATCAGCAGAAGAAGCCGTTCTAACTGCGCGCGCCCGAAGTTGCCGACCGCGCCCCGCCGACCCCGCCCGCCAGATAGGTGACAATCCGCGGCGCAGCTTCCCGAGCCGCCTTCTCATCAATCGAGTCTTCGAAGTGGTCCAGAAAGACCTGCTTGTCGAGGTCGAGCCGCAAACCCAACTTCTCTTCCCTGCCGGCTACCGAGTACTTCACGATGGCAAATGGAAGGCGCGGCTCATCGAACACAATCGCATGGACAAACAGAAACCCCCCGCTCCCGGAGAGGATCGAGGGCAATTTCACAGTCCTTGTCAACACGTCCATACCGTTATCTCCTTCCGCTCCATAACCTTCCGCACCTTACTCCCCACCTCGTCACAGCCCCCCGTTCCCTACCACAGCCCTTCCGCACCTCATCACAGCCCCCCGCTCCTCACCACCGCCCTTCCGCACCTCACCACAGCCTTCCGCGCACCTCATCACAGCCCTCCGCACCTCATCACAGCCCACGCTCCTCATCACAGCCCTCCGCACTTCATCACAGCCTTCCACTCCTCACCACAGCCTCCCTCTACCATACCCATCTTCTACCCACACCTCTACTCTTCGACGGACTTGTGCCGCCGCAATAGCCCCAAACGCCAGCACCTCCGCATCCCGTAACGCCCGGACCAAAGTCTCCAGTTCAATGTGCAGCAAAGGGGACCGTCCCGTACCTCCTCCAGGGGGTGCGAATCGCACGGTTTGGCACAGTTCCTTTCGATGCCCCACCGGATCCGTAATCCCAAGCAAGAATGACGCATCTCCATCATGCTGATACGACCGAGGATCATAAGGCGACCCAAGCGCCGCTGCCACCTTTACGACAGGATCAAGCAGCCTGGTCCCATAACCATCCCCTTCCTCAATCTCGATCTCATAGACGTAGGCCGGATTCGCCTCGGTCGGCAGTGCCTTCCCCGCCACCGCGTATCCCCAGGCAACCCCATAGGACCGGCTTAACGAAATGTACGGGCTCACCGTCGTACCCCGAGCCACATGATGCAGGATCCGGTTGATCCCTTGTCCCGCACCTCCATGATGCGGCACAAATCCAGTGATGCGCGCATCATGAGCATGCCAGTATGTCCCGATACCGGCTCCACGATAATAGATCGGCATTTTTTCAGTTTTCTTTAACAGAATACACCGGTCCCTCACTCCTTTCCCTTCAGCTTCCCCTCGTAGTGCGCCACCGCCTGCGCGAACATCCGCCTCGCATTCTCCTTGTTCGGCGCCGGCCCGAAGTTATTCCGCTCCTCCAGGTACCCCCACAACCGTCCCAGCCAGCGAATCATCAATTCCACATCCTCCTTCACCAGCACCGGCTTGCCGTTCAACTCCACATACACCGGGGCCGAGTGCGCCCGCGGCAATTCGTTTCCATAGCCGCGAACCGCCCTGCCCGCCACGCGCATGGCAAACCACGCGCTCTTGTCCAGCGTCACCTCCTTCTCCACACGGCTACCGGCCGCCGTCGCGATCACTTCCCCGTTCTGCACCAACTCCACCTGGTCCACCGGCACCCGGCTCATCACCTCTCCCACCAGGCGCACCTTGTTCTCCCTCAGGATCGCCCCCGGCCCCTGGCCGTTCGCCGTGAATCGCAGCAACGGGCCGTTCGTCACGAACGCCTTCCCTTCCCGGTACCGGTCGATCCATTTCTGCCAGGTGAACTGCGAGCCCACATCCACATACTGCCGCGCCCCGCCAGGAATCCGGTTGATCCCCCTCCAGTTCGTAAACACATCCGTCCCCGCCCCCGGCGCGATGTGGAACCCCGCGTTCAAGAGCCGGTACCACAGTTCATACGCCGTGGGCCCGAACGGCAATATGTCCATTGCATCCATCGCCCCCAGCGCCGCGGTCAACGGCGCTTCCTTCGCCCCCAGGTTCGTATCCATCACGTCGTTGATGTTCCCGCTGATGGGATGGACGTACACCACCAATCCGCCCTGCTTCCTTGCCTCCATCGCCGCCATCGTGTTCAGCGGATAGTCGTACGGCGAATTGCTGCCCACCACGCTGGTGAACGACGGCGGCACCTGCTTCCTGATATTCAGAAAAGCCATGTGCCCCAGCGGATCCGAATTGCGGTATTCCTGCCCCCAATACAGCAGAAACCGCGGTTTCGATTCCGGATCCACCGCCCCTTTGAAGAATTCCTTATCGTGTACGAATCCGCCTTCGGAATTCGCCACAATCATGTTCGCCGCATTCAGATCCTCGGCTTGCAGCCAGTCGAGTGAATCCGGAGGCCGCTGGTAGTAACTCCCGTTGTAGTTCGCGTGAAAATGATTCTCCCCCGTGTACCAACCCTGCTGGTTCCAATTGGTCCAGCGCTTCATGTGGATGGACGCCTCCGCCGTTTCGTTCGGCGCTATGTCCAGCGTTACCTCTTCGAGGTTGTATTCGATCCCCTTCATCGCCACCAGCCGCACGCGTCCGGCGGGCAGCGCAATCTCCTCTTCCCCCGATGCCACGAAGAACCCTTCACGCCCGGCGTCCGGATCGAGCGAATAGTAGAAAACCTGGCTCCCTTTCGGCGCGTAGCACTTCCCGTCCGCCGCCGTCACGTACAGCCGCACCGGCGCCGGCCGCCCCATTTCATCGAATGTCTTCACGCGCAATCGCGCTCCCGCGCCGCGAAACTTCAGCCCGGAGATTTGCAGGTGCTTCTTCTCGCCGCCCGCCGCCGGCATGAGGAAGATATCCAGGTTCCCCAGTTGATTCGACACGTGCGCAATCGTCTTCCCGTCCGGCGAGACGGCCGGTGAAAATTCATCCCGGTTCGTGTGCGTCAGCGCTACCGGAGTTCCCCCAGTGCGGGGCACGCGGTACAACTCCCGGTTCCCTGCCCCGTTTACGATCACCGCCGAGTACACTACCCCGGATCCATCCGTCAGCGCCGATACCGATTGTAACTGCGCGATGTCTGTCAGCCGGTAGGTGGTCAGCGGCAACTGCACCACAATCGGCTTCGCCGCCACCGGCATCGACCAGACCTGCGGCGCCCCCAGTTCCTGCGACCCGTTCTGTACCGTGGCGAACCGCTGCCCGGCGTAGAAGATCTCCCCATTGCGCGGCGACCACGACGCCGTCACCCAGTTCCCTGCGGCGCCCCGCTGCGTCCGCGTCTGCAGCGCCCGCACCGGGCCGCCTGCCAGATCCATCACGTGCAGCAGCGCGCCGGCATTCGGCGCCTCCAGCGCCGCGGCGATCTGCCCGCCGTCCGGAGACCATGCCGGTGTACCGGCGGTCGCGTACGGCGTGCGCACTTCCCGCTCCTCGCCGGTCTGTACATTCACTATGTGCAGCCTGCCTCTGATGTTCGGCAGTTCCCCGGCGGGAGGATTCCCGTCAATGAATGCAATCCAATCCCCCTTCGGCGACCACGCCGGATGCGCGTGATAGCCGCGCGACACCGTCAACTGCTCCGCCTCGCCGCCCGCCGCATCCACCACCCAAATGGAGCCGAACAACGTGAACGCAATGCGCTTCCCGTCCGGCGACCACGCCGGATCATTCGCGCCCCATGTGGTCGTGTCCCGCACCGAGGCCGAAATCGCGCCCCGGTCCCGCGCCGCCACAAAGGCAATCAGTGCCAGCGCAAACAAAGCCGCCGCAATTTTGGATCGCATGGCGGCAGTATACACCCCACGATCGCAGGAGAATCGCTTGGCGGCCAACTTCGCGCTAAGGACGCTCACAACTCGGGAACTCCGCCAGCACGGTATTCCCCTTGTAGCCGAGCGTATCCACCAGCCCCGCCTTCGAAGTGAAGTAACCGTCCGCGGTCATGCTCTTGAACGCCTTGAAGAACTGCACTTCGAGCGGCATCTCCTTCCTCCGTTTTGTAGCCCGCGCGTTTCGCGAGCGCGGCACATCGACCGGCGGCTTTACTTTATCCGCTGCCGCGGCGAGCGGCGTCACCAGCGCCGTCTGCCGCGCTTCCTCCAACTCATGGAATCGCTTCCCGTGCGTTGAGGACGACTTACGGTCGAGCCAGGCGAGGCCGTCGCGGAACTGCCGTTTCCACTCTTCGTTGCTGTTCACGACGTAATCGATGTAGAACGGCACTCCCGCATCCACGGCGCCCGGCGTATCGGTGCGGGGGATGATGAGGTCCGCGAGGCTCTTTACCGTCTCGAACTCCGAATCGGTAAAGAACGAAGGCTTCGAAGGGAGCGCAGCGACGGGATGGTCCGCGTCGTGCGCGTGCTGTCCGTACAATTCATCGGCGGAGAAAGGAAACGCGCAGGTGGTCCCGATCGCTCCGATAATCTTCAATGCATCGCGCCGGTCCGCCATTAGAGCGCTCCTTTCTTCAGGCTGTCTCCGATGTAGTCCGCCGTGCGCGCGGCGAGGGCCATCATCGTGTGCGTCGGATTCTTCTCCGATGCCGAGGGGAACACGCTTCCATCAACAACGAACAGGTTCTTCACGTCGTGCGACTGGCACCAGGCATTCAACACGCTGGTCTTCGGATCCGCTCCCATGCGGCAGCCGCCGAGTTCGTGGTTCGTGCGCGGCTCATCGCTCACCACCAGAATCTCCGCGCCCGCCGATTCGAGAATCCGCTTCGACCATGCCGTCATGTCGCGGAAGATCTTCCAGTCGTTGTCGCTCCAACTCACATGCCGGCGCGCCAGCGGCAGCCCGTAGGCGTCCTTCTTCTCCGGATCGAGATCGATGAAGCTCTTCGGATTCGGCAGCATTTCGCCGTAAGGCGAAAACGTCAGGAACGCCGCATAGCGATCCTTCACTGCCTCCTTATACGACTTCCCGAAGCCGCCGATGTCACGCGCCCAGCCCACCGAGCGCCGGTTCTGGTAGTTGAACTGCACCCCGAAACTGCGCGCGTAGTCGCGCTTCCGGTTGTGCATGAACGAGGGGACATAGGCGTGATCGAGGAAGCCTTCGTCATTCGTCGCCGGCTTGCCGATCAGTTCCTTCAAGAAGCACTGCACTCCGCCCGTGAAGTGCGGGATGAAGTTCTTCCCCAATTGCCCGCTCGAATTCGCCAGCCCGTTCGGATAGAGCCGCGATTTTGACATCTGCAACAGCGCTACGCTCTGCACACAGGCGCAGGAAACCACCACCACGCGCCCGCGCGCTTCGCCTTCGGCGAGCGTCTCGCGATTCACATAGCGCACACTGGTCACCCGGTTCTCGTTCGAAACCACCACCTCGCGCACAATCGAGTTCGGCAGCACCTCGAGATGCCCGCCCTTCACCGCCGGCACGATGTGAACGTCCGCCGAGTTGTACTTCGCCGCCACGTCGCAGCCCGCCATGCAGTTGCCGCAGAAATGGCAGGCGGGCCGCGCATCTCTCGGACGGCTGAGCGTGGACTTGCGCACGTGGATCACCTTCACGCCCAGTTTCTCAGCGCCGCGCTTGACGATCAGGTCGCTGCACTTCATGGGCACGGGAGGAAGGAATTCGCCATCGGGCAGGTCTTCGAGCCCGTCGCGATTGCCGCAGACGCCCACCTCGCGCTCGATCTTCGTGTAGTAGGGCTCCAGGTCTTTGTAGTCGATAGGCCAATCCTCGCCCGCCCCATCGTGGACGCGCCCCTTGAAATCCCGCTGGCTCAAGCGCCACGCCACCGCGTTCCAAGTGAGGCTCTTTCCGCCGACTCCGCGCGAGCGCTCCGAATCGAATCCCTGCTTGCCCGGCTTCATCGTCGGAATGTGCCGGTTGGGGAAATCGAACGGCATGGCGTGGGTATTGAAATCGGTGCGCGTATTGATTCTCGGCCCGCCTTCCACGAGGAGAACGTCCACTCCCTGCCGCGCCAGGTGCGCCGACAGAGTTCCTCCCGAAGGCCCCGACCCCACGACAACTACATCGTAAACTTTGCTGGGCATCTCTGGGATTATATCGAGATGATCCGAATCGAGTCTGACTTGGATGCCATGGCAATCCGGCGTGTCCATGAGTTGGCGTTCGGCGGCTACGAGGAAGCTGACCTCGTCGACAGGCTGCGCGCCGCAGGGCTTGCGCTCGCCTCTCTTGTGGCGGAAGAAGGGGACGGCATCGTGGGACACGTCCTGTTCAGCGCGCTCGATGCTCCCTTGCCTACCGCGGCGCTCGCGCCGCTTGCGGTGATCCCGGCATGGCAGCGGCGGGGGTTAGGTGGCTCATTGGTTGTAGCCGGCCTCGAGTCGTGCCGCGAACGCGGAGTGCAACTGGTGACCGTAGTCGGGGAGCCGCAATATTACTCCCGCTTCGGCTTCTCTTCCGAGCTTGGGACACGCATCAGCTCCCCATTCTCCTTGCTCGGCAAGGTGTGGATGGGGATGGAACTCCTCCCTGGCGCTTTGGGAGACGGAAGTGTCCGCGTGGACTATCCATCTGCCTGGGGCCCTCTACTCTAATCCCGCCATCTCCGTCGAGAACAGCAGCACCATTGCTCCGCCACGCGGGTCGCGGCCGAGAACGGCCTTACGGCGCAGATAGTCATCGCGGCTCTTCTGCGCTCCGGTGGATTCACATACATCGATCAAGCCTCCATCGGAGGCTGCCCGGGCCTTCACGGCTTCCCACGCCCGATCAATGCGCGGCTGATAGACTTTGGCATCGAGCCAACCGAGCCGCGCGCCGCGTAGCAGGGATGCCGCGATCATGCACGTCGCGGACATCTCGCGGTAGCTGCCTGGCATGTCCGCCACCTGCCGCCACATGCCCGTCTCGTCCTGCTGCCGCGCGAGCGCCGCAGCCAGACTGCGGAAAGCGATGAGTATCTCTTCGTATGCGGGATGATCCTTCGGCAGATCGCTCAAACTCAGCGCCATGCCGAGCGCGGCGAAGGCGTTGCCTCGTCCCCATGCGGCTTCATCGAGCGGCGAGTGCCGCCACAGGCCGTCGGCGCGCTGATCGAGCCTTTGCATGAAGCGGAAATGGCGGGCCGCCATGTCGTAATACTTGCGCTCGCCGGTGAGCTTTCCCGCCTTCACCAGAATGGGGCAGCCCATGAACACCGAGTCGCTCATGCGGCTGTGCATCGGCATCGATTCCAACATCTCTCCTGACGGTGAGAACCCCATGTCCGCCGCCGCCCGCACCAGCTTCACATAGGCCGGGTTGTTCGTCCTCTCAGCAAGCTCGGCAAAAAGCAGATGCCCCGAAAGGTGGCTGGATGTTGCCTTCTCGAGACTCGGCTTCGTTCCATCGGTGTAGGGCGCGGCAATTCGCTCCACTTCGGCCAGAGCGCCCAACCGTAGCCTGCCGATGAGCGGCACGGACTGGATGTATACCGGCTCGGTCAACTGATGCCCGTAGACGCGGGCGAACTCCTCCGCCACTTCTTGCGGCGAGCGCGCGCGGCGTTTTTCGATCTCGAGCCGCCCTTCGGATTTCGCCGGCAGGTCCTTCAAGTCCGCAAGCAGATTCGTGCCGGCGTCCACGCGTCGCGCGGGGATGCGGCCCACGCCGGCCACTGCTTGCTGGGATAGCACCGGCGCCAGGCCGGTGTCGTCCGCTCCCACCACCAAAACAAGATCGGGGGCGTAAGTTGCGGTCCAGCGCCACAGGGCGTGCGACTCCGTGTGATCGCGATAGGCATCGCCAATGGGCGGAAAGACGAGCTTGCTTTTCACCGGATTGGCGAGTGGAATGGCCGCGAGTTCGTATCGCTTCTTCCATTTCGGCTCGCGTTCATAGCGGGCCACCTGTTGCCGGATCAGCTTTGCCGTAGCCTCATCGCCGTCGAGCCCGCCGATCAGCAGCACGCGAGGGAGTCCCGTTGCCTCGGGTGCGGGCAGTTTCGCTTCGATCACCTGCTGATTGGCGGCCAAGCCGACCGCCGCTCTGTCCGCCGCGCTCGCCATCGACACAAGCCACAGGAAGAAGACCATGTGAGCCAGTTTTGCACAGTCTCCGGGGCTTGCTACAATCGCCGTCACCATGCTCCGAGCGGTAGTTTTGCTGTGCCCCATTCTGCTTTCGGCGGCTGAACCCACAGTGCGGCTTCCCTCGAATCTGCACGCGGAGGGCATCCCGCCGATCCCGGCCGCGCTGCTCGAGCGGCTGGACCAGTACACCGCGGGGCGTACGGCAGCCTTTCAGGGTTGGAATCCGCGCGAGCGGGAGGCGCTGATCCTGACGCGGTTTGCCAACACCAACCAGGTGCATCGCGTCGGAATGCCAATGGGGGCGCGGGAACAGATCACCTTCCGGCGCGACCGGGTGCTGTCGGCATCCTACCGGCCGGGGAACAGCGATCAAGTGCTCTACCTGGCGGATTCAGGAGGCGGGGAATGGTACCAGTTCTACCTCATGGATTTCGCCTGCGGCTGCACGCGCATGCTGACCGACGGCAAGTCACGCAATGATCATCCGGTCTGGTCGCGCGATGGGGCGCAGCTTGCCTTTTCGTCGACGATGCGTACTGGGGCCGATAGCGACATCTATGTCCGGAATCCGGATGACTCCTCGCCTCCGAAGCTCGTGAGGCAAGTGAAAGGAGGCGGCTGGCATCCCCTCGACTGGTCGCCGGACGGCCAGTCGCTGCTGGTGGGGGAATATCGCTCCGTCACTGACAGTTCGCTCCATGTCGTGGATCTCGGCTCCGGCAAGAGCCGGCAGATCACTCCGGGCGAAGGCGATGCCTGGGACTTCGCGGTGTTCTCGCGGGACGGCAAGGCGATCTACGCTGCCACGGACAGAGATTCCGACTGGATGCGTTTGGCGGCGATCGATGCCGGTGGCGGGCAGGTGAGGTTCCTGAGACCGGACGCAAGGTGGGACGTGAGCGATCTCGCGCTTTCGCCGGACGGGAGGCGCCTGGCATATCTCACCAACGAAGATGGAGCGTCGGTGCTGCATGTATGGGACACCACTACGAACAAAGAGATGCCTCTGCCGAAGCTGCCTTATGGCGTCATCACGAATCCGAAGTGGGATTCGACCGGGCGCGAGGTGGGCTTCTCGCTGGTGACTGCCCGGCATCCGATGGATGTCTTTTCCGTGGATGTGACCGCCGGCGCCGTGCACCGGTGGACACAGAGCGAGACGGGGAGCATTGAGCCGCGGAATGCGCGCGATGCGGAACTGGTGCACTGGAAGTCGTTTGACGGGCGCATGATTTCGGGCTTTCTGTACTCGCCGCCGGAGAAGTTTGCGGGCGGCCCGAGGCCGGTGATCATCAACATTCATGGCGGGCCCGAAGGACAGTCGCGCCCGACTTATCTGGCGGCTGGGGCCTATTACCGGGATGAACTCGGGATCGCCATCCTGTATCCGAACGTGCGCGGGTCGACGGGTTACGGCAAGCAGTTCGTCTCGCTGGACAACGGCGTGCACCGGGAGGATGCGGTGAAGGACATCGGGGCGCTGCTCGATTGGATTGCGACGCGCAAGGATCTGGACGCTTCGCGGGTGATGGTGACGGGCGGCAGCTACGGCGGCTACATGACGCTCGCTTCGATGGCGCATTACAACAGCCGCATCCGCTGTGCCGCGGAGACCGTAGGCATCTCGAACTGGATCACGTTCCTCGAGCACACCGAAGCCTACCGGCGGGACCTGAGGCGCGTCGAGTACGGGGATGAACGGGACCCGAAGATGCGGGACTTCCTCTCGACAATCTCCCCGCTGACCAACGTCAGCCGTATCAGGAAGCCGATGTTCGTGGTAGCCGGGCGGAATGATCCGCGAGTTCCTTATACCGAAGGGCAGCAGGTGGCGGCGGCCCTTCGCAAGCAGGGGACCCCGACATGGTTCCTGCTGGCCGATGACGAAGGGCACGGCTTCAATAAGAAGGGCAACCAGGACATCCAGACCGCGGCGACGGTGCTGTTTATCCAGCAATATCTGCTGCCTTAGTCCTTGACGACACGGAGGTGATTGGTGACGGAGAAGACGCCGGAGACGCCGTTGGCCTGAATGTTGGCGATGTTTTTGTCGGCCTCGTTGGAGACGACGCCCTCGAGAGTCACGTTGCCGTTTTCGACGATGATATGGATGGGCGGCACGGCGCGAAGAGCGTACCGATTGAGAGCGGAGTTGCCGTAGATGGCGCGGTAGAGGGCGAGGCGCAGGCGGTCATCCATTGTGGAGAGCGGCAGCACCTTGATCTCGTTCTTCACGCTTTCGACGCCTTCGATCTTCTTCACCACACGTTCGGCGTCGGACTTGAGAGTGGGCCGCGTGACCTGGCCGAGGAGTGTCACGGTGTAGCCGTCGACACGGAACGCGAGATTGTCAAACACGCCGTAGTAGGGCAGCATGACCAACTCGTGGCGCACTTCGCGCTCGAGGTTGGCGCGACCGTGTTCGGTGGGCTGATGCGATTGGGCGGCACTGCCTGCAACCGTAATGGCGAGCAGGGCGAAAAGGACGGAGAATCTGAGTGAGTTCATCGGTGAATGGCTCCTTTAGCTCCTCATCTAAATTGTACCGACTGACAGTACCTGGAAGTATTTTCTAATCGAACGATGAGCCTGAACGACGGCGTCAGCCGGCGTTCAGGAGAGGCCTCCTTTCTTCTTCTCTGATCCATATGAGGCCGCGGTGGGAAAGTGGAAATCCTGCTTTTGG
>JADLBD010000132.1 GCA_020847975.1 Bryobacterales bacterium | reverse complement strand
TCCGATGGATGATGCCGATCCCGCCCTGCTGAGCCAGCGCGATGGCGAGATGCGACTCGGTGACCGTGTCCATGGCCGAACTGACGATGGGGATGTTCAGCGCGATGTTGCGGCTAAAGCGAGTGCGGGTGTCGACCTGGGTGGGCAACACATTGCTGCGCGCGGGCTGCAGGAGGACATCATCGAAAGTAAGCCCTTCGGGGATGATCTCCTGAACCATATAAGTTTGAGGGTAGCGCAGATGCGCGGGGCGATGCATCGATTGCGGGGTGTGAGGCGCGGCTGGGCTCCTCAAGTCCCGGGGGCGTCCGGCCGATAGAAGGCTTTGGCCCGCATGCGCGTCCCGTGCCTCATCTCGCTTGTGCTCGCCACTGCCGCCGCCGGGCAGGCGGCCAGCGTGCGACAAGGGGAACTGGGGTCCTCGGCGAGCGAGGACTCGTGCACCATCACGAAACCGGGTACGGCGTTCCCCGCATCCACGCGTCAGGTGTTCTTCCGGTTTCTTGCACGGAACGTACGCCCGTCGGACGCGCTGACGGTGGAGTGGCTGGATCCCGCGGGCGCGGTTTCGGCCACCGCTCCGTACGAACAGCTTCCCGCTTCGGCATCCCTCTGTCTGCTGACGCAGTTGCCGGTAGGCGGGTTCGCACCGGCGAACAGCCCCGGCCAGTGGACGGTGCGAGTCACGGCGAACGGAACCACGCTCGTTTCCCTGCCCTTCCGCATCCTGCCTGATCCCTCCGCTGCAACGCTCCGCATCAGCCGTGTCGCCACGCGCGAAATCAGCCCCCGGCAGAATGAACTCGTGGTCGAGGGCGCGGGCTTCAACATGGATTCCATCATCCACGTGGCGCAGTACACGAGCGCAGGGGGGTGGAAGTACATCGCGCACATGTTTCCGCAGACGCAGGACGCCTCCCGCATGACGGCGCGGCTTGCCGCCCTTCCTCCGGCGGAATACGTGGTCTTCGTGAAGAACGGCGAGCAACTCAGCGCTCCGGGACGGTTTCTCATCTCGACGGCGGGCTATCACCTGCCGTTCCCGCCGAAGGAACAGTGGGTTATCAGCCAGCCGCCTTACGGGATGTATTCCCACTGGGGCCGTACGCTGCACGCCTACGACATCGCTCCCCGGGCGGGAGGGTGCGTCGTGGCGATGCGCGCGGGAACGGTTTATACCTTTGACCGCGGCTACGGGCAGACGCCGCATCTGCGCATTTTCGGCAACTACATCACCATCCAGCATGACGATGGCGAGTACAGCCACTACGGCCACTTGAAGACGGGGACGTTGCGCGTGCGCAACGGCGAGCATGTCGAACAGGGACAGGCCTTGGCAATCGCCGGGACCAGCGGTTATTCCTTTGGAACCCACGTGCATGTGCAGGTGACCAAGACGTTCGCCATTTCCTCGCAGAGCATCCCTTTCGAGATGGAGGACCTGCCGCCGGCCGAGCGGCATGGATACCGCGGTCCTGTCGTTTCGGCGAACCGCTCGGCATACGGGGATTGCTCGGGTCCGCGGCCGGCGTCGCCCGTCTATCTCTCTACCACTTCGGCGGGGAAGCACAGTGCGGCTCCGGCGGCGGCCCCCACGTGGAGCGCCTCCGTGCCCGTGGCCGGATGGTGGAGCGAACTGACGCAGATTCCGAAGGGCGCCAAGTCGCTGGAGGTGAAGCTGGGTTGGGAGTCCGCTGACCGCGATTTCGATCTGCACCTGGTCAGCCCGAGCGGCCGCCATTACGGACCCTATGCCGACCAGACGGGCTACACCGCAGCGGCGGGAACCAGCGAGTCCTTCGAGATCGTGAGTCCGGAGCCAGGCATGTGGAGGGTGAGCGTGCAAGGGATTCGCGGGAAGGGGGAGGCGATGCCGTTTCAAGTGTTCCGCAGCGTCTCCACCGCCACGCCGGCGCGCGCGTGGGGCGGCGCGCGGCGGCCGTAGTTCAGCGCAGGATACAGGAGGTTCAGCCGCCGAGGCAGATGATCTTCCCATCTTGCGTGGCGATCAATACCTTTCCATCCGCCAGGGCGGGGCTCGAGGAGACCGGTCCGCCGGCATCGAATTCGGACAGCTTTGTCCCCTTGGCGGCGTCGAGCACGTACAGCCGTCCATCATTCGACCCCACGTAGACGCGGCCGCCCGCCACTGCCGGCGACGATTCGACGCGCGCCCGCGTGGTGAACTCCCACAACGGTTTTCCGGTCTTCGCCTCGAGGCAGTGCACCAGTTTGTCGCGTCCGCCGAGAATCACCTTGCCGTCAATCACCGCAGCCGAAGAATAGAACGGAAACTTCCGAACCGGATGCTCGTAGCTCCAGGCAATCTTCCTTGCCTTGCGGTCGAGCCCGAGCACTTCGTTTGCGTACGTGCCGACGAAGAACAGATCGCCGTACATTGCCGGCGATGCCCCCATGTAAGAGCCGGTGGTGATCTGGTACATCTCCTTTCCGTCTTTGACGCTGATGGCGCGGAAGACTCCATCACATCCGGAAATGAAAGCCAGCCCGTGCTGTATGGACGGCGTGGCATGGACCGGACCGTTCGTGTGGAAAGACCACGCCACCTTTCCCGTCTTCGTGTCGAGGCAATAGAGGTTGCCATCATAGGAGCCGATGAGCAGATGTTCCCCGGCAATCACCGGCGACGATTTCACTTCGCTCCCGGTGGAGAACGTCCAGACGCCCTTCCCGTCTCTCGCATTGACTCCATGGACGACGCCCATCAGATCGCCGATGAAGACCATGCCGCCGCCAACCGCGGGCGTGGACTCGCCGACGCCTTCCTTCGTCTTGTACTTCCATTTGAGCTTGCCGGAGGCCAGATCAATGGCCAGCAACTCCGCGGACTGCACTCCGATGTAGACCACGCCGTTGTCGATCACCGGAGAGGACTCGATCGTGTCGCCCGCCTCATAACTCCACAGCACCTTCAGTTGCGCGGGAATTTTCGCGGTCGAGACACCGGTGAGTTCCGGATTGCCGCGAAACTGCGGCCACTGCCCGCAGAGCAGCCCGGGCAATGCGGCCAGGATGGCTACGAGGCGCATTGGCGTACCTCCCGCGCGCCGGCGACGAACGGGCGCGGATTGAATTTTCCGGTCCACTGGAACGCGCAGCCGTACCGGCAGGTTGTGGGAATGCGCGGCTCCGTAACGCGCGGATAGCGGATTCGCGCAGGCGCGCGCCGCATGGAGCATCGAGTTCCCGATCGCCATTCCCGCAGGGTACGCGCGCGGCAGCATTCGGCCCGTGGCCGGCACGCCGTGCGGATAAGAATCAAGCGGGGTCATCTTCCCTTATTCTGACGGCTTCGCTTTCATTTGCGTTCGCGCCTGCCGGACGATTTCCTTCACTTCGGAGAACAGGCGCGGCGCGCTGTAAACGAAGCCGTCCTTGATGGTCCACTCGATGCCTCCGTTCATGGGATTCAGCACTTTGAAGTTCTCGAGCGGATTCCCGTTCACGACGATCAGATCCGCGGTCCAGCCCGCGCGCACACGGCCCAGCCTGCCCTCTTCGCCGAGCATCCGCGCGCCGTTCACCGTTGCGTGCTGAATGACTTTCAGAGGGTGGAAGCCCGCCTCCTGCTGCAACTCCAGTTCGCGCAGATACCCGAAGCCGTACATCTGGTAGATGTAGCCTGCATCTTCACCGGTGGTCACCGTGCCGCCCATGCGGGCGAAGTCGCGCACGGCGTTCATCCAGATGCGGTAGTTCTCCTTCCAGAACACTTCATCCGTAGTCGTCCAGTGAAAGAAGTACGATCCGTGGTTTTCGCGGCTGGGGGCGAAAAACTTCGCGAGCACCGGATGCAGATAGTCCGCAAACTGCGGCTGGGTCTGGGCGCGCTGTAAATCGCGGCTCGCTTCGTAGATGTTGAATGTCGGGTCCCATCCGATGCCGGCGTGCGTCATGCCTTCGAGGACCTTCCTCAGCTGCCGCGGGTCGGCCTCGCGCCACAAACGGCCGGCATAGCGGAAGCGGTCGACCTCATCGCTGTAGTTATAGGAGGGAGGGAAGTTCTGCACGCCGTCCGGAATCGCCGCATCCGGAATGCCGTACCAGTGCTCGATGGTGGTGGTCTTGTCGCGGATGTTGTCCCAGGCGTTGGTTTCCTCGACGCCTACGTGATGCGCCACGCGAAGCCCAAGGCTGTGCGCCTCTTCCATCATCGCGTCCATCGTATCGCGATGAATGCCGACGATCTTGATGCCGTCGGCTCCGTTCTCTTTCAGCTCCCGCACGCGCGCCCGCGCGGCATCGGGAGTGGCCGGGCGGCCGAAGAAGGGATAGACAAACAGGCGCGGCGCGACCACTTTTCCGTCTCTTGAAGCGTCGCGGTACGCCTTGGTCTTTTCGAAATTGCTGCCGACATCGCGCACGGTGGTGATGCCGCAACTCAGCCACAGCTTGAAGACGTATTCAGTTGGCATGGGCACGCCGCCCCGCTCGTCGTGGCTGTGGGCGTGCATGTTGATGAAACCGGGGAGAACATACCGCCCCTTGGCGTCTATCCCGGCGTC
Organism: Bryobacterales bacterium; assembly: GCA_020847975.1. GTDB lineage: Bacteria > Acidobacteriota > Terriglobia > Bryobacterales > Bryobacteraceae > CADEFT01. The sequence continues at coordinate 2,491 of JADLBD010000132.1, read as the reverse complement.
GCCTTTCAGCAGCGCGCCATAGCCTGAGGGGGCCATGCTCGCGATGCGGTTGCCTTCGATCAAGATGTCCTGTGGACCCGACGCCGGGGCGCCGCTGCCTTCGAGGACCATCGCATTGCGGATCACGAGACGGCTGTAACGTTTTCCGTGTTCCGGGGTTTGCGCCACTATGACGCTCGCGGCCGTTACCAGCGCGACAACCAGGGTGACAGACCGCATGCGATTGGTTCCTCTCTCCTGCCCGAACAAGTGCAGTATAGCGTCTTCGGGCGCGGCCAGACCCGGCCGGCATCCCTCGCGCGGCCGCCGGGGCGGAGGTAGAATTTCGCTATGTGGCCGCGCGGAGAAGTCCTCGCGGCTCTTGCCGGCGCGGCTCTTCCCGGCCAGGATCGAGGAATGAATATGTTCGGCGACGCGGAAGCTTACGAACGGTTCATGGGCAGATGGAGCGGGCTGCTGGGTCCTCACCTGGTCAACTTTGCCGGCGTGCGGGACGAGGGGAAGGTGCTGGATATCGGATCCGGCACAGGCGCGCTATCCTTTTGCATTGCCCGGCAGAAAAATCATTGCCAGGTGCTGGGGATCGACCCTTCGGACGGGTACGTCAAGTACGCGAAGAGCAGAAACCCTGTTCCGGAACGGGTGAGCTTCGAGGCCGGCGACGCCAGGCAACTGCGCTTTCCCGATGAAACTTTCCAGTGCTGTCTTTCGCTCGTCGTGTTCAATTTCATTCCTGATGTCCGGAAGGCCCTCGATGAGGCGAGACGGGTGACGGAGCCGGGCGGCTGCGTCGCGGCGGCCGTATGGGACTATGCGGCGGGGATGCGAATGCTGCGGGTATTCTGGGATGCGGCTGTGAAGGTGGATCCGGGCGCGGAAAAACTTGACGAATCGCACATGCCTTTGTGCCGGGCCGGGGAATTGGAGGAACTCTGGAAACAAGGAGGATTGGAGGATGTCTCATCTCGGCCTTTGGACATAACGATGAGGTTTGAATCCTTTGCGGACTTCTGGGATCCATTTCTACTCGGGCAAGGGCCGGCAGGGGCCTATCTTCGGAACGCCGATAGCCGGCGAAGAGAAGCCCTACGCGAGGTTGTGAAGCGCCGCCTGGCTATACAGCGGGAGGACGGGCGACTGCGCTTGCAGGCGCGCGCATGGGCGGTACGCGGTAGGGCGCCGAAGGCCGGTTAGGGGCGTACCGGGCTCAGCCATTAGGGACCTGTCAAGCATCCCGCGTCCGGGTGTGAGGGTAAAATTGGGACTACTATGAGCGCCACACAGATAGACAAGGCAGCGCGATTTCGCGCGCTTCACGAGGGGCCCGGCGCCTTTATCATTCCGAATCCCTGGGATATTGCCTCGGCCCGGATTCTTGCCGGTCTTGGTTTCCAGGCCCTTGCGACATCGAGCGCGGCATCGGCAGGGACATTCGGACGACGGGACGGCGGGCTGACACGCGATCAGGCTCTGACACACGCGCGCCTGATTGTGGATGCGACTGACCTGCCCGTGTCGGCGGACTTGGAGAGGGGATTCGGCGATGCGCCGCAGGCGGTTGCGGAAACGGTGCGGTTGGCGGCGGAGGCGGGACTCGTGGGATGCACGATCGAGGATTCCACCGGCAAACAGGAAAGTCCTCTCTACGACGAAGGGCTCGCGGTGGAACGGATTGCAGCAGGCGCCGAGGCGGCTCGCGCGCTGCCGTTCCCTTTCCAGCTCACGGCGCGAGCGCACAATTTTCTCTATGCCGCCCCCAGCCTGGACGATACCATCCGCCGCTTGCAGGCCTTCGAAAAAGCGGGAGCGGATGTACTGTTCGCGCCGGGACTGCCTGATATTGCTTCGGTGCGCGCAGTGTGTTCGGCGTTGACGAAGCCCTTCAACTTCATGGTGGGGATTCCGGGGAAATCGTTCCCCGTGGCAGAACTTGCGGCCGCCGGAGTCCGGCGGATCAGCCTGGCGACTTCCCTGTATCGTGCGGCAATGAGCGGCCTGCTGGACGCAGCGCGTGAAGCGCAAACGAGCGGGACATTCGGCTTCGTCGAGCGGAGCGCGACGACGGCGGAGCTAAACCGGATTATGGGAATCTGAGCTGTCTGAGCTGTCTGAGCAGTTAGCGCTGCACCGCGCCGGCCCGTCCCATGATGGGGTACACGTCCACCAGCTTGTTGCCTTCCATCACGTAGTAGCGGTCATAGCAGTTGGTGCTCATGTCCAGGTTCGAGCAGTACAACTCGACCTGCTGGCCCAGTTTGAGCCCGTCGCCGTCGGTCCACTTGAGGATGCCGTATTCGGCTCCCTGATTTTCCGCTTTGATTTCGGGGCGGTCCTTCACCTGGTCCGTCGGGCGGAGCATGGCTTTGTTGCCGCAGTCGATGGTGACCTGGTTCGGATGGTTCTGGCTGGTGACGGTGGTGAGAACGGTGAGGGCGGGCTCCCAGTCCGTGTATTTCTCCGGACGGTCCTTGCCGCCGATGCCCATGTACAG
>JADLBD010000131.1 GCA_020847975.1 Bryobacterales bacterium | reverse complement strand
GCAAGATCGATGCACAAGGCGGTCTGCCAGGGAATGGCGGCGGGCGAGTCGAGCGACTTGGGCACGGCGAAATTGCCGATGAAACCGACGGCGTAGAGGAATGCCGCCAGAAAGGCGGCATAGGCCATGACACCGTATGAGAAAACAGCGATCCTCTTCATTGTTTTTTTTCCTTTCCTGATATTTCCCAGGAAACTGTGGCGCGAAATTGCAGCGCTTTGTTTCTTCTAATCAGGAAGCGAGGAAGGAAGAGAAAATTGGCAAACTGATTTTCACGGGCGGAGCGAATCAGGGCATGCGCGCCGCGGAAAGCCGGCGACGGACAAACACATTGCCCGGAAGTTTCCTGTCCCAGTACTGCCAGAGGTCGAGGCGCTTTTGGCGCAGCGCGTTCGCTTCGGCAAGGCGGCCCGCCCGGGCGTAGAGAATGCCCAGGTCCTCATAGAGGAGAGAGAGATTGTTGGCGTGGCGCAGATCAGTCAGCGGCCGCGGATGGGATGTGTTCACTTTCTCCCGCAGTTCTTCATAGGTCCGGATGGCGGCCGCGGTGTCGCCGGTATCGGCGTAGTGGTCCGCAAGCGCGCGCAACGCATAATCTGCTTCACCGCCGGGTTCGACGCGGGCGGCGGGATAGGCGTGAAGCGTTCGCAGAATCGCGAGTGCGGCCCCGACTCGCCTGCCTGATTCCTCGGGACGCCGCAGGCGGCGCAAGGCGTAAGATGAGCCCGTCAGCAGCCAGACCTCCTCACGGCGCGCCTTGGAGTTGTTTCTCGCTTCCCGCAGCCGGAACAGAGTGTGATCGTAGACGGCAAGCGCCCGGGCCGGATCGCGGTCTCGCAGGATGTCGCCAAGTTCGCGGCCGGCCATGGAAATGTAAGACCGGCTCGCATAGTCCTGCGGATCGCGGCGGGCAAGGTTCTCGGCCATGTCGAAAGCTCTTTGTAGCAGGGGTTCGGCATCGCGCGGGCGGTCGAAGCCGACGTTGTGGAGTTCGCCGAGAATCAGGCCCTCGCGCCACAGGGCTCCGCAAAGCTGCAATGTGCTGTCTGTGTTTTCCGGATCGGCGAACTTTTCGGCGATCGCGCGCGATTGCCTTATTGCCTGCAAGGCTCCATCCAGGTCGCCGGCAAAACGGGCTGTATTGGAGAAGATACCCAGGCTCTTGCTCAGCAGCCGTTCGTCTTTGCTCCGGAGCGAGATATCGACGGACCGCCGGGCGTAACGGGCGGCCTCCTCCAGATAGTGGATGTTCGAATGAGCCAGGGCAAGATTCGCATAGAGCCGTGCCGCGGTGGAGATATCTTCCGGCGTAACACCCGGCATTGCCAGCAGAGCTTCGAGGCGTGAATCCGCCTTGCGTCCCAACGCGAGGCAGTCCTCGGTGTGGTTCTCCGATTGGGCAAGAATCATCGCATCGTGGGCAATTCCGGCCGAGGTGAGCAGCGCGTTCTTCCTTTGAGGGAAAGAGGGGACTGCGAGAACGGTTTCGATGAGCGCATCCGCCTTCTTAAGGCTTCTGGCGGCTTCGGCGAAGTGGCCAAGGTTGGAGTTGGCCGGCACTCCCTGCACCCGCGCCACCTGCAGGTAGGCTGTGCCGATCTCGAGTGTCAGGTCCATGTCTTGTCCCGACGGGACTCCCCAGCGTGTCTTGTGCGCCTCGGCTTCCAGGCCCTCCAGATACTCGGTGGCTGCCGACACGATACGGTTTCTGGCTTTGGTGGAGCCCGGCAGATTGCGAATGTCGGCGTCGAGGTCGAGGAGCCGCTTGGACAACTGGCGCACCTGCTGAAACCGGCGCTGTGCAACAGCGCGCTCGCGATCGGCCACCATCGCGCCTCCGGCGATACCGAGGAATGCGAGAATGCCAGCGGCGACGGGTAGCCAGCGTCTGCGCACGAACTTACGCGCAAGGTACAAAGCATTGCCCCGGCGGGCTTGAACCGGTCTGTGCTCGAGGTATGCCCGCAGGTCGGCGATGAACAGGTCCACGGACGCGTACCGTTCTTCCGGCTCGATGCGCATCGCCTTCGCGAGAATGGCGGCAAGATCCCTGGGGATGTCATCCCCCGCCGGAGCGGCGGGCGCCCGCGGGGTGCGTCCGGTGAGCAGACGGTAGAGGACGGCGCCCAGGGAATAGATGTCGGTGGCGGTGGCTTGGGGGTCTCCCTGGAGCTGTTCCGGACTGGCGTATTCGGGCGTGAGGGCCCGCTCGACGGTGCGTGTTTGCTCGGGGGAATCGAGGATCTTGGCGATGCCGAAATCGAGCAGTTTCGGCTGGCCGGCGGCATCCACCAGGATGTTGGAGGGTTTCAGATCGCGATGGATGATGAGGTTGCGATGAGCATAGGAGACGGCCTCGCCCACCTGAATGAAGAGAGTGAGCGCGTCGCGTATATCGAGTCGCGAGACGTATTCATCGATGCGGGTCCCTTCGACATACTCCATCACCAGGTAAGGGTGGCCGTTGCTGTGGCCCGCATCGAGCAGGCGGGCGGTTCCCGGATGGTTCAGCGAGGCCTGGATCTGCCGCTCGCGCAGGAACCGGTCCCGAAGGGAGGGGAGGTTGGCTCCGGCGTGCAGAAACTTGATGGCCACCTGCTGCTCGATCTCGCCGTCATCCCGCTCGGCAAGATACACCGCTCCCATGCCGCCGTTTCCCAGCAGACGGATGAGGCGATAGGGGCCGCAGCGGCCATCCTCCGCGGCCGGTCCGCCGGAAAGCAGGAACCGTCCCGCGGCTGCTTCCACCACGCCTCCCAGCAATGTGCCGTTCGTTTGATCGAAGTCGAGCAGGCATTCGAGTTCGTCCCGGACATGGCCGGGGACTTCATGGCGGGCATAATGCGCTTCACGATAAGCGGTAGGATGGCCCGCGAGTTCGCGAAACAGGACTCGTACATCCTCGTTCATGAGAAGATGGGCTCCCTCTCATGTGTTACGCGAAATTGCGGGCCGGTTGTGGATCAGCGCTCCACGAAGTTGTTTCCTGCGGAGAAACGCTGCCGGTGCTAGCCTTGATCTAATGAGCGCCGCCATCCAGCAACTCTTTGAGAGGCTCAAGACAGGGGACGGCTCCGCGCTCAGCGAACTCACTCCCACGCTATACAAGGAACTGCATCGCATCGCTTCGCGGCAATTACGAGTGGAACGTCCCAACCACACGCTGCAGCCCACCGCGCTCGTCAATGAGGCGTACTTGAAGCTGTTCGAGGGGGGCAGCCGCGAATTCACAGACCGCGTCCACTTCCTGGCGGTGGCGTCCCGCGTGATCCGGCAAGTGCTGGTGGACTACGGCCGGGCTCGCGCCACGCTGAAGCGTTCCCCCGGCGTCAGCGGCGACAGCGCGCCGCTTGAGGCAAGCCTCGAAGTGAAGACAGGTAAGGGCGTGGAACTGCTCGAACTGATTGAACTGGATGCTGCCATGCAGGCGCTGGCGGCTGAAAACGAGACCATGGCGCGCTTGATCGAGATGCGGTATTTTGGTGGCATGACGGCCGAGGAATCGGCTGAGGCGCTGGGGATTTCGGTGCACGTGGTGCGCCACGATATACGGTTCGCGCAGGCGTGGCTGCGGCAGCGGCTGTCGCGATAGATTGCTGTTTCCGCTCTTCCACCCGGATGGAGTATAGTAACGCACAGTATGAATCGACGCACGTTCACTGCCTCCCTTGCCGCTTCGCTAGCATCCGCCGCGGGTAAGCTTCCCGCCAACCGCAACATCAAGTGGGCGGTCAGCGCGGGACTCTGGTCGCACTATCCGCTGGCTCCCTTCACGGACATCCTGGATGTCATGCGAGACACGGGATTCATCGGGGTCCGGTTGACCGGATATCCCGGCATCCTGAAAACCTACAACATGACGGCACAGCAACTGGAGAGCGAGATATCGAAACGCAATCTGTATGTGGCGACGATCTCCTTCGGGGGGCCGGTGAATGATCCGGCTCAGCACAAGAACGTTGTGGCGAAGGCGCGGGAGGCGATGAATTTCCTCAAGATCTTCGGCGCCGATCACCTGGTGGTGTTCCCCCCGAGCCGCCGCAAGGCCGGAGAGAACGTGGACGCCGCGTTTGCCGCCATGTGCAAAGGCTTCAACCTGATTGGCGAAGCGGCGAACGAGATGGGCTTCAAGGCAGGACTTCACAACCACCTGGACGAGATGGTGGAAGGTCCGGCGGAAGTGGACAAGTGCATGCAGATGACCGATCCCAAGCTCTTCAATTTCGCTCCGGATACAGCGCACCTGCACCTGGGCGGAAGCAACGTCGTCGAGATGTACCAGAAGTACAAGCACCGGCTGGTGTTCATGGATTACAAGGACGCGCGGTGGACCACGCCGAAGGAAGATCTGAAGCTGCCCAACGGACACGTGCACAAGAAGGATTCCTCATCGGCGAAATTTTTTGAGAGCATCTACGACCTGGGAGATGGCGATATCGACTTTCCGGCCTGCCATCGCATCCTGAAGGAGATTTCGTACAAGGGGTGGATCTGCGTAGACTTGGATAGGACGCGCAAGGGGCCGCGCGTGAGCTACGAACGTTGCGGGCGTTATGTGGTGGACAAACTCGAGCGTATCTATGTTTAGCACCTGGTTTAGCACTGGGTTCAGCACTGCGCTGCACACCACGCGAAGGGCATTTCTGGCGCAGGTGGCGGCAGCGGCTTCGGCCGCCGGCGGGCGCACCATTATCGACACGCACCTCGAGGTGTGGACCGACGATCCGAAATTTCCCTTTCATCATCCCGAGCGTCCGGACCTGAAGCGCGTTCCGGTGCAGGCTCCCATCGAGAACGAAGTGGAAGAGATGCGGGAGTTCGGATTGAAATACGCGGTGCTGATCAATCCGCGGTATTACGGCTGGGACAACTCCTACATCAGCTACTCGCTGCACATGTATCCGAACCTGTTTGTGGCGCACGGGTTGCTGAATCCGGAGGATCCGGATCCGGCGGCGCGCCTGCGGTACTGGGTGAAAGAGCACGGCTTTCAGGGGATGCGCTTCAGCCCCATCTATCACCCGAAATCAACCTGGCTCAACTCGAAGGCGCACTACCCGCTGTGGAAGGAAGCCGAACGTCTGGGGGCCGTGTTCAACTACTACATCCTGCCGCATCAGATGCCGATGCTCGAGGATATGGCCGGACGGTTTCCGGGGGTCAAGATCGTCATCGATCACCTGGGGAAGCCGGACCTGAAATCGGCCGATCCGTGGCCGGAATTCAAGAAGATGTTCCGCCTGAAGAGGTTTCCGCAGGTCTGGGTGAGCGCCTCGGAGCCGTATGAGCTTTCGCTGACAAAGGAGTTTCCGTATAAAGATACGTTCCCGTTTTTCAAAGCGACCTACGAGGAATTCGGCGGGAAACAATTGATCTGGGGGACCGGATACCCGAAGCCGCGCTGGGAATTGCCGATGGATAAGGAATTGGAATTCGTGGAGCGGTGGCTGGATTTTTATACGGCGGAGGACAAGAAGCTGATATTGGGAGAGAACGCGCTGCGGATCTGGAGATTTCCGCGCGGGTGATGTTGAAGGGGGAGTGACAGGTGTAACGGGAGGGGGAGTTGCGGGAGTTGGCTAGTGGCTGCTAAGATGCGGGTTGAGTCTTAGTGATCACTCGCTAACTTATGAGCGTCCACCCTTCTTCCTCTCCCCCAAAGGCCCGCATGACTTCCGAGCAGCGCCGCGCCGCCATCGTTGACGCCGCTGTTCAACTCTTTAGCAAGAACGGCTTTCGCGGCACCACCACACGGCAGTTGGCGGCAGCCGTCGGGGTGTCGGAGCCGGTGCTCTACCTGCACTTCCAGACGAAGCGGGATCTTTATTCAGCGATAATCGAGAAGCTGGCGCAGTCCGCGCCCCCGAGCGATACCGAGTGCGAGATGTCCGCCCTGGCCCGGATAGGTGATGACTCCGCCTTCTTTCTGCGGCTGGCGCATGGGATGGTTCAGTGGCACCAGGAGGAGCCTGCGCGCATCCGCCTGCTGATGTTCAGCGCACTCGAGGGACACGAATTATCTGACCTTTTTTACCAGCGGCACATCGTACCCTTCTACGACGCGCTATCGAAATATATCCAGCAGAGAATCGAGCAGGGGGCGTTTCGCGACGTCGCTCCCATGGTGGCGGCGCGGGCCTTTTGCAACATGGTCGCCGGCTTTGCCAAGGACCTGGTTCTCTTCGGCGGACCAGAGAACAAAGAATCGAACAAAAAGAATCTGGAAGCAATGGTGAATATCTTTCTATGTGGTGTCCGAAAATCTTAGGAATACTCCCAATGAAATACGCATTGTGCGCACTACTGTTAGGTTTGGCGGCGTGCTCGAAACAGGCGGACAAAGGGGCCGTGGAGGCAGCCGCGCCCAAGAAAGCCGAGCCGGTTGAAGTGCAGGTCGTGGCGGCGCAGGTCCGGACCACGGACCGGTCGATTCTGGTGACAGGCTCGCTGCTGGCGGACGAAACGGTGACGATGGTGTCGGAAGTGCAGGGCCGCATTACGGCGGTGCACTACGATTTCGGGCAGACGGTACGCAAGGGCGACGTGCTGGTGGAGATCGACAAGACCGAGTATCAGCTTCAGTTGGAGCGGAGCAAAGCGGCGCTGGCGCAGGCGCTGGCGCGCCTGGGAGTGGAGCCGGGGGCAGGGAAGCAGACTCCCACCACAACGCCCGCGATGCGGCAGGCGAAGGCGCAGTTGGAGGACGCGAAGTTCAAGTTCGAAAGCGCGGCGAAGCTGGTAAAGAGCGGAGACATCAGCCAGGAGCGCTACACGGAACTCGAAAAGGCGATGCATGCGCGCGAGGCGGCGTATGAGGCGACCAAAGACGAAATGCGGACGCTGTGGGCGAACGTCGACGCGTTGAAAGCCGATGTGGCGCTGATGGAGAAGAAACTGCGGGACACGATGATCCGCGCCCCGTTCGACGGCTCGGTGTCGGACCGTAAAGTGGCCCCGGGACAATACGTGAAGGACAACGTGGCGCTGTTGACGCTGGTGAAGGCGAACCCGATGCGGCTGCGGCTGGAAGTGCCGGAAACAGCCGCCGGGGCGGTGCGGATCGGTACGGCGATCGAGTTCACCACGGACGCGGCTCAGGGACAGAAGTTCAGCGCTACGGTGAGAGAGTTGAATCCGGCTCTGAACGAGCAGTCCCGGACGCTGATCGCCGAGGCGCGCTTTACCTCCCCCGCTGCGCGGCTCCGTCCGGGAATGTTCGTGCAGGTGCGCCTGCTTCTGGAGCGCGGCATCCAAGCCGTCGTTGTGCCCAAGGAAGCGGTCTACGCCGTGGCTGGGCTGACGAAGATCTTCGTAGTCCGGAATGGAAAGCTGGTGGAGTTCCGCATCGCCCCGGGCGAGATGATGGAGAACTGGATGCAGGTTCCGCCGGAACTCATCCAGGGCGGGGAACCGGTGGTGGTGTCGGATCTGGGGCGACTGATCGACGGGCAGCAGGTGCGCGTGAAGGCGAGGAGTTGACGCCATGCGGAAACTAGCGAAAATCTGCGTCGAGCGCCCGGTATTCGCCACCATGCTGATCCTGGCGCTGATGGTGCTGGGACTCGATGCCTACCGTAAGCTGGGTGTCGATCTGTTTCCGAAGGTAGAGTTTCCGATTGTCACCATCACCACAACCCTGCGCGGCGCGTCACCCGAGGAAGTGGAAACGCAGATCAGTAAGCGTATCGAAGAGAGCGTGAATACCATCAGCGGCATTGACGATCTGCGGTCTACCTCGGCCGAAGGAATTTCCATCGTTTCCATCCAGTTCGTGCTCGAGAAGGACGCCGAGGAGGCGGCGCAGGAAGTGCGGGACAAGGTGAACCGCGTGCTGAGCCAGCTTCCCAAAGACGCCGATCCGCCGGTGGTGGAGAAACTCGCCACGGACGCTTCGCCGATTCTGACGGTGGTGGTTTCCTCGGGCCGGGATCTGCGGGAGACCACGAAGCTGGTGGATGACGGCATCAAGAAGAACATTGAATCGCTCAACGGCGTGGGCCAGGTGCGATTCGTCGGAGAGCGCCAGCGGCAGATTCAGGTGATCCTCGACGGGGAACGTCTGTACGCGTACAACCTGAACATCGACCAGGTGCGCCAACAACTGGCGTTGCAGAACGTCGAGGTGCCCGGGGGCAACATCGACCAGGGCAGGCGCGAGGTGTCTCTGCGCACGCTCGGGCGGGTGGAAAGGCCGCAGGACTTCGAACGGATCATCGTCGCCAACCGCGGCGGGCAGCCGGTGCGCATCTCCGACATCGGGCACGTCGAGGATACGTTTGAAGAGCCGCGTTCCCTGGCGCGGCTGGATGACCGTCCGGCGGTGGCGCTTGAGGTGCGCAAGCAGGCGGGGACGAACACGCTCGAGGTGATCCACAACATCAAGTCACGGATCGAGGAGTTGCGGCCGTTCCTGCCGCCGGATCTCGATATCAGCTATGCGCGCGACCAGTCCAGCTTCATCCACGACTCGTTCGAGGCGGTGCAGGAGCACCTGGTCCTCGGGTCGATCCTCGCCGGACTCATCGTGATGCTGTTCATCCGCAGTTGGCGATCGACTCTGATCGCCGCCATCGCCATCCCGACTTCCATCATTTCCACCTACACGCTGTTGAACATGATGGGGTTCACGCTGAACCAGATCACGATGCTCGGGCTGACGCTGATGGTGGGCATCGTGATTGACGACGCCATCGTGGTGCTCGAGAACATTTTCCGCTTCATGGAAGAAAAGAAGATGACGCCCATGGAGGCGGCCATTGAAGGGACGCGGGACATCGGGTTGGCGGTGATGGCCACCACGTTCAGCCTTGTCATCATCTTCCTGCCGGTGGCGATGATGGGCGGAATCGTGGGCCGGTTCATGTCGAGCTTCGGCTATACGGCGGCATTCGCCATCATGGTGTCGCTGCTGGTGAGCTTCACCCTCACGCCGATGCTCTGTTCGCGGTTTCTCAGGCATGAGCACACGGCGTCCGGGGAGGGGACCAAAGACACGTTCCTCTTCAAGTGGATGTCCGCCTTTTATCACGCGCTGCTCACGTGGTCAATGAAACACCGCTGGGTGATCGTGGTGGTGTCGATCCTGGTGTGCCTTTCCAGCGGGCCGATGTTCATGAGCATTGGCAAGGACTTCCTTCCGCAGGACGACCAGAGCGAGTTCGAGGTGTCGGTGAAGACGCCTCCTGGTTCGTCGCTCGAGGGCACCGAAACGGTGTTCCGGCAAGTGGAACAGGACCTGCGCGGCTTGCCCGGCGTCACAAATCTGTTCACCACCATCGGCGCCGATATCCGCAAGCAGGTGGATCGCGGCTCGGTGCTGGTGGAACTCGTGCCTCCCAAACAGCGCAAAGACACGCAGCAGGCGCTGATGGCGATGACGCGCGAAAGGCTGGCGAAGTACCGGGATCTGACGATTTCGGTGCAGCCGCCATCGGTGATCAGCGGCGCTCCGGACCATGAACTCATGTTCTTCCTCCAGGGCCCGGACCTGAATGTGCTGAACGAGTATGCGCAGAAGATCAAGGCGCGGCTGGCGGCGGAACCCGGCGTGGTGGATCTGGAAAGCTCGTACGAAGGCGGCAAGCCGGAGGTGCGGGTGCTGGTGAAGCGCGACAAGGCGGCGGACCTGAACGTCAGCGTCTCCTCGATCGCGACAGCGCTGCGCACGCTGGTAGGCGGCGACGAACAGGCGACCACTTTTCGGGACAAGGACGACCGTTACGACGTGATGCTGCGCGTGGACAAGCAGTTTCGAAATTCGCCGGACGCCCTGCGGCGGCTGTATGTGCCTTCGACGACGCTCGGCAACGTGCCGGTGGCGAATGTGGCGAGCCTCGAGGAGGCCTCGGGGCCCATCCAGATCGAGCGCTACAACCGGCAGCGGCAGATCATGATCTCGGGCAATATCGGCAAGGGACAATCGCTGAGCAACGTGATTCAGCTTCTGAACAACCAGGTGGCCGAAATGAAATTGCCGCCCGAATACCGCACGGGCCTGGTGGGCCGCAGCCGCGAGTTAGGAAGGGCGGGTGCGAACTTCGCCATCGCGCTGCTGCTTTCCATTGTGTTCATGTACATGATCCTGGCCTCGCAGTTCGAGAGCTTTGTGGATCCGGTGACCATCCTCCTGAGCCTGCCCTTATCGGTGCCGTTCGCGATCGGGGCGCTGTTCCTGACGAGGGAGAATTTTTCCATTATCTACAGTTCGGTGGGGATTCTGGTGCTGTTCGGAATCGTGAAGAAGAACTCGATTCTTCAGATCGACCACATCAAGAACCTGCGGCGGGAAGGGATGCCGCGGCTCGAGGCCATACTGCGCGGCTGCGATGACCGTTTGCGTCCTATTCTGATGACCACGGCGGCGCTGGTGGCGGGAATGATTCCGCTGGCTCTCGGCACGGGCGCGGGCAGCGGAACGCGGCGCACGGTGGCGATTGTGGTCATCGGCGGACAGTCCATGGCTTTGCTGCTGACGCTGCTGGTGACGCCGGTAGCCTATTCGCTGTTCGACGATCTGGCTCATTCGCGCGTCTGGGCCTCGATTGGCGCACTGCTGCGAGGCGGCCGCCGCGAACTATCCCCGCAATCCGGTGATTAGAGAGGTTGGTATCATGCGTGTCCTGTTGCTGAGTGCGCTGGTAATGTGTGTGCATGGGCAGACGTCCCCTCCCCGCGTGGGTGTGGGGATCACACAGCGCAAGTTGAGCCTCGACGAGGCCGTGCAAACCGCGCTCAAGAACAATCTGGAAATCGAGATTGAAAAGACCGCCCAAGCCTCCGCCTACGAGGCCATTCGCGGAGCGAAGGGATTCCTCGATCCCAACTTCCGCTGGCAGCCTTCGGCGGAAACCCGCAACACGCCGACCAGTTCGGTGCTGGCCAGTTCCACCGGGAAGATTACGGAGAATTCCTGGGTACAGAATTTCTATTTCCGCCAGCGGGCGCCCTGGCAGGGGATGTCGTTTCACGTCGACTTCGAGAATTCGCGGCTGTCGACAAACAATCCGTTCGTGGGGCTGACCCCCTACATCACCCCGCGGTTTACGGCAGGCCTTTCGTTGCCGCTCTTGCGGGACCGGCAGATTGACCAGGACAGGGCGCAGTTGACGCTGCGGCGCAAGCAGGCGGATGTCTCCGACTCGAGCTTCGCGCTGCGGGTGATTGACGTGATCGCGCGCGTCGAGCAGGCTTACTACGACCTGGTGGCGGCCCGCGCCGATCTCGTTGTGGAGAGTGAGAGTGTCGACCTGGCGCGGGAGCAGTTGGACCGCACCAAGCGCATGATTGCCAGCGGCACGGTGGCGCCCGTGGAACTGGCGGCGGCGGAAGCGGAACTGGAGCGCCGCAAAGATACCTACTTCACGGCCCTCACGCAGTTGACGGCGGCCGAGAACGCCTTGAAGCTGTTGCTTGCCGCCGGCAGGGGCGAGGACTTGTGGAAGGACGAGGTTGTCCCTACCTCCGATCAAAAGGCGGCAATGCCGGCCGCCGCCACCAGTGATTTGAATGAACTGGTGGGCGACTCGCTGCGGCGCCGCGTGGAACTGAAGGTGCTCGAGTTGAGCCGCGGCATCAATGACGTACAGAAGCAGAGCGCTCTGAACCAGCGCAAGGTGCAATTGAATCTCACCGCCGCCTACGTCAGTACGGGTCTGGCGGGCGCCATTCTGCAAACGGAGAATCCGTTCGCGGCCTCGCAAGCGGTGCTGGTGCAGCGCTTGAATGATCTCTCCGTGGCTGCCGGCCTGACGCCGATAAACGTAAACCTGACCGGTGGCGGGGTGCCGGCCGATTTCGTGGGAGGATACGGGCAATCGTTGTCGAACCTGTTCAGCGGGCGGTTCAGCACGTTCAGCGGCGGGCTTTCGCTCGATTGGACGCCGCGGAACAATGCCGCGGAGTCGGCGCTGGCGCAGACGGCGATCACGGAACGGAAAATCGGACTGGAGCGGCGGCAGATGGAGCAGGCGATTGCCGCGCAGGTGCGCAACGCGCTGCAAGCCGTGCTCACCAGCCAGCAGCGCATCGCCGCAGCGGAGGCAAGCGCGCGGGCGGCAAAAGAGAAGCTCGATAGTGAGACGCGGCTGTTTCAGACGGGAGAATCGACCAACTTCTTCGTGCTGACGCGGCAGAACGAATTCGCCGATTCGCGGCGCAGGCTGGTGCTGGCCACGGCCGAGTACAACAAGAGCGTAGCGCGGTTGGAGGTGGCACTCGGCAGGACTCTGGAGGAGTACAAGATTACCCTGAAATGAGCCGCCGCCGGGCGCAGTTAAATCAAATCGCCGAAGCGGTCGATATATAAGCCGATATAATACGGTTAACAGATGTCCGCTAACTGGGGGCCCCTCATGAATCGCGTTTTGAAATGTGCGGTGCTCGCAATTTTGTGTGGGGCGGCGCAAGTGCCTGCCAAGCAGTATTCCTTCGAATATTTCGGCCAGGAACAGGGCTTGGCGAATTCCATGGTGCGGACGATTGTGCAGGATAGAGGTGGGTTCCTCTGGGTGGGCACGAAGAACGGCTTGTACCGCTATGATGGTACTCGCTTTAGAGCTTACCGCCGCCGTGACGGCCTGCCGGACGAAGGAATCGGGGCGTTGCATGTGGCGAGGGACGGAACTTTGTGGGTGGGCACTCGCAAAGGGCTGGCGCGGCTCGAGGGCGGCCGCTTCCGAACCGCGGTGGACGGCGTGGACATCTACGCTGCCAAGGCCATTGATTCCGCCCGGGATGGCACCACTTACCTGGCGACGCACCGAGGCGTGACGGTTTCCCAAAGGCATTCCGCCTTCTCTGCGCTGGCCGGCGCTCCTCTGCTTCCCGCAGCCGGGCTGTGGGTAGATGCGGACGATTCGTTGTGGTTCGGTTGCGGTGAGGCCATCTGCCATTGGACCAGGGGATCCACGGAACGCTTCGGGCCGGAGAAAGGAGTGCCGGCGAGCGCGTGGGAGGGCTTCCTGCGGGACGCAAGCGGAACGCTGCTGGCAAGGTCGGGGGATACCTTGCTGACCATGCCCAAAGCTTCTACCGCATTCGCCGCCGATGCCGGATTTCACTTCCCTGGGCCCGGCCAGTTGCTGCTCGATCGCGAGGGGAGGGTAATCGCTCCCTCTCAAGCCGGCCTGCAGTTTCGCATCCGGCCGGGCGTTTGGGAATCGGTATCGGAGAAGGAAGGTTTGCTGAGCAACAGAGTCAATTGGGTGCTCGAGGATCGCGAGGGTCTTCTTTGGATCGGATTCTCCGATCTCGGTATGGCCTTCTGGCGGGGACGTGGGGAGTGGGAGAGCTGGACGCGCGGTGAAGGGTTAATCCGGAACGAGGTGCGTGGCATAGCCATCACACCGGATGAAGCCCTTTGGGTGGGCTCGCGCGCGGGGTTGGCGCGTTTGGACCGCGTGACCGGGCAGCGGCGGATTTTCGGCGTCCGTGATGGCCTGGCCTCCGACGAAGTGCGCGTCCTGGCCTACACCTCCGACGGTATGGTGTGGGTGGGTTCTTCGGAAAACGGTCTGAGCCGCATCGATTGGAAAACGCAGCGCGTCACACGGGTGACAAGGATGGATGGCTTGGAGGCGACGAGGGTTCTCTCGCTCAGGGTGGATGGCGCGGGTGGTTTGTGGGTCACTTGCCGTGAGGGTGTCTTCTATTTGCCCGAGGCGGGGCGGCGCCCGGCGAGGTTTCAACGGATGTTTGCTCGCCAATTGCGCGCATCGGAGCAGATCTACTCGGTGGGACGCGGGCAGGATGGAAGTACTTGGCTCGGCGGTATCCAAGGCGTTATCCACGTTACCGGAGACAAGGCCACACGTTACGGCATTCGGGAAGGGCTACTGTCCGAAAGAGTTGTGTTCCTCACGGTCGGACCGGATGATTCGGTATGGATCGGTTATGGGAACTATGCAGGGGTGAGCCGGTTGAAACAGGAGGGAGGCAAACTCCTGGCCTCGCACTACAACCGGAGCAATGTACTGTTCTCAAACGATATTTGCTTGCTCGAGACAGGTGCTCGGGGTTGGATCTGGGTGGGTACGGATAACGGCCTGGACGTCTTCAACGGGGAGAGGTGGAGGCATATCAGCACCCATGATGGTTTGGTGTGGCCAGACGTGGTGTACAACTCCTTTTACCAGGACTCGAACCGGGACGTGTGGATTGGGACGAACCTTGGACTCTCCCGCTACAGGCCGGCGAAAGACCTGTTCCTTCAGCCATCACCAGTGGTGGCGATCACCAGCATCCGGTTTGGTGGAGGGACCCATAACTTCCCCGATCCAGCGACCCTTCCCTACGATCGCCGCACCGCGAGTTTCTTCTTCAGCACCTTGTCCTTTTCACAGAACCAGTCCGTGCGCTTCCGCTACCGTCTTCAGGGGCTGGACAGCGCCTGGGTGGAGACCAGGGAGCGGGAGGCCGTCTTTCCCAGCCTTGCGCCAGGTGATTACGAATTCGAGGTGCAAGCCGGCGCCGGAGGAAAATGGAACCTCAAAGGCGAGACGTTTCAATTCCACGTGCAGCCTCCGTGGTGGCGCCGGGCCGGGTTTCTCGGTGCGCTGGCGATTGCGTTCCTCTTCCTGGTTGGCCGTGCGTTTCAGAGCCGCATCCATGGCATCCGAAAGCGGCGCGAGGAGTTGGAGAATGCCGTGCTCGAGCGGACGCGCGAACTGGAAGAAGAAAAGGACCGCACCGAGCGCGAGAAGGCCATCGTCGAGAGGCAGAAGCACGAAATCGAGAAACTCCTCGAGAATGCGCAGGAAGCGAGTCGCTTGAAGAGTGAGTTTCTGGCAAACGTCAGTCATGAGATCCGCACTCCCATGAATGGCATTCTGGGAATGACGGAACTCGCCTTGCAAACTCCTCTCGACGGCGAGCAGCGGGAGTACATGGAGGGAGCGAAGACATCGGGCGATGCACTGCTGGCGCTTCTGAACGACATCCTCGATTTCTCGAAGATCGAGGCCAACCGGCTGGAACTCGAGGCGGTTCCGTTCTCACTCGGCACCGCGGTGGATGATTCTCTCCGTACAATGGCGTCGCAGGCGAAGGAAAAAGGACTCCTTGTGGAATCGCACTTGAGTTCAGAAGTTCCGCCGAAGTTAATCGGAGACCCAACCCGCCTGCGGCAGATTTTGCTCAACCTCATCAGCAATGCCATCAAGTTCACCGCACAAGGGAGGATCCTGCTCACGGTGGACCTGGAGCGCGGGGATGAGCAAGGTGTGACGTTGCGATTCTGCGTGAAAGACACCGGCTGCGGGATTCCGCCCGACAAGCAGGGTGTCATTTTCGAAGCATTTCGCCAAGCCGACGGCTCCACCACGCGGAAGCACGGGGGAAGCGGGCTGGGTCTGGCGATCTGTTCCCGGCTCGTGCAGTTGATGGGCGGGAGAATCTGGGTGAAGAGCGCGCCTGGGGAAGGGAGTGAGTTCTGTTTCACCGCATCCTTTGTTCCGGCTCTGGAAACTCCCGCGGAGAATTTGCGGCCGGCTACGCAATTCGAGTTGGGGAAACTCGCGGAGGTGGTTACCAATGGAGGGATGCGGCGACTGCGGATTCTGGTGGCCGAAGACAATGTCATCAATCAGAAGCTGCTGATCCGGCTACTCGAGAAACAGGGGCACGAGGTGGATGTTGCCGCGGACGGACCCACTGCCTTGTCGCTAACCGCGCACAAGCATTTCGATCTAGTCCTGATGGATGTGCAGATGCCGGGAATCGACGGCCTCGAGGCGACGCGCCGCATCCGGCAGCGGGAAGACGGGACAGGCGCCCGCACACCTATCCTCATACTGACGGCCAATGCCATGCTCGGTGACAGGGAAAAGTGCATGGAGGCAGGCGCCGACGGATATCTCCCCAAACCGGTGAGTCTGGAACGTCTCACCGAAGCCATTTCCGAAGCGATGAGTCGGATCCGCCCTGTGGAAAACTGAGGAAAACGTCCTTCTCCCCTCGCGTTCCAATTGATAATAGATGAGTTACGCTTGAGACAGGCTGTGGAAAAGTTATCTGGAAATCCACTGCGGAATCCACAGGGGAAAGCCTTAGAATGAGAGAACCCTGAAACGCCCCCCGGGACGGTTGAGCCGGCAGCAGAACGGCCGGACAGGCGGCGGGCTCCCGTCCTTGAGGGCGCTGAGTTGAGGTCAGAATGCCATCCGGAGATGCCATTTTTGAAAAAGGATTGCCCGCCAACACAGACGCCGAGCGGTTTGTGTTGGGGTCGATTCTCGTGGACGATGAAACGTTCCTCCAGGTGGCCGGCATTCTCGAACCGGAAGACTTCAGCCTGGAGAAGCACCGGCGCATCTTCCTGCGCATGATCGACCTGCACGACCGCGGAGAGCGGTTGGACCGGGTGACGCTGGCCAATGAGTTGATGAAGCACGGACAACTGGAGTCCGTGGACGGACTGCCCTACCTGATCTCGCTCGACGACGGCATTCCGCAGATCTCGAATCTCGAAAGCTACGTCCGGATCGTCAAGAACAAAGCGCTGCTGCGGCGGATCATCCTGCAATCGCAGCGGACCATCGACCAGTGTCTGGCGGGGAACGAGGATCCGGAAAACATCCTCGCCCGCGCCGGCGATGAGTTGATGAAGCTGGGAGAGAACCGGCAGGGCGCCGGCCTTGCCACCCCCCAGGAAATCATCGAAGGATACGACGGCGGTCTCAATGCGTTTCTGGATCCGAGCAAGCGCATTCAGGGAATCAGCACCGGCTTTCTCAAGTACGACGAAAAGACGGGCGGCATGCGCCCGGGCGAACTGATCATTATCGCCGCGCGGCCCGCGATGGGCAAGACTGCGCTGGTGCTGAACATTGCGCATCACGTGGCGACGAAAGCGCAAAAGCCGGTGGCCCTGTTTTCCCTCGAAATGTCGAAAGAGAGCCTGCTCACGCGCCTGCTGTGCGCCGCCGCGCGCGTGGACAGCCAGAAGTTCCGCGCGGGGTTTCTCAACCAGAGCGAGCGGAGGCAACTGCAAATGGCGGCCGCCGAACTGGTGGAGGCGCCGCTGTTCATCGACGACACGGCGAGCACGAACATCATGGACATCCACGCCAAGGTGAAACGCCTCAAGGCCGAGCATGGCCTGGGCCTGGTGGTGGTGGACTATCTGCAACTGATGAGTTCGCGCGGACGCTTCGACAGCCGTGTGCAGGAAGTCAGTTCCTACTCGCGCGGCCTGAAGCTGATGTCGAAAGAGTTGGAAGTGCCCGTGATTGCGCTCTCGCAGTTGAGCCGCGCCCCGGACACGCGGCAGGGGGATCACCGGCCGCAGTTGAGCGACTTGCGCGAATCGGGCTCCATCGAGCAGGACGCCGATGTGGTGAACTTCATCTTCCGCGAAGAGGTCTACAAGCCGGACCGCACGGACTTGAAGGGGCTGGCGGAACTGATCATCGCCAAGCAGCGCAGCGGACCGACGGGCAAGGTGAACCTCGTGTTTCTGCACAGCTTGACGAAATTCGAGAATCGCATCGGCGACGTGGACGACGAGGCGCCGCCGGAGTAGAAGCAGCCCGCTGTCATGTGGCGGCCTGATCGCCCAGCCACAAATGCCCGATCTGCAATCCATCTTTGTGGCAGAGGCCGGGCGCGGTGGCAACTCCAGAGAATTCCTTGATCTTCACCTCGACGTTCCCTGCATTATCGGGCGGCGCCCAGAGGAAGACGCAACACTCCTCCGTGGAGCAGGAGGAGAAGTCCAGAGGCAGGGGAGGCATGGGTAGCCCGACCCAATTGCCGAGGAGGCTGGTATACCAGGAGTCGATCATGTGGTGCCAGAGGTCATCTCCCCAAAATGGCTTCACGCCTATCAGGAGCCGTCCGCCCTCGAAGTGGAATTTCCCCTGATAGTAGACGCCCGCTCCACTCTTGGGATTGGGAAAGCGCGCCACAATCTGGCCCCCCGGAGGAATGATGAAACGTCCGGTCCAGGAGAGCTTGGCTCCGTGTGGTTCGAACTCGCGCCGGCCCGGATTTCCGGCAGTACGAAGCAGCCTTGTGACATCCATGGGGGCAGGGTAGCGCGGCGCCTGACGGATGGGAACAGCCAGCATGTCCGCCAGCGCCAGCGTCTCGCCGGAGTAGGCGCTGCGGTCGAACTCCCGGCAGGTGGCGCAGGAATCGGGCAGCTTCTCCACATGGAACATGGATTCCCGAAGCTGTACGTATCCCGGGCTGGACCACAAGTCCTGAAACGTGCGGCCCTGATCGATGTCGCCCAGTTGGCCGGGCAAGTGGCAGCAGGCGCGTGTTCGCCCGTCAGGAGCCACAATCGGCATCTTCCATGGCAGGAAGCAATAGGGAATCCGCGCCTGCTCCGGTGTGATTTCCTTCGCCTGTTTGACATGCTCGCCGATGAGCCGGTCGATGGTCTGGATCTCCACTGCCGGACGCCTGTGCACGGGTGCGGCGGCCTTTGCGTGGGGAGAAAGCCCGGCCGCGCGCACCAGCGCTTCCGGGTAATAGCGGAACGCCGTGCTCTCGAGGCTCTTCCGCAGCGCGGGCAGTTCGCGGATTTGCAGCACAGGCAGCGGGCTCTGCTTCAACAACTGAAACATGGCGTCCTTGTCACGCGCTGATTCGTCGTGGCGCGCGGCCCCGTCGAAGTTGAGTGCGTTGACGAACTGCATTCCGCGCCGTTCGGCGGTTTCCCTTGCCGCCTGGACGCACTGCTCCATGTGCTGCCGGTCGGAGGCGCGCACCTGGATAGCTTCGTGAACCGTGTGAAACACTTCGAGCGAATGAACAATCACCTCGTTCACGCCGGAATCGGCGAGTTTGTCCATCAGCGCCGGCAACTCGTCGTAGTTCATGCGCGACACCGTGACCTTGGTGTAGATGGTGGCCTGCGGAGCGTTGGCGCGCAGCTTCTTGAGGGAAGTCAACACATGCGCCAGGGGCGCCACGGGCCGCAGGGCGCGCATCGTTTCCTCGCTCGCGCCATCGACGCTGATGCCGAGCCGGTAGAACGCCTCCCACGGCACGTTGGCCTTTTCGAGCGCGATGCCGTTGGTCAACAGGTCCACTTTTACCTGATGGCGGGCCGCTTCCCGGATGAGCATGGGCGTGGTGGAGGACATGGTGGGCTCGCCCGTGCCTATCGGATACATGTAGTCGACGAAAGGAAACGCTTCGCTGATGATCTCCACGTACTCGCGGCGCATCTCCGTGTGGTGGAATTCCTTCGTGATCCCGTGCCGGCATCCGCGGCAGCGGAGGTTGCACTCATTGGTGGGGTCGATTTCGAGGCGCAGCGGATAGCTCGAAAGGCTGGTCCGCCCGAGGAGGATTTCCAGGTTGTTCAGTAAAGAATTCCTGATCTTGAGCCGCCGATACTCCTCTTTGGAAAACAGCGGAGGTTCCACGGGATCCGCCTGCTCCGCCTCGTGTTTGCGGAGTTCCTTCAGGTGGAAATGACAGTAGGTGCCAAGCCTGCTGACTGTCTCAAAAAGCCCGTTGGATGCCTCAGCCCACGAGATGATTTCCCCGAGCGGCAGGTCCACCTCCGGCAGCGCCTCCCGGTAGGGGCCTTTCGCCGGGGCGAGACCAACGGACTGGTCATGCCAGCGCTCCGCTTCCTGGAGAATGCTGTCGAGCGCCGCCATGATCGCGGGACCATCCGGTTGCTGCTCCGCGAAGAGGGCGAAGTCGCGCCGGACTTTGCGGGCAGTGGGAATCAATTCCAGCCGCGCCCGCACACCCCAGTCATAAAATTCGTGGAGTTTCGCGGAGTGTTCCTGGTTCATTTCATGCTCCTATGCCTTCCCCGGGCGTGCTCTTGGCGAGCGTGTTTCTTATTGTAACCGGAAGGCGTCTACTTGATGAACGATTGACAAACACCGAAGCCGTTGTGATCCTTCCACTCCGGTTGCCCCGGTACTGCTTGGCGATAAGCCCGCCCGGCAGCGGAGTGCGGGCATCGTGCGCCGGCTCGATGGTGGCCGTCGATGAGTTGTCCATCGGGGTTCGCGTTCGTCAGCACGCGACTCCTGAGCGGCGTGTCCCGGCGCGATGCTCCGCGCCAGTTCGACCGCCGACTCAGGCAGCCCGCCTTCAGTCTGGGCCTGGAGGCGCCAGGCGAGCTTCCGGAACAGGAACTTCCGGTGTGCGCAGCTGGTCTTCTTGCCGAAGAACTCCAGATGTCGGGTCCGCAGCGCGGCGACGTCCATCGCTCATGACTATGAAGGCTCTCCGGGCGCGCGTTATCGAGTTCTCCCTTGACGGTTTCTCCGCCATCCGGAAGGGTGCGTTCGATGCGCCGGACGCGCCGGTAGCGCTGGTAGGCCTGGGTGATCAGGGCGACAGCCTCGGCCGTGGTGCTTCGCGGAGTCCTGGTGTTGCTACGCCAATCAGTTTTGTCTGCGAGCCTATTCGAAGTTGACCGGGCACACTGTCGGGACCGAGATAGAGAAACACGGGCGCACCACTGTTCCCGCCAAAGGCGGTTGTTTCCATCAGGTAGCGGTCCAGGGTCTGCGGAGTGCGACATTGCATTAACCCGGATGTTGTCAGAAATGGGAGGTGAAGTGGATGCGAACGAGGTGTGGCCTTAAGTCGATACAGGGCCTTCGCCGGCGGCGAGGGCGGTGAGGATGAGTTCCTTGCGCTCTCGAGCGGTTTTGGCGGCTGATTCGAGGGAGAAGCCATAGGCGATGGCTCCGCCGAGGGAGGTGAAGGCGAGGATGGCATAAAAGATGAGGTCGGAGTCCCAGCGGTCGCGGGCGAAGTAGGCAAAGAGGAAGGGGAGGCCGAGGATAGGGTAGACGAAGAGGAGCATGGCCTGGAAGCGGGAGGCGGAGCCGCGTTTCCAGTTCTGGTTGGGGTCCACGGGGCGGGGATAGCGGAGGGAACTGAAGTTGCCGATGGCCATGAGCAGGAGGAGCATGACGAGGCAGACGGAGAAAGATTCGAAGAACAAAAGCGGGGTCACGGGCATGCGGAAGAGGAGGCAGACGGCGGTGATGATGAGGATTTCGACGATGACAAAGATGACGGTGGTGATGTTCTTGGCTACCAGCATCTGGATGGTGCGGACGGGGGCGAGCCAGTAGATCTGGGCGGCGGAGCGGTCAAAGCCGAGGACGTTCCAGACGGAGACTTCGCTGAGGAGCATCATGGCGTAGGCGCAGACAATGACGAGGAAGTGCGCCTGAAGGAAGGGGCTTTTCTTGCCTCCGAACATCATGGGGAGCCAGACGAGCAAACCGAAGCTGAAGCCCATGACGAAGACGATGCGGAAGCGTGGGGAGCGGACGAGGGTGCGGAGTTCCTTTTCGACAAGGGCGGCGAGGGGGTCGCCGAGCCAGCCCGCGGGGAGGCGGAAGAGCCATTCGATCCATCTCTCGCCGCTGGCGCCTTCATTGCCGGCGGAGCGCGCGGCTTCTTCATCGAAACGCAGGCCGCGCTCGAATTGCCAGCGTCCGAATGCGTAGGCGATGAGCATCCAACTGAGGCTGGCGGCGACGTAGTGCCAGTTCCAGTCACCGGCGATCAGTTTGGCGGTGGCGGACCAGGGCCAGACGAGGACGGGCATGCGGTCAAGGTAGTGGCGCCAGTTGGGAGGGAGATCGGCACGCAGGAAGAGTTGGGGGAGAGCGGCGATGAGGAGGAGGAAGAAGACCATGATTTCGCGGAAGCGGCGGAGGGCGAGCATGCGGGTGATGAGATCGCGGATGCCGGCGGAGGTGAAGAGATTGAACAACAGGTAGGGAACGAAGGCGCCGGCATACCAGAACGGGAGGCGGGGGCTGAGGAGGAGGCCCGCGGTGGCTCCGCAGAACAGGAGGATCATCTCGATGGCGGTGGTCATGCGGAGGAGCACTTCCAAACCGAAGAGGGAGGTGTGGGGGATGGGATAGACGCGAAGGCGCTTGAGGTGAAGCGACATGCCGGAGGTGACCATGAGGATGGGGATGAGTTGCCAGTAGAGGAAGGCGAGGAGGAGGCCTGGGGCGAGGAAACGGTAGAGGATTTCCGGGTCGCGGCTTTCGCGCACGAGCATGGCGACGGCAACGGCCCCGAGGGCCCAGAGGCCGTACCAGAGGACGGCGATGATGATGGAGAACCAGACGCCGCCGCGGCCGGCGCGCGGATAGTAATTGCGCAGCGCGCGCCATTGGGCCCAGAGGATGGCGGTTGTTTGCCCGCTCATAGCCAGTCCAGGGATTCGGTGTGGCGTTCGGCTCCGACGACGCGGACAAAGATGTCTTCGAGGGTTTCCGAGCCGGAGCGCAGAGTAGCCATTTCGCCTTCGACGACGAGGCGGCCCTGATGGATGATGGCGACGCGCTCGCAGAGGCGCTCGACCACTTCGAGGACGTGG
This sequence comes from Bryobacterales bacterium, assembly GCA_020847975.1. Lineage (GTDB taxonomy): Bacteria > Acidobacteriota > Terriglobia > Bryobacterales > Bryobacteraceae > CADEFT01. The sequence continues at coordinate 2,120 of JADLBD010000131.1, read as the reverse complement.
GAGGTGAGGAAGACGGTGGCGCCGCGCTTCACCTGTTCGAGGAGGAGGTCTTTCATCATGCGGGCACCGACGGCATCGACGCCTTCAAAGGGCTCGTCCATGAGAAAGAGTTCGGGCTTGTGGATCATGGAGGCGGCCATGGCGACGCGTTTGCGCATGCCTTTGGAGTACTCACCGATGAGTTTGCGGGAGGCTCCGTCGAGTTCGAAGAGGGCCATCAACTCGCGGGCGCGCTCCTGGGCCACGGGGCGGGGAAGGCGGTACATGCGGCCGACGAACTCGAGGAATTCGGCTCCGGTCAACTGTTCGAAGAGGAGGGTTTCGTCGGGGACCAGACCGATGCGGGCCTTGATCTCGAGTTCGCCCTGTGGGAGGGGATAGCCGAGGATTTCGATGGCTCCGGAAGTGGGGACGGCCAGCCCCATGAGCATTTTGATGGTGGTGGTTTTTCCGGCTCCATTGGGTCCCAGGAACCCATAGAAACAGCCCCGAGGCACAGTGAGGCTGAGGCCGTCGACGGCGGCCTTGGTTCCGTAGATCTTCCTCAGGTCCGTGACTCGAATTGCCGGGGAGCCAGCCGCCATTTACACTCCAAGGTGCCGGGCAAGAAAGGGAATTCCACCTACGCCGTGCCAACTGTGTTCGCCGTCGAAGGTCTCGTGTCCGGCGAGATCGCCCGCGCCGAAGAGTTCATAGACGCGTTTTACGCGGGAGAAACTTTCGCGCGCGGCGTTGATGGGAAAGATGTCGTCGCGGGTGCCGGATTCGGCGAAGAAGGGCTTGGGCGCGATGAGGCCCGCCACGTCATACATCTCCGCCCAATTCAGGATTCCCGGGACGTAATTGTCGATGCAGTGGGAGAGGCTGAAGATGGAATCGCGGAAGGTGCAGAGGTAGCCGCTGGCGAAAGCGGCGCGGAGGCGGGGTTCGAGGGCGGCGGAGAAAACGGTGATGGTGCCGCCGCCGGAGATGCCGGTGACGCCGATGCGCTTGGGATCGAGTTCGCTGCGCGTCTCGATCCAGTCGATGGTGCGGCTGACGTCGTTGACGCGCCAGTGGATCATGGTCTGGCCGAGGAGCAGGGCGGCTCCGGCAACAGGTTGGCAGGCGGAGCGGCCGAGGCCGCCTTTGCGAGTCTTGGCATCGCGGCGGCATCCGAAGGCCATCTGCTCGATGGCGACGGCGGCGAGGCCATGCTCGACCACCTGAAGGGCGAAGTCGTGCTGGTAGCCGGATTTGCCGGTGCGCGGCTGGCCTTTGTCGTCGATGCCTACGATGTCATCGACGCCGCGGCCGTGGCCGGGAAGGCAGATGACGGTGGGATGAGGGGCGGGCTTATTTTTGGGAAGCAGGAGGTAGCCAAGCACCCAGAGGCCGGGGCGGCTTTCGAAGATGAATTTCTCGCGCGTGTAGCCGGGGAACTCCGCCTTGTCGAGGGTTTGGGCGTTGAGGGGGCCGCGAGAGGCGGGGATGTCTCCCAACAACTCGAGGAGCTTGGCGCGCAGTTTTTTCTGCCATGCTTCGGCCTGTTTGCGGTTGTCCGCCTTGAAGGTGAGCTGGAGGGGCGCGGATTTGTATTGTTCACGGGTCCAGGCCACGGGATCGAAGCCGTTGGCGTCGATACGGGATTCGAAGCCGTCCAAAGCGCCGGTGTAGTTCGATGCGGGCTGGGCCAATGCGGGGGCGGCTGCGAGGGCTGCGGCCAAACCCAATTGCCGTCTGGTGATCTTCTCTGCCATATATGTTGCGTCCTAAAGGTTGACTTCCACTACTTCATCAAAGAGTCCGGGGGGCGTCTGAATGCCCATGGTACGCATGCGCTCGAGGATTTTGGGCTCGTAGCCGGTCCAGCGAAAGCGGCCTTGGACTTTGCCCGCGTCGCTCACTCCGGTGCGGTCGAAGTGGAAAATGTCCCGTGTGGCCACGCGGCCTTCATCGACGCCGACGACTTCGGAGATGCCGATGATCTTGCGGGAGCCGTCCTGCATGCGGGTGACCTGGAGCACGAGTTTGATGGCGCTGGCGAGTTGCTGGACGATGACGCGGTTGGGGATTTCGAGGTCGGCCATGAGGATCATGGCTTCGAGGCGGGAGAAGGCGTCGCGCGGGGAGTTGGCGTG
>JADLBD010000130.1 GCA_020847975.1 Bryobacterales bacterium | reverse complement strand
TGCGCGAAGGCATCTCCGGCGATCGCGTCACCGCGCTCCAGGGCATCCTCAACGGCACCAGCAACTATATCCTTACGGAAATCGAGCGCCATGGTTCCGCCTTCCACGATGTTTTAACAGAAGCGCAACGCCTCGGCTATGCCGAAGCCGATCCCAGCGCCGACATCGACGGCTTCGACGCCCGCTCCAAACTCGCCATCCTGGCCGCTCTCGCCTTCGGTGAGCGCATCGTTCCCTCCGACATCCACACCGAAGGCATCCGCCGCATCAGCCCCATCGATTTCCAATACGCTCACAGGCTCGGCCACACCATCAAGCTGTTGTGCTCCGCCCGCCGCACCCACGAAGGCATCTTTCTCTCCGTTCGCCCCACGCTCATCTCCCAATCCACCATCCTCGCCAGCGTCCAGGGAGCTTACAACGCCATCTGGGTGCGAGGCCACTACGGCGAGGACACCTTCTATTACGGCCGCGGCGCCGGTCCCAATCCCACCGGAGTCGCCGTCGTCAGCGACCTCATGCGCGTGGCCCGCGAAATCCGCGCCGGAAGCCCCGAGCGCGTCTCGCCCTTCGCCCACGAACGCCTCGGCGAGAATCGCCCTCTCTCCATCAGCCTGCAAAAATGCGCTTTCTACCTGCGCTTCAAGGTGCACGACCGTCCCGGCATCATTGCCGCCCTCGCCGGTATCCTCGCTGAAAAGCAGATCAGCCTCGACGCTGTCCTCCAATTGCCCTCCGAAACCAAGCACGATCTCCCGTTTGTGATTACAATTGAGCCTTGTCTCGAACAAGCGGCTCAGGAAGCGGTGGCTCGCATGGCGACTCTCGATTTCATGGTGGAACCCCCGCTTGCCCTGCCCATGGAAAGGCCCTTATGAGAATCTTTTCGCTCGTCCTCTCTCTTGCCGCGCTCGCCACGCCCGCATGGTCTCAGGCCGCGGCCACCGCCAACAGCGGCTACAAGACCCACGAAGGCCGCGAACGGGTTGCCCAAGGCTTGAACGCCAGCGATCGGGAAAGCAAGCAGCGGCCCAAAGAACTCGTCGAAGTCCTCAACATCAAGCCCGGCTCCACGGTGGTTGACTTGGGTACGGGTGTCGGATATATGCTCCCCTACCTCAGTGAAGCCGTCGGCCCTAAAGGGAAGGTCATTGCCGAAGACATCTTCGACGACTTCCTTGCCAAGGCCAGGGAGAACGCCGCCAGCCATTCGCTCACCAACGTCGAATTCATCAAGGGCATCGACAGGGACCCCCGCCTTCCCGCGGACTCCGCCGATCTTGTCATGGTCCTCGATGCCTACCATCACTTCGACTACCCTGACAAGATGCTCGCCGTGATCGCCAAATCCCTCCACCCCGGCGGCCGTCTCGCTGTTATCGATTTCTACAAGAACGGGTTCCGTGATCCCGCCCACATCCGCCTCGATCAGGACGGCGTCATCCGCGAGGTGGAATCAAACGGCTTCGAACTCATCCACAAGCAGGATCACCAACCCAAAGTCCAATACATCGCCATCTTCCGCAAAAAGTAGCGCCCCACCCCACCCGGGTCCGAAAGCTGGCCTGTGACTGACCTGCAGAAAGTCAAAGGGTGTTCAACCCGGGGAAACCGCTGACCAGGCTGAAAGCCGAGCGCTGGCCGAAAGTCACAGGTTGCTCAATCCGGCGCAGCCGGAGGTCTGGCTGAAAGGTGATAGCCGATCGCTGAAGGCTGCCCTGAAAGCTCCCTCTACCCCGCGAACTTCCACCCTTTCCGGAACCGCGGCTTCAAGTATTCGTTCGCTTCCTTGTTATTCGTAATCCGCATGTTCTCGGCATCCCACTCGAGCTTGCCTTCGAATTTCATCGCGATCACGCCCAGCAGCATCCATTGCACGAACGGTCCGGCCACGCCGAAGTTCGAGCAGGCCGGGTCGCCTCCCTTGCACGCCCGGATCCAATCCCGGTAATGCCCCGGCGACCGCGTCAGCAGCGGCGGCGGCATCTTGTAGTCCTTCATCTTCGACGCCGGAACCAGCCTCGTCCGCTCTCCGTAACAACCCGTCGTCATCATGCCCTTGTCGCCGATGAACACGCTCCCGTTGACATCGTCGTCCCCGAGCAACTCGCCCTCAGGCACTCCCGGAATGTCCGGCTGCTTCTCCATGCCGTCATGCCAGAAGATCTTCACCGGAGGCATCGACCCGCGCGCCGGAAAATCAAACCGGATCAGCGACTTCTTCGGGTACGTGTACTTCCCTTTCCCCTCCTGCATGACGCACTCCACGCTGGTGGGCGCCGTCAGCCGCAGCGCCATGTTCGGAGTCCCCAGAATGTGGCACGCCATGTCCCCAATCGCCCCGCAGCCGAAATCCGGATATCCGCGCCACTTCAGCGGCAGATATGCCGCACTGTACGGGCGCTCCTGTGCTACCCCCAACCACACATCCCAATCGAGCGTCGAAGGAGCAGTCCCCGGTTTCGGCTCCACCTCCGGACCCTGCGGCCAGTATTTCCTCGGCCGGTCCGTCCAGGCGTGCACTTCCGTCACATTTCCGATATCGCCGCTCCAGAGGATCTCCGCCGCCTGCCGTGCCCCTTCGTTCGAATATCCCTGATTCCCCATCTGCGTCGCCACCTTGTACTTGGCCGCCGCTTCGGTCAACTGCCGCGCTTCCCAAATCGTGCGCGTCAGCGGCTTCTGGCAGTACACGTGCTTCCCGCGCATCATCGCCCACATCGCCGCCGTCCCGTGCATATGGTCCGGCGTCGACACCGTCACCGCATCGATGTTCCTGTCTTCCTTGTCCAGCATCTGCCGGAAATCCTTGTACCGCGGCGCGTTCGGATGCAGATTGAACCCGCGCGAGCCCCGCACCTCGTCGGGATCGGCCATCGCCACGATGTTCTCCGTCGCACACCCGGAAATGTCGGTGTATCCCTTGCCTCCCGCCCCGATTGCCGCGATGTTCAGTTTCTCGTTCGGCGACTTATACCCCATGTGGCGCAGCGAAACCGTGCTGCCGAACCCGCCCGCCGGCACCGCGCCCGCGAGTAGAGTCCCGAAGAAAAAGTGCCGTCTGGATGTGCCTGAGTGTGCCATGGATAAAGACCATCTTCATCGTACACCCGGAGCAACAAAGCCGACGCGCCGGCTCATCCGCCGAAAAATCAATTGTGGATTCCCCCGGCATTCCGTATAGTTGGAGATAACTGTTATGAGGTCTTTCGCATTCTCGCTACTGCTCCAAGTGGGTCTGTTCTGCTCCGCAGCATTTTCCCAAACCATCACCGCTTCCATCACCGGCACTGTCTCCGATGAGACAGGAGCCGCCATCCCCAACGCCAAAGTCGTCGCCACCAACGCCGCGACCTCGCTCACCTACACCGCTCAAACGAATGGGGTTGGCGTCTATAACCTCCCCTTCCTCCCCGTCGGTAACTACAACATCGCCGCCGAAAGCAGCGGCTTCAAGAAGGCGACCCTCGGCCCCTTCTCCCTCGAGGTGAACCAGATCGCCCGTGTTGACTTCAAAATGGAGGTCGGCGAACTCACCCAAACCGTCGAGGTCAGCGGCTCCGCGCCCATCCTCCAGACCGAATCCACCGCCACCGGCGACGCCATCAACTCGAGCAAACTCACCTCCATTCCCCTCAACGGCCGCAACTTCGCCAACCTCACATTGCTGATTCCGGGAGCCATCAGCACCTCGCCCACCGTCATGAGCACCTCGGCGCGCTTTCAAAGCAGCGGCAGCCGCCCTCAAGTAAACGGCAATCGCGAACAGACGAATAACTTCCTCCTCGACGGCGTCGAAACCGGCGAGACCGTCGGCAACCGCATCGGCTACCAGCCCAACGTCGATGCCCTTGAAGAGGTGAAAGTCATCACCGGCAACGGCGGCGGCGAATACGGCAACGTCGGCGGAGCCAGCGTTGTGATGACCCTCAAGAGCGGCACCAACGAGTTCCACGGCAACGTCTTCGAATTTCTCCGCAACGACAAACTTGATGCCAACGGCTACTTCGCCAACCGCTCGGGAGCCAAACGCAACGCCTTCCGCCGCAATATCTTCGGCGGCACCTTCGGCGGCCCCATCAAGCGCAACAAAGCCTTCTTCTTCGTGGACTATGAAGGCACCGAGCAGCGCATCTCCGGACCCGCGGCCGCAAGCGTCGCGCCCGATACCTGGCGCACCGGCGATCTGTCGCAATTCCTCACCCAGAACACCATCGTCCGCGATCCGCTCACCGGCACCAGCGCCGCCACCCGCGCGCCGTTTGCCGGCAACATCATTCCCACCGCCCGCATCACCAACCCGGTTGCTCAGAAACTCTTCAGCAGTCCCGACCTTTACCCCCTCCCCAACAACCCGGGCACCGGGCCGTTACGCGTCACAAACAACTACCTCGCCAGTTCGGCCAGCAAACTGGGCAACCATCAGGCCGACGCCAAGGCCGATATTCGCCTCACCGATAAGGATTCCCTTTCCGGCCGCTGGTCCATCGGGCGCTATGAATCGCTTGGCTCCCGGAACCCCCTGCCCGAACAGATGACCGGGGGCACCAATGGACCCACCACCAGCGCCGTCCTCTCCTGGACGCGCACCTACACCCCGCGGCTGGTGAACGAGTCCCGTATCTCCTACAGCCGCACCGGTGTCGCTGACAACACCCTCGACTGGTCCGGCCTGCTCGGCAGCGACGGCAACGCCAAGTTCGGTATCGGCGGCGGCCAACCGATCCCCGGCCTCAGCGGGATCACCGTCGGCGGCGGCCTCACCGGCATCGGAGCCGGAGCCTCCATCGCCGATTCCAAGCAGAACAACTACCAGGCCCAGACCCATTTCACCTATCAGGCTGCTGCCCACCTGCTCAAATTCGGCGGCCAGTTGTTCCGCGCCCAACAGAACCACTACTACGCCGGCAACAATGGAGCCCTTGGAACCTTCACCTACTCCGGCGGCTACTCCGGCCTCGACTACGGCGATTTCCTCCTCAATACCCTCTCCGCCAAAGGGCGCGGAGCCGTCACCGGCAAGTGGGGGCAGCGTCACTGGCGCAACGCCGTCTATTTCCAGGACGATTGGAAAGCCCGCCGCAACCTTACCCTCAACCTCGGCATGCGCTGGGAATACATCTCGCCCCTCTATGAGGTCGCTGACCGCCAGGTCAACATCAACACCTACACCGGACAGCTCATCTATCCGGGAAAGACTGAATACGGCCGCGGTCTCTACAAACCCTACCGTAAGCAGTTCATGCCCACCGTTGGCATCGCCTGGACCCCGGACATGTTCCAGAACAAGCTCGTAGTGCGCGCGGGCTACCGCTTCTCGAGCTTCCTCGAAGGTACCGGAGCCAACCTCCGCCTCCCGCTCAACCCGCCCTTCTTCATCGAATCGAACGTGAACTACGACGCCACCTCCCCCGGCGACATCCGTACCGGTTTTTCGGACGTCATCGGAGCGGGTGACCTCACCAGCCCCCGTACCGGTTCGGCGCCCTTCTACCAGGCCCGCGCCTGGGACCTTGACCTTCGTCCCCAGTTCACCAACCAGTACAACTTCGCCCTCGAATACCAGTTCGGCAAAGCCACCTCCGTCTCCGCTGCCTACGTCGGCAACCACGCCACTCACCTCATCGTTCCTCACGAAGCCAATCAGCCGCTGCCCGGCGCCGGCCCCTTCAGCACCTGGATCAACCTCAACGACCGCCGCCCGCTCGCCAAGGTGCTGCCGAACGTGGGCAACATCGCCCTCACCGAATCAAGCGGCACCAGCCGCTACAATTCGCTCCAGATGACCGCCCGCCACCGCATGAGCGGCGGCCTCGAACTTATCTCCTCCTACACCTTCTCCAAAACCCTTACCGACAACCTCGGCTACTACGGGTGCGCCGCCGTCAATTCCGACGGAGCCTACTGGCAGAATGCCTACGACCGCCATGCGAACTTCGGTCCCGCCTGCTTCGACGCCACGCACAACTTCAGCGTCGGCGGCCTCTATGCGCTGCCTGTCGGGAAAGGCAAGCGCTTCGGCACGGGAATGGCTAAGGCAGCCGACCTTCTGCTTGGCGGATGGAACGTGAACTACTTCCTCACCGCCCATTCCGGGTTCCCGGTTACCGTCACGGCGGCTGCCGCGCAAACCAATACCGGGCAATCGGTACGTGGCAACGTGCGCGCCAACTACTACCGCCCCATGACGATTACTTCCCAGACCGTGGACCGCTTCTTCGGACCCGTGGACGCAAGCACTTTCTGCGCCGCCGGCGTCGACAACGGGACCTGTTCCTATGGCCTTCCATCGCTTGGGACCTTCGGAACCGCGGGAGTAGGAACTCTGCGAGCGCCCAGCTACTTCAACCTCGACGCCTCCATCGGCAAGATCTTCTACATCACCGAACGCCAGCGCCTCGACTTCCGTGTCGAGTTCTTCAATATCGCCAACCACGTCAGTTTCGGACCTCCCGGACGCGACATCACCTCCGTGGGCAGCTTCGGCCAAATCACCTCCCAGGTGACATCGCCCCGGAACATCCAGTTCGGTCTGAAATACAACTTCTGATGACGGAATGCGGGGTTGCTTTCCGCCTGTAATTGCAGAATGGCAACCCCCAACGATTCGTTCGACGATGCCGACCAGTCAGGCGACCTGCTGGACGACAAAAGCCGCCTGTACCGATGCCGAGCAGGAAAAGAACAACAAGGATTTCGAGTGGGCCTGTAAGCTTGTCGAGGATTTCAAAAAGCAGCCCGCCGGCTCCGTCTGGCCCAATCTCAACCGGGACAAGGTGGCCGGCGGGTTGTGCGAGCGGGTGATTGATTCCACCCGGATCAATCAGTCGCAAACCTGGCTCTGCGGCGCCACCTCCGCCGTGCGCGCCTGGGCTGACGATTTTCCTGTCGATTACGCCTGGCTCGGCATTCAACTCTTCAACACAGGTCGTGGGAGGCTTGGCCGCGGCAAAATGCTCGGCGAGATCATCGAGTCCTCCCTCGACCTGCGCCGCTCAAGTGTCCCCGCCGGCATGCCTCACCCCGACTGGCTCATCAGCGTCATCGGAGACTACTTGAGCGCCTTCGACCTCTTCTCCTGGGGCAAACGCTGGCGCGTTCCTCAGGACAAAACGAAAAGAAATCTGCTTGTGAAGGATATGCTGGTCAGCTACCACGGCTTCGTCGCGGCCCGCGGTTATTGACTACCCTCTGCCGGCAGCCGCCTTGTCGAACGCCTCCCGCATCTGGGCCAGAATCCGCTCTGCCGCCTCGCGCGGCTCCGCCGCTCCCACTATCGGCCGCCCGATCACCAGGTAGTCCGCGCCAGCCAGAATCGCATCCGCCGGAGTCGTCCTCCGCTTCTGATCATCTTCCGCATAGCCATCCGGCCGGATCCCCGGCGTCACCACCAGCAGCCGGCTTCCCCCCGCGAGCGCCTTCACCTGCCTTGCCTCCCGCCCCGACGCGATCACTCCGTCGCAACCCGCCTCCAACGCCTTCCGCGCGCGGAACAGCACCAACTCCTCCACGGATAGATTCTCGTACCCCAGCTCCGCCAGGTCCGCCTTGTCCATGCTGGTCAAAACGGTCACCGCGAACAGCTTCAAAGGGCTCGACCCGCGCCCCTTCACCGCCCCCTGTATCACCGGAGTCGACCCGTGCACCGTGAGAAACGACACCCCCAGATCCACCGCCCGCGACACCGCCGTCTTCACCGTCTCCGGAATGTCGTAATACTTGTAGTCGAGAAACACCCGTTTCCCGCCCCGGATCAGCTCCTGAATCAACTGCTCCACTCCCGGAGCCAGTTGCAGCGTCAGCCCGATCTTGAAAAAGCTCACCACGCCCTCGAGCTCTTCCACCTTCTGCCGCGCCTGCGCAACCCCAGGCAGATCCAAAGCGGTAATCAAACGTTCTTTTGCGTCAATGTTTGTGGGCATTGTTGAAGCGCCTTCCATTATAGCCAAGGGCTTCTTTACTTCCTCATGAGCGCGGCGGGCCGCGCCGCAATTTTCGGGAATGCTTTCAGCAAAGCCGCGTCAAAGGTCGCCGGCGGCAGCCGTTCTCTCACGGCAAGTTCGACAAACAATGTATCGTAAGCCGCGACGCCGGATTCGTGAGCCCGAACTAACGCACCATTCGCATGCTGGCACAGTGCAGGCAACGACAGGCAAAGGCCGCTCCGCGCCCGACTCCGCTTCGGGCCACGCTCGCAACGGGGCATAGCCCTCCGCCGCCGCGCGCGCCATCGCCGCATTCCGCATCGGCCGCGTGTATCCCGGCGTGGGCAAGCCAAAGCCACAATTTTCCCGCCTCCCGTCTCCTTTCTGCTTTCCTTCTACTTTGCTTCTACTGTGCTTTGACAGGAGGTTCCGCCTCGCATAGACTTGCTGCATGTCCAACCGACCTCGCCGGACGGCTCTGCTGCTGGCCGCTCTCGCCACGCCGCTTTTCATGTGGGGGCAGCGTTCCACTTCTTCTTTGTCCGGCACGATTTCGGACCCTTCGGGGGCGTCGGTTCCCGAAGCGAAAGTCCAGGCCACCGCGACATCAACCGGCACCGTTTTCAACACCACAACGAACAGCGAGGGTAATTATGTCATCACTCAACTGGCGCCGGACACCTATATCCTTCGAGTGGAGAAAGCCGGTTTCCAGATTCATGTGCAGCAGGACGTTGTCGTGCAGGTCAACCGGCCGGTAACGGTGAACATCACGCTCCAGGTGGGTTCTTCGAACCAGACAGTTACCGTGCAGGGAGAGGCGGATCAAGTGAACCTGCGATCACAGACGGTCAGCTATACGGTAACCGCGCAGATGGCCCGGGAACTCCCCCTGAACGGGCGCAACGTTTTGCAGTTGATGTCACTCGCTCCGGACGCGGGGCCTACGTCATCTTCGGGTTACCAGCAGGGGGCTTCCCGCCCGGAGAACGCCAATTCGTACGTGGGCGCCAGCGGCGGGCGCGGCGACTCCACGACGTTTCTGCTGGACGGCGCGTTGAATGAGGATGCGCTTACCGAAGTGGCGAATGTCTTCCCTAATCCCGACGCGATTCAGGAGTTCAGCTTTGACACGAACAACTACAGCGCGAAGTTCGGCGGCCGCGGAGGTGGCGTAATGAACGCCGTCACCAAGGGAGGAACAAACCAGTTCCACGGCTCGGCATTCGAGTTCCTGCGGAACGGAAGGATGAACGCGAGAAATTTCTTCGCGCCGGTTCGCGACGGCTTGAAGCGGAATCAATTCGGCCTCACGGTGGGCGGGCCGGTTCAAAAGGATAAGACATTCTTTTTCTTCTCGTATCAGGGAACCAAACTGCGCGTGCCGGCGAGTTTCAACACCGCCACTAGTATCACGGCGGCGGAGCGCGCCGGCGATTTTTCCCAGGTGCGGAAGCAGTTGGTGAATCCGAACGGCAATGTGCCGTTCCCGAACAACCAAGTACCCATAGCGCTGTTTGACACGATCGCGCTGAAACTCCTGTCGCAGCAGCCGACGGGAGCGCCGGGGACAGGACTCGTGCTTTACCCTTCCAGGCAGGTGCAGGACGACACCCAGCTCGTCGGCCGGGCCGATCATCAGTTTGGTTCCAAGCTCCGCATTTACGGCAGCTACCTGTACGATAATCTGCACCAGCCTTCCACGCCGATCCCCAACAATCTGCTGACGGTGACGACGGACAATACGTGGCGCAGCAATGTAGCCGTTCTGAATGCCACTTACACCATGCGTCCCAATTTACTCACCACTCTTTCGCTCTCCATGAGCAGACGCTGGAATGCATTTATCGGGCCGGAGGGATTTCCGGGGTGGCCGGAACTCGGGGCAAACGTGCCGAAGATGACGTTGCAGGGCTCGAAGACGAGTCTGCGGCTCTCGGTTGCCGGCTATAACATCGGCGCCAGTTGGAATGGGTTTTACACCATACCGTCCACGGTGGGAGATCTGTCGAATCACTGGACGTGGATCAAGGGCAACCACACCTTTGAATTCGGCGGAGAAGTGGAATACAGCAAAGTGGTGAAGAACCAGGATTTCCTCAGCGACGGCAATTACACCTTCAATGCGCAGCTATCGGGCGACAATCTGCTGGACTTCATGTTGGGAAGGCCGAGCGTATTCTCGCAGCAGGAACCGTTTTATATCGTGCCCATCCGTACGCTTCCCGCAATGTATGGAATCGACACCTGGAAGATCTCCCGGCGTTTGACGATCTCCCTGGGAGTGCGCTGGAACCCGTTTGTTCCGGTGAAAGAATCGGCCTACAACCAGGCTGGGGCTTTCAGTATGGAGTACTACCTGCAAGGAAGACGCTCGACGCTCTATCCGAACACGCCGCCGGGTCTGCTCGTCCAGGGAGATCCCGGCGTGCCGGACCGCGTGATCCCCACGAACTATCATTTGTTCAATCCGAGAATCGGCATCGCCTTCGACCCCTTCGGCGACGGCAAGACCAGCATCCGCGCCGGTTACGGCATGTATCAGGACCAGGCGACCGGAAACACCATCAACCCCAACTACAATCCGTTCACCATCCAGACCACGATCAATTTTCCGTTCAGCACCGCTGATCCCTATCGCGGGCAAGTGAACCCTTTTCCCATTGCGCGCCCCCACCCTTCCACAGTGACGTTCCCGCTGCCAATGAGCGCGAATCCGTTCTCCTTCGGCATGAAGGCTCCGGCGATTCAGCAATGGAACTTCACCGTGGAGCGGCAATTGCCGGCCTCGTCGCTGGTTCGCCTGGCCTATGAAGGCCAGAATGGCTATCACCTGTTTGGCTCCGTGGAAACGAACCCCGGCATCTACGATCCCAGGCTGTCTGTGACGGACAACCGGCTCCGTCTAAACCAGAGGCGGCCGCTTGGCCAGTATTATCAGGCGCTGGCAGTGGGGAACAACATCACGACCTCCAGCTTCAATGCGCTGATTGTGTCGGTGGAGAAGCGCATGACGCACGGCTTCAGCGTGCTCGCCGGTTACCGCTGGTCGAAGTGTCTGAACCTCGCCGATAACGCCTTCTTCGATACCAGCAACTTCATCAGCACGAATCCGAAGTTTGACCGTGGGCCATGCGGCTACAACGTGCCGCACCAGTTCCGGTTTTCCTACGGCTGGCAGTTGCCCCAGTTCAACCTGTTGGGCGTTGTGGGGCGAACAGTGCTTGGCGGATGGCAGACCAACGGGATCCTGAATCTTCGGGACGGGCTTCCGTTCACGGTGGCTACGGGGGTCGACAACTCCCTTTCCGGCATCGGCAGGGACCGGGCGGATATCATCGGCGATCCTTACATCCCGGGCAGCCGTTCGAAGGCGGACATGTTGTTGCAGTACTTCAACACGAAATCGTTCATCGCCAATGCGATTGGAACCTTCGGCACTTCCAGCCGCAACCTTTTGATCGGGCCGGGAATGGCGGCCTTCGATGTGGCAATCAGCAAGCAGTTTCGGCTGCCGTGGGGTAAGTTTCAAGAGTCGCAGTCGCTGTCGTTCCGCGCCGAGTTTTTCAACTTCTTCAACCGGGCAAACTTCGGCAACCCCAGCTCATCCACCATTTCGTCGACGTTCGGCCGGATTACGAGCGCGAGCGATCCGCGCATTACTCAGCTTTCGATGAAATATGTGTTCTGATTTCGCGGGTTCGAATTCACAGCAGCTTCCACACCGCCTTCGCCAGCGCGCGGAACTCCTCCCGCGCCGCCGACCCCGGCGCGTACTCCACCACCGTCAGACCGCTCACCACCGCCTCGGCCACCACCACCCGCTGCCCAATCGCCGGCAATACCTTCTTCCCCATCCCCTCGAGCGAACTCACCAGCCCCTTGCCCAGGTTCGTCGACAGCATCACCCGCGACGGCGCAAACCGGATCCGCGGCTTCTTTGATCGCCGCTCTGCCCGCGCCTTCAGCCCCAGTGACAGCACGTCCTTCATCGCGAACAGATCCATGGGAGACGCCCCGCACGGCAGCAGCAGCACATCCGCGGTAAGCGCCGCCTCGTACGCCACATCCATCATCCCCGGAGGTGTGTCGATCACCACCACGTCGGCCTCTTTCGCCGCCTTGCGCGCTCTCGCTCGCAATGCGCCGGAGCCCACTGCCACCTTCTCCACGCACCGTGAAAGCACCCCCTCGCCCTGTCCCGCCCACGCCGCCAGACTATGCTGCGGGTCGGCGTCCAGCACCACCACGCTTCGCCCCGTCTCCGCGAACTCCCCCGCCAGGTTCCCGGCAATCGTCGATTTGCCGATCCCGCCTTTCCTTCCCGCCACGGCGATGATGGCCATAGACACCAATATAGACAAGAATTTCCGCTACCGCTTCGCGCTCACTTCCCCGGCTTCATCCCGTTCCGCTGCCATCGCTCCACCTCATCCAACGCCGCATCTACCTGAGCCACGCTCTCCACCACCGCGTGCGCTCCCGCCGCCAGCAGCCTCTCCCGCGCCCGCGCCACCCGCGCCGCCAGTTCACTCGATGAAAGTCTGTCCGCCGCCGCTTTCTCCAACCCAACTTCGTTCCCTGTCAGCGTCACCCCAATCGTCCACATTCCCGCATTGCGCCCCTCCTCCATGTCCGCCGCCGTGTCTCCGATCTTCACGAAACTCTCGAGCGGATACGCTTGCAGCAGAATCGCATTCTGATAGCACATGAACGGCAAAGGCCGCCCCGCGCCCGCCTCCTCCGGCGTCACGCTCGCATCCGGAGCATAGCCCTCCGCCGCCGCGCGCGCCATCACCGCATTCAGCATCGGCCGCGTGTATCCCGTCGTCGACCCGATCTTCAATCCCCGCCCGCGCATCCGCGCCACCGCCTCCGGCACTCCCGCAATCACTCCGGAATACACTGCCACCGCGTCCTGTTGCAGCGGCCCGAACCGCGCGGACAGCCACGCCACGTCCTCTTCCCCCGGCAATCTCCCATGCCTCGAGGCCCACGCCTCCGCCACGCGCGGCAGCGCCAGGATGTCCCGAATCTGATCCCTCTTGAGCCGCCCCATCGAATGACGCGCTTCTGACCCGCGAATCGGTACGTGCTCCTCGTCAAACAGCCGCTGCAACACATTCACCGGAGCCTGGCATCCGAAATCCACGGTGGTTCCCGCCCAATCCAGAATCACCGCCCGTAAACTCATCCCCATGCCTCGATGGTCTTCTCCGCCAGCCCGAAGGACAGCGTCATCCCGGCCCCTCCCAGGCCGGTCAGGATCTCCACTCCCGTCTCCGGCCGCAGCCGCACGTACGGCTCATGCGGATGCCTGGCGTATACTCCGTGCCAGCGCTGCGCAATCTCCAGAATCGGAAACCGCGCCATCGTGTGCAGATAGTCCAGAATTAACTCGTCTATCTCCGGCTTGTCGAACACATCCACGGGCGATCCATATTCGTGCGAATCCCCAATCGTCACTTCCCCCTGCATCGTCTGCGACACCATCACGTGAATGCCCCACCGGTCATATCCGCGCATCTGAGCCGTTATCCGCTGCCGCAACCCCTCCAGGTTGCTACAGATCTCGAACGACGGATAGTAGCGCATCGTCAAGCCCCCAGCCAATGCCGGACCCAGCAGCCATCCGTCCGGCTGCTGAAACGTGCGCATCATCTGGAGTTTGCACAGTTGCAATCCCGCCTGTTCCAGTTCCTCCGGGTACAGGCTCTCCAGATCATGCCCGCTGCAAACGATGATATGATCGGCATTCCAACTGCCCCGGGACGTCTCCACCCTCCCGCCCCCAACCGCCAGCGCCGGCGTCGAGAACCGGAAATCCACCCCGTAACGCTCCATCAGGAACAACGGAAGCTTCGCCATTGCCGCTCGCGGATCCACGGTCATCTCCGTCGTGCTGTACAGCGCGCCACGCAGTCCTTCCGGATTCGCTGCGTCACTCAGAGACGTTACCCCCGAAGACTCCATCCACTGGCAGGAATATCCCAGCTTCGATCCCAAATCCGCGAACTCCCGCCCCACCGCCTCTTCATCCGCCCGGTATGCCAGATGCAGTGATCCCGTACGCCAGTGCGGCAGCGATGTTTGCTCCAGCACCTCGAGCCAGAGTTCCCGGCTCCGTAGCGCCATCTCGAGCATTGGCCCCCCAGGCTGACCGATCGGCCAGATCAACCCGAAATTCCGGATCGACGCCCCCCGCGCGGCCGCGGACCGCTCCAGCACCACCACTTCCAATCCCTTACGAGCCGCGGCGTAGGCATGCGCCAACCCCACAATCCCACTACCCACCACCACCACATCGGCGTGTTCCACGTTCATGTAGCCAGTTTCTCTCTCGTCTCCAGACGCTCTCTCCAGGCGCGCCGGCACGCCATTGCGTTGCCGGAACCACAAAGGATCGGGGCCTCATAGGACAATTGGCCTTGCTTCATGATGGATAACCGGAGCGCGCCGGCGCAAGCCCGAACCTTGACCCCCTTACCAGTCCGGCGTATCATCGAATCGGAAAAACTGCGTGCCGCATGTCTCGAGAGGACGTCGCCACTCCCGGCGCTGTAGTCAGGCTCCTCCGCCGTCTGTGATTCTCATCCTGGCGGTGCCGGCTCTTGCCGCTTCCCTAACCTGGCTCGAGGACATGCCCTTCCCGTTGTCCTGGAAGACGATGCAGATACCCAAATGGAGCCATGGCGCCCTGATAGCCGTCCAAAATGCGGATAGCGCGACCAACCCCATAATTTGGATTGCGGAACGTCAGAGGGTGTACTCGCTACCATTGGAAATACCGGGCGCCGGCTCGATAAACATTTACGATTGGGACCGGAGTTTTGACGGTACTCGAATCGCACTCTCCGGATCCGCGATTGATACGGACGGCCGGGCGGATTTCTTCGTCGCGTGGATCTCGTCAGACGGAACAAACGCCGTAATTCGCCGCACTTCCCGCTACATCCCGCGGCGGATTGCCATCGCCGCCGATGGGACTCTTTGGACAGCGGGACAGGAGCTGAATGGCCCGCCGGATGCCGGTGTGTTCCGTCATTTCGACCGTGCAGGCAAGCTGCTCGGAGCGTTCGTCCCGCGATCCTCCTTCCCGGATCCAATCGTTCTGTATGATCATACTGGCCGGATGCGAGCATCCAAGGACCGGGTGGTATGGTATTCACCCAAGGGAAGCAGGTATATGGAAATCTCGCTCCAAGGCGCTGTACTGGCGGACATCTCTGTGAAGCCTCCGGATGATGCGTGGAATGGCTACGGTTTCGGCCTGACGGATAGAGGGGATGTGTTCTTAAGTTCCTTGCAGTATGTTCCACCGGCAGGAGGCCCGGGCAGTGTTGGTATTTGGAGAATCAATGTTCTCGATAAAGCAACCGCGGCGTGGAAACCTGTACTCCAGCGGTCCTTCGTCAACAAAACATCGCCTGCGCCCGAGTTCGGACATATATATGGAGTCGATAGCGGCGTGAACGGCGACAAACTGGTCCTCACTGGTGACCACACAATCAGGTTCTACAAGTTAGGTTAGGGAATTGACTTGCCTATCCTGAAGTGACGTGACGACACCAATGCATTGGACCACACCGCTATCGCTTGGGCTGCTCCTGGTTGCGAACACCAGCGTAGTACTAGCGCAGCCCGCAGTCGACTTGGCCGGCCCAAAGTGGAATGCACACCGGAATCTTGCGCAGAATAATCCTCCCGGCACTCCACTCGCGCAACTGCTCGCCGCTGCGCGCCCGCTCGCATCCTCCAAAGCAGTGGCCTGGAAAGGTCTGGACATTATGATCCCTGGGCACGAGGTGCTTCCGCCGGGATCTCTTATCACGGCATTGCTGCATCTCTATCAAGAGCAGACGTGCAAAGCCGATGCGATTGCCGTCGGACATACGAGTTCATCGGTGTATCACTTGTCGGCTTCCGGGACGGCTGTTTACGGCGATCACATATTCATACTCGACGCTCTGTGGAAGGACAAGCAGGCGTCTACGCTCCGCTCCAGGCCAACCATAGTCGTTACAAGGCCCGGTGGTTCGCTGTTGCTGGACGACGGGCCGGTAAATTTCGAAATGCGATCATTCCCACGATTTCAAGCGGGCGTAACCTACCTTCAGTTCCTGCGATTCATCCCGGAGAGTTCTGCCTATCAGGCTATCGATGCCTTCTCAACGCTCGCGGCCGGCCGGAACAATTGGATGATTGCCCGTAAGGATTTTTCCGGCTTGGTGCTGCCGGGGTTTGGGCGGAGTGCACTCATGCCGATGATTCACGGTTGGTTACAAACCTGTAAGTAAACAGCGCAAAGCCGGGAAGCCGGCAATCTACTCAGCACGCAATACCTCCGCCGGATCAATCCGCGACGCCATCCGCGCCGGAAACCACGCCGCCGCCGGCGCCGCTCCGCCGATCACCCCTGCCGCAACGCCCAGCACCACCGGATCCCAAGCGCTCACGCCCGTCAACTGAGCCGCAATCACCTGGCGCAGCGCCATTGCGCCCCCAAGCCCTCCCAACACTCCGCAGGCGGCCGCGGACGCCGCGCGTCCCAGCGCCAGACGCAGCACGTGCGAAGGCTGCGCGCCCAGCGCCATCCTGATCCCGAACTCGCCTCTTCGTGACACCACCCAATAGCGCATTCACCACCGTGAACAACGTGCTGTTCGCCGCCATGCATAGGCCCAGCGCAACTGCCGCTGCCGCCGCAAAACCGGGCTCCGTTCGAATCAGCCGCAAGCTCGCTCGCATACGCTTCTGACGCGGGAACCGCCAACACCGTTAGCCTATAGAAGCCTATCGCGCTCCGCTGTCGCGCTCCGCCTTTCCCCAACCCCCAAATGTTATATAATCCGCCCAGTCCACCGGCGCGGCCCAAAAACCACCTGCCGCTCCGGAATGGCCTCATGGAGATCTTATGACGAAACGAGAATTCCTTGCCGCCGGCATTACCAGCGGCCTGGCCTTGGGGAAAGGCTCTGCTTTTGCCGAACAGGCGGAGGCTGCTGTGCGCAAAGCAGCGGAATCCAAAGGCAAACGGCTCCCTACCCGCAAGGCGAAAACCACGAAGATGTTCAAATGCCCGCCAGGCTTTCCCAATGCTATTGCCGCTACCCCGGAAGGCTTATGGATTGGCGAGCAAAAGCTCTCCGGCGCGCAAGCCGCCGCCTACCACATGGCCGAGCCGAAATCTCTCGATGAGGCTGCCTGGCTGGTGGATTGGAACGGCAAGCTGCTGAAAACCGTGATGACGCCATCCCGAAACACCAGCGGCATGGCCGTCGGCGGCGGATATGTCTGGATGATCGCCAACGCGCCGCCGGAGGGCGTCTTCCAGGTGGACATGAATTCCCGCCTCATCAGCCACCGTCAGATTCCCCTTGGCCCCCCGGATAACGGCGGCGGCAGCCACGGCGGCATGTGGCAGGACGGCAAACTCTGGCTCGTCGCGCTCCGCCTTCGCGGCATTCTCCGCGTCGATCCCAAGACCTTCGCGCCCGAATACATGATCCCCTTCTACCAGGCCCCGGACCGCATGCGCTACCACGGCTGCGCCTGGGACAACGGCACCGTCTGGCATGTCATCGGAAACGACAGCAAGCGCTACTCCGAAGGCCGCCCCGGCCTCGTCCGCTACGAAGCCGCCACGAGCAAGGTGCTCGAAGTCGTCGACTTCCTCCCCGGCTCCTGCGACCCGCACGGTCTCGCCATGCACGACGGCAAGCTCATCAGTTGCGACGCCGGCATCCATCCGGGTTGGCCGAACCTCGATAGCCCGACTTCGGGATGGATCTTCCGCATCGACTTCGTCTGATGCAACCGGGAAGTCCGGTTCTCTACAGCATCGGCACACCATCCGATTCGGACGAGATGGTGTGCCTGCTCGGGGACGCCTTTGCGCTGTATGATCCCCCCGCCGTCGCAGCCGGTTTGACCCCGCCCGAGTTCGAGAATTTTGTCCGCCTCCTTTGCCCCCATACCGAGCATCAGGGTCTCACCATCGTAGCCAGATCGGCCGAAACAGGGGAGATGATGGGAGCCTTGCTCACCGAAGATGCGGCCTCGGAATTGCCTCCGGGCCTGGAGAGCCTGAGCGCGAAATTTGCTCCCATTTTCGACGTCCTCGGCCAACTCGACACAGAATACCGCTCAGGACGAACCGCAAGTCCCGGCGAGTCGCTCCACCTCTTCCTGCTCGGAGTGGCGCGCAAGTTCGCCGGCCAAGGCATCGCCCAGCAACTGGCCGCTGAATGTATTGAAAACGGGATCCGCAAGGGCTACCGCATGGCCGTCACCGAGGCCACAAACAAGACCTCCCAGCATGTTTTCCGCAAGCTCGGCTTCAGCGAACGGGTAAAGCGGTCGTACCTCGATCACCGCTTCCAAGGGCAGGCTTTCTTCACCTCCATCGGCGATCAGGGCGGCCCAATTCTCATGGACAGGTTTCTGGCGCGGTTATCTTGAATCGCGGTTACCGCTGCTTCTCCAGCGGCCGGATGATCTCCGATAGCAGATCGGGAACTCCCTGCTCCCGTTCCAGCACCGGATATCTCTCCCCCGAATGGCACTCCACCCGGAACGTCTTGTAGATTTCCCCGTCCTTCACAATCAATTTCATCCGCGCGCTGCTCTCCTTCCCCATCCGGATCGCACCTCGCAGCGATTTTCCCGTAAATTGCCGTCCGTTCACCGCCAGCAGCGTGCCCGCCGGAGCCATCCCGGCGCGGTCCGCGGGGCTTCCCTCGATCACGTCCAGGATCGTCCCGTCTTCCCTCAGCACCAGGCCCAGCGAGTACCGTACGTCCACCTGCTTCCGCACTCCCTCGCGGACCTTCTGGAACTCCGGCACATCCTCGCGCCAGGTCAGCCGCCAGCCCGCTCCCGCAATCCCGCCAAGCGGAGGCTTCTTGTCGATGCGGTCCACTCGCGCTGTGAAAAATCCCTTCCAGTCGTATGGCTGCACGGCCTGCAACACGTCGATCACATCCGCCAGCGTGTACGGCTTCACCTCCGGCTTGCCCGATTCCCCGCCGAGGAAGCGCCGGCAGAAATCGTTCAACGACCGTTTTCCGCCGCTCAGCTTGCGAATCGTGACGTCCGCCTCCAGCCAGATCAGTTCGCCCTCCGGATAGTAGTCCACGCTCCGCCGCCGGTTCTGGTAGTCCCTGCGCGCCGCATACAGCAACTGCGCCGCCACCGCCGTATCTTCCAGCGGACGCCAGTCGCGTCCCGGTTCATCCACCAGCGCCGCCGCGTCCAGCGCCAGTTCCGCCCTATAGTCCTCCGGCGTTTGCAGCCCGCTGCGAGGCGTAAGAATACTCCCGAGGTACGTCGTCAATCCCTCGTAAATCCACAGCAGGTCCCCCTTCATCGGCTGCTGGTAATCCTTCGTCGCCAGCCCCGCCGGGCGCCTGTATTTCCCATTCCAGGAATGCGTCATCTCGTGCGGCAGCAAACCCGCCGAAATTCTCCGCTCGCCGTCCTCGGTCAGCGCATCCTCCGCCATGCGGTTGTCGCTCGATTCGTGATGCTCCAGTCCGAAATGCGCCACGTGGTCGCTCAGCGAAACCAGAAAGTGATACGACCGGTAATGCCGCGCCCCGTACAGCGCCCCCGTCTCCGCCACCAGATTCCTATAATGGCCAATCACTTCCGGCTTCACCTCGAGCGCCTCCGCCGAATCCGCCGCCAGGTGTATGTAGTGCGCCGGATGCTCGCCCGGAGTCAACTCGATCGTCCGGAAATACCTGCCTGCCATCACCGGCGAATCCACCAGGGTCTCGAGTGGAGCCGGCTGGAACTCCACCATGTCTCCTGATTCGTGCGCTATCGGAAGCGCCGTGCCATACTTCCACCCTTTCGGCACTTTCAGGCTCGCCGTGAACTGCACCCCCCGCGCCGTGTCCCCCTCCGGATAAAGCAGCAACTGGTTCCAACTCACCACCGCCATCTCGCTCGTCGCCGACGCGCCGGAACTGAACCCTTCGCTATCAGGAGGCGAGAGAAAATCGAACGAGACCTCGATCTTCGACGCGCCCGCCGGAACCTCGAAGCCAATCGCGTACATGTCCACGTCATCCCGCCGCCACCGCAGCGCCGTCCCGTTCGCGGTAATCCGCAGCGCGGCAAGATCCGTCACCGGCCCCGTTGGCGAGTGTTCCCCCGGGATCCACTTCGGATATACCAGCCGCATCGGCCCCGGCTTCACATCCATCGTCATCCTGGCGTGGAACAATCGCCGCGGAGCCTCCGAGGCATCCACCGCCAGATTCACCATCGTTTGCGCGGAAATTCCCGCCGAAACCAGGAAAAGCAGTGAGATTGTCTTGTGCATGAAAGAACTTCTAAGCCGAGTTTCGCACACCCGGCGCGGCGCCCCGCCATACAGGCGGAACGGTATAATTCTTCTATATATGGATGTCTACGAGGAACTGGTGCGCCTGCGCCGCTCCGGTCAGAAGTGCGCCATCGCTACCATCGTTCAGGTGAACGGCTCCATCCCCAGCTATGAGAGCGCCAAGTTGCTCGTCCGCGAGGATGGCAGCATGGTGGGCACCATCGGCGGCGGCTGCGTCGAAGCCGAAGTCTGGAACGCCGCCCGCGAGGCCATGGAAACCGAGCGGTCCCACCACATGACGTTCAACCTCGGCCAGGACGCCGCCTATGACAACGGACTCATCTGCGGCGGCCAGCTCAATGTCTTCATCGAACCCGTCCTTCCGCAGCCCTTTGCCTACATCTTCGGAGCCGGGCACATCTCGAAGAGCCTTTCCAAGATCGCTGATCTCGCCGGCTTCGCCACTGTCATCATCGACAACCGTGAGCAGTTCGCCAGCCGCGACCGTTTCCCCGAAGCCGACTCCATCTTCGCCGAAGAGTACGAAGACGCTTTCCCCAAACTCGAGGTCAACGAAAGCTCCTACATCATCATCGTCACCCGCGGCCACCGCGACGACATGCGCGTGCTCCGCTGGGC
>JADLBD010000129.1 GCA_020847975.1 Bryobacterales bacterium | reverse complement strand
TCTACATGTGGCTCTCCTGGCGCTGCTTCAAATCACCAGGCGTCGAATACATCAACCTCTGCGGCCCCGGCAGCCTCGAACAACAAATGGGCATGACCGACTACAAACGCGAGCGCCGCTTCAAACAAAAAATCCGCGAATGGCTCGCCGTCACCAAACGCTTCTGGCCCGAATGCCCCGCCGAAATCTCCCCCGACGGCCAATACCTCATCATCCAACCCGGTAAAGCCATCCACTCCGCCCAATCCTGACCATCGTATATCTCGGTGCGCCCCACCAGAGCCAACGTATATCTCGGTGCGCCCCCCATCTACCCGCATCCACCCCAAACGTATATCTCGGTGCGCTCTACTTTTCCACATCACCTGTGGAAAACCCTGTGTGAAACCCTGTGGAAATTCAACTTTTCCACGTCATTCTCAGTGCCTTCAGAATCCCTTATTTATCAATATGTTACGCACTATCCCCCGTATATCTCGGTGCGCCCCCACGTGTATCTCGGTGCGCTTCTCCCACCTAACCCCAATCTTCTCTATTGCTTACCGCCTCCCTCCTGTAGTTTCTTCCTGTATACATATAAGACCTGTACTCAACCCGCCGATCCCTACGGCTCCCTCTTCCCAAAAACCGCTACCATGAATGCTTGCAACCCTCCGGCACTTTCCATCGCCACAACGAACCCTACCCCACTGCCACCCCCGCCGTCTTCCTCGATCGCGATGGCGTCCTCGTCGAAGAAACCGGCTACCTCCACACCATCCAGGACGCCATCCTCATCTCCGACGCCCCCCATGCCATCCGCCGCCTCAACCAGCGCCATATCCCCGCCGTCATCATCACCAATCAAGCCGGTATCGCCCGAGGCTATTACACCTGGGAAGACTTCCACCTCGTCCAAACCCACATCGAACGCCAATTCCAAAACCACGGAGCCCTCTTCGACGGCATCTGGGCCTGCGCCCATCACCCCCAAGGCGCCGGACCCCTCGCCTCCCACCACCCCTTCCGCAAACCCAACCCCGGCATGATCCTCGACGCCGCCTCCAAACTCAACCTCGACCTCTCCCGCTCCTGGCTCATCGGCGACAAAACCATCGATATCAAGGCCGCTCTCAACGCCTCCCTCGCCGGAGCCATCCTCGTCCGCACCGGCTATGGCAAATCCATGGAAGACGAAGTCCACGCTCTCGCCTCTTCCCCTACCTCCATCCACGTTTGTGACACTCTCGCCGCCGCCGTTACCGTCATCCTTCATCACCTTGGCTATAATGAATAATTCTCCGCGCCGCAGCCTCGCGACAAAGCACCCAGCCTCATCCAAAGCTCGCACAGGGCCCGGCCGGCGAGGCTCCGTTGTGCGAGCAAGTTCCTAGAAGAAGAGACGACAAACCAACGTGAAGAACATCACTGTCATTGGGGGAGCCGGTTACATCGGCTCGGTACTTGTCCCCACCCTCCTTGAAAACGGTTTCGCGGTCACCGTCCTCGATAATTTCCTCTATAGTCAGTCGAGCCTCCTCAACTGCTGCCTCAACGATCACTTCGATATCCTCTACGGCGACGCCCGCCAGGAATCCGCCGTCCGCAAGGCAATTGAAAAAGCCGATTACATCATCCCTCTCGCCGCCATCGTCGGAGCCCCCGCCTGCGATAACGACCCCATCGCCGCCCGCAGCCTGAACCTCGATTCCATCCGCCTCCTGCTCTCCCTCCGCTCCCCCGACCAGCGCATCATTTCCCCGTGCAGCAACAGCGGCTACGGCATCGGCGAAACCGGTACCTATTGCACTGAAGAGTCCCCCCTCCGTCCAATCTCCCTCTACGGCACTACCAAGGTGGAAGCCGAAAAGGCTATCCTCGACTCCGGCAACAGTGTCTCCCTCCGCCTCGCCACGGTCTTCGGAGCCTCCGCCCGCATGCGCCTCGACCTCCTCGTCAACGACTTCGTCTATCGCGCCCTCACTGACCGTTTCATTGTTGTCTTTGAAGGCCACTTCAAGCGCAACTACATACACATCCGCGATGTCGTCAAAGCCTTCCTCCACGTCATCCGCAACTTCGACGCCATGAAGAACAACGTCTATAACGTCGGACTCAGCAACGCCAACCTCTCGAAACTCGAACTCTGCGAGGCCATCAAAGCCCAGGTGCCCAACTTCTACTACCACGAAGCCCCCATCGGCTACGATCCCGACAAACGCAACTACATCGTCTCCAACGAAAAAATCGAGCGCACCGGTTATCTCCCCGGCATCACCCTCGAAATGGGCATCAGCGAACTCATCAAGGTCTGCAAAATTCTCAAAAAGAAAATGTACGCCAACGCCTAGGGGGCCTCCCGTGGCCAGGAAATTCATCCTCATCGATCAGTCCATCGCGAGCATCGCCGGCCACCATTACGAATACGCCGTCCATGTGCTCGAAGCCGCCCAGCGCGCGGGCTTCGAGCCCTTTCTCGCCACCCATGTCCGCTTCGCCAAATCGAGCCATCACTCTCCCTGGCGCACCTTCCCCATCTACCGCTACGGCTTCTGGGCCGCCCAGGAAACCGCCCAGTTCGGCCTCCTCAACTGGATCCTCGGCCAGCTCGGCTGGATGCGCTTCCGCTGGCGTCTCTTCTACCACTACTCCCTATTCGGATTGCTCTGGGCCGTCCGCGACCGCTTCAGCGACTTCCTCCTCAACCAGCCCATCGACCGTACTCACCTCGCCTCCCTTGCCACCCTCATTCCAGCCGCCGTCCTCCTCAAACTCGTCCGCTTTCTTTTCCTGCTCCTCCTCCTGCCGGTAATGCTGCTCGTCTTCCTCGGCCGCTCCGCCGTGCGCCTGCTCCGCGCCGGAGGCTTTCCCCAAAGCTACCTCCGCAGTCTGTTCGCCGATGCCGCCGACGCCTGGAACTTCGCCGCCCAGGTCTTTGCCCGCCGCCTCACTTTCCTCTCCTGGTGGCAGCAGTACCGCTGCCTGGTCGCCTTCCGCAAAGACACCTCGCGCCTTCTGCGCGATATCCAACCCGCCGCGGGCGATATCATCTTCGTCCCCACCCTCTCGAGCATCGAACTCATGGGGCTCGGCGACTATCTCCGCTCCCGCAAACCTGGCCCAAGCTGGCATCTGCTCTTCCGCCGCGATATCTACCCGGGCAGGGAAGCCGCCTGGCCCGCCGAAGAATGGCGCGTCCAGGGCCTCCGCAACTCCCTGCTCGCCGCCGCCCCCAAACTCAAAGGCCACGATGTGCGCTTCTACACCGATACGGACGAACTCACGGCCCAGTACAACCGCCTCGGCGCTTTCTCCTTCCGTACCGTCCCCATCCCTCACACCCACACACCTCGCCCCGAACAGCCCCCCTCCACCCCTCTGCGCATCATCTACGTCGGCGATGCCCGCCGCGAGAAGGGCTATCACCTCATCCCTCACCTCGTCGAAGACCTCTGGAAAGACTACATCGCCACCGGACGCGCCGCCTTCCGCCTTCAGTCCAACTTCAACATCCCCCAGGGCGAACCCGAAGCCGTCATTGCCCGCGAGCAACTCGACCAGTTCGCCCGCCGCGCCCCCTCCTCCATCGAACTCCTCAAGCAGCCCATGACCAGCGAGCAGTACAAAGCGCTCCTCCTCTCCGGCGACATCAACCTCCTCCTCTACGACTCCACCAACTACTACTCCCGCTCGAGCGGCATCCTCGTCGAATCCCTCACCGCCGGCATCCCCGTCCTTGTCCCCGCCGCCACCTGGCTCTCCCGCCAGTTCGCCCATGCCGTCCTCGACTACCGCAAAAACCTGCGCCGCGAAATGAAACTCTTGCGGCGCTGCTGCCTCCCGGAGATGCGCTGGAAAATCCACGGCAGCCCCCGCGAGACCGCCGTCAGCGCCGGCGTGCTGACCGCTTCCTATCAGGCGAAGGCCTATACGCGCCTGCGCGCCGTCCCCGAAGCGACACACCTCCTCATCGCCCTCCAGTTTCACCCCACAACCACCGAAGCCATGCTCTATGTCGAGCAGTTGGACGCAAACGGCAACTCTCTCGCCGAGGTCGTCCCGCGCCTCCTCGAAGCGGGCAGGGAAGCCGAAACCATCGAAATCCTCGCTCTTCATCCCCGCGCGGCGAAACTCTGGATCGCCCTCGGCAGCGCCTCTCCGGCTTCCTCCATCGCCCTGCGCAACATCGAAATCGACTTCCTCGCCGCGCCCCCGAATACCCCGCTCAGCGCCGTCGGCCTCGCCTACCAGAACCCCGCCGGGATTGCTCCCATGCTCCGCGAACTCATCGATCACCACGAGCACTACTCCCGCACCGCCCGCGCCTTCTCCAAAACCTGGCACGCCTACCACAACGCCGCCTCTCTCATCGCCGAACTCGACGGCGGGGCAGGGAACTGATGCGTATCGTCACCCTCTCTGACGTCACTCTCGGCTACGGCAGCCCCCAAATCCCGCTGCTCGCCTCTTCCCTTAGCCAGTTCTACACCGCCGAAGGCAAAATCATCGAGCCCGTCCAACCCGAACTCGCCCCGCGCCACGGCATGTTTCCCTTCGAGTTCCACCGCATCGCCACCGCCGATCATCCCCACTCCCCCGTCGGCCGCGCCGAATACGTCTGGCGCGCCTCGAAACTCGTCAATTCGCTCAACCCCGACGTGCTCGTCATCTCCTGCACTTACTGCCTCCCCATCCTCTACCGCCTCAAACGCCGTCCGCGCAAAGTCATCTACTACTCCATCGAATCCATCCCCTTCTACGGCGAATTCGACGTCGAGATGAACCGCCGCGCCGCCTCCCTGCTCGATGTCATCCTCTTCCCTGAGGAAAACCGCGCCGCCCTCGAAACCGGCCGCTGCGGCTTTCCCGGCGTTCCGAAAATCGTCCTCTATAACGTCAACAACCGCCGCAAAGACACGCGCCCTGCCTTGCCGCTCCCCCGGCGCAACGGCAGAATCCTCTACTCCGGCGCCATCAGCCGCGAGCACACCTTCGCCGATTATTACCTCTCGGAAAAAATCCGCAGCCTCCCCATCGACCTGTTCGGCCCCATCAAAGGAAGCCAGTCCGGCAAGCAGATCTTTGCCTCCGCCATCACCGGATCCCTTCGCTACCGCGGCTACATCACCGCTTCCGAACTCGCCGCCCTCCGCCCCGCCTACGCCTATAGCATCGTCGCCTGGAATCCCAACAGCGAAAACCAGCTCTACGCCGCCCCCAACAAATTCTTCGAATCCATCGCCGCCGGCGTCCCCCCCATCGCCGCCCCCCACCCCCAATGCAAACTCATCCTCGAGCGCTACGCCTGCGGCCTCCTCATGCCCGATTGGAGCTTCGACGCCTTCCTCTCCACCCTTCAGAAAGCCATCGCCCTCTACGGCGCCCAACCCTGGCTCGAAATGGTCGAAAACTGCGCCCGCGCCGTCGACGCCGAACTTACCTGGGACGCCCAGTTCGACAAGCTCAAAGCATATTTGTAGGCGCCTATGGATTTAACCGGCGCGAGATAATAGTCTTTTCACCCTCAATGAAATTCCAGAAAATCGTCGTCACCGGAGCCGCCGGATTCCTCGGCCGCCATCTCGTCCCCATCCTTCAATCCCGCTACGGGCCGGACCGTGTCACTCCCCTCACCAGCCGGGACTACAACCTGATGGACCCCGCCCACGTCCGCCGCCTCTTCGACGACCATAAACCCGACGCCCTCATCCACCTCGCCGCCTACGTCGGCGGCATCGGAGCCAACCGCGAATACCCGGCCACTTTCTTCTACCGCAACATCCTCCTCACCGCCCTCATGTTTGAAGCCGCCGCCGAGCGCCGCCTCGCCAAGCTCCTCTACCCCATGGGAGGCTGCAGCTACCCCGCCAAAGCCGCCTCCCCCATCGGCGAAGCCCAGATGTGGGAAGGCTACCCGCAAAAAGAAAGCGCCGCCTACTCCACGGCCAAGAAAATGGGCCTGGTCGCCTCGGAAGCCTACCGCCAACAGCGCGGCCTCTCGAGCGTCGTCCTCATCCCCGGCAACATGTACGGCGAATATGACAACTTCCGCGAAAAGGAATCGCACGTCGTCCCCGCCCTCGTCCGCCGCTACTACGAAGCGAAACTCGCCGGAGCCCCCTCCGTCACCGCCTGGGGCGCCGGCCGCGCCACCCGCGATTTTGTCTATGCCGGCGACGTTGCCGCCCTGTTCCCCTTCTTCCTCGAAGAATACGACTCGAGCGAGCCCGTCAACCTCAGCTCCGGAGCCTCCACCTCCATTCGCGAACTCACCGAAATCATTCGCGAACTCACCGGCTTCCCCGGCGAAATCGCATGGGACCCCGCCAAGCCCGACGGCCAACTGGAAAAAATCTTCGATGTCACGCGCATGAAACAGCTCGGCCTGAGCTGCCCCACCTCCCTGCGTGATGGCCTCCAGCGCACCATCCGCTGGTTCGAAGCCAATTACGCCACCCGCGGCGACGGCCTCCGGCTTTAATTCCCGCTATCCACGCAGATCCCCGCCCCATCGAACGAACTCTGCCGCCCGATGCTCATCGTCAGGTTCGACCGGATCGTCGATGCCGTGCAGCCACGCACGCTCCCACTCGCCGCCGGAGCCGTAAACGTCACCTGGTACAACCCCACCTGCCCGGCCACCAGCCCCGCGAAAATCGGAGCCGCCCCGCCCGCCGCCGGCTCGCTCGCCGGCCGGTTCACTCCATACTCGAAGCCCAGCTTCACATCCGGCAGCGCCACTGCCGCCGCCGCGGCATCCCCCGTCTTCACGTTTCCCTCCGTCCGCCCCAGCCCCACCGCATACATCGTCAGCGCCTCGCCGGACTTCGCCGGATTCCCCGCCGTCACCAGCCGCCCGTCCGAATGCGTCACCACCGGCTTGCACGGCCCTGTCAAATCCTCCGGCCGCTGCACTCCCGGCGGCATGGTCGCATCGCAGCTATTCACAATGTGGATACTGTCCGTCACCGCCTCCAGCGGAAACGCCTCCCCATCCACTCCCTGATACGCCACCGTGAGCACCGCGAAATTCTCCGGCCGCCGCGCGCTATCCACATTCGGAGCCAGTTCCCAGGGAACCTGCAGCGTGATCGCCACCAGTTCGCTGCACACCGAAGGCGCCAGCCCGTAACAGTTTTCCACAGGGTAAACCGCAAACAACGGAACCGCCGCCGAACCCGTCTGGAACGTCTGCCGCATCGTCACCGTGTAGCCGTTGAGCGTCACGGGCAAGGGAAGATCCTTAGCCGCCTCAGCCTCCGCCGGCTGCGTACCATTCGCATGAACAAATAGGGTAATTACCTGCCCTGGAGAGACTCTCGCCGGTTGCGGAGCCGAGTATCCCGCGCTTACCACCAGCCCCGGCCCTTGTGCCGGCAGCGCCGGTATCACGCCAATCCACGCCAGCCAGTGCATGGCAAGCCACCGTCCCCGCATACTCGAAATTTCAGGCAAAGACGCCTCCTCCAGGGAACTAAATCCGAGACGCGGACCGTTCTTATCATACAGGATACCCATCCGCCCTGTATTACCCCCGACGCCTCTGCTTGCACCCCTCTCTTCTCCTTATCTTCACGGACAATCAGCCTGACTTTACCCGTGAAAAACCGCTTCCTCACAACCACAAACTGCGTTACACTGTTTCCTGTCCGGATTCCTTTTTTCCAGCCGATGTGATTCCTGGAGGACCGCGAAAAATCGGTCCCGGCGGGAGTGTAGGTAACCCGCTACTCCCCCTATCCGCTTGGTAAAACATAAGTATTGACATTTGATTTTGAAATGGGATATAACAAGGCGTTACGATCGGGGACCATTGTGTGCCCTGATGGCAGTGTAGTTTTGTATAGTCCAGCCCAGTAGTTTTTGGAGGAGGAAAATGAAAGGACGTCTTTGGTGGTCAAGTGTGTTGCCCCTAGCGGCCACGCTGTGCCTGACGTTCGCTACCCCAACGGTAGTGAAGGCACAGTCCGGACCCAAGTTAGTGGGAACGGGACCGGAAGGGCCGTTTGAATATTCGCCGCGATCGGCTGCGCGCCGTCCTGGCCTCATCAATCCGCTGTGCGGAACAGTGGGTGGGCCGGCGGTTGCCAGTTCGGATTGCGATTCGCAGTCGGGCCGTGAATGGGAAGGAATCGCTTCAACCGATTACTTCACCATCGAACCCAACGTGTATTCGCCCCCGAACCCCGACATCGCGGTGGGACCTGATGACATTTTGACGGTGGTGAACCGTACCATCGCGCGCTACCCGAACCCGAACGCGCCGGCTTACAACAACAGCGGCGGAACGGCTTCGGTGACCTATGACGTAGCGGGCGCGTATCTGTTCTCGCCCACGTCGCGGCAGTTTTTGGATGTGTGGCTGGGGGAAGCGGCTCTGAATGAGCTCTGCCCCACCACGCCGCGCTCGAATGCGAGCTGCGAAATCGGCCACGCCAGCGTGCGCTACGACCAGATGCAGGGCCGCTTCGTGGTTCTGTTCACGGTGGTGGACACCGGGCTGGTGAGCTGCAGCGGATGCTCGGGCGTGCCGACGCAGACCACCGCACCCCTGCGCCGCAAGGCGAGCTGGGTGCTGATCGCCTCGAAGTGGGCGACCGGTTGCCAGGGCACGGTGACTTCGACGGGCGGGTTCGTCGGCACGGGTTGCACGCCGAACACGACGCCCGCGGTGAACGGCCTGATCGGGAACACGACGTTCTTCACGACGCCGCAGCCTCCCGGATCGAGCCAGGCGAACCCCAACAGCGGCGGCATCAACGGGAACTGGGTAGCCTACTACGGAATCCCGGACAACAGTTGCGAACCGGGCTGCCCGTTTGGCAACATCAACTCGATTTCCGATAGGCGTAACGGCGGAGCGTTCACCGGCGCGCGGACAATCGATTGCAATAACACCGCGGTGGGCGACACCACTCGCGTGTGCTACTTCCCCTCGAGCGCTCGCCTGGGCTTGGACAATGACAACATTGTCGTGAGCTCCAGCGTGTACAACGACAACATTCCGCTCGCCTCGCGTGGCTACACGTCGGGACAGAACGGCCTGCTGCCGGCTTGGGAAGGAACCCGGACCCGCGTGTACAAGAAGGCGGCGATCTACACCGGCACGACGAGCACGCCGGGTTGCGCTTCTCCGCTGTGCCCGGGAGCCTCGCAGTTGAGCCCGCAGATCCAGGGCGATTTCTACGACCTGTTTGTGTACGCGGTG
>JADLBD010000128.1 GCA_020847975.1 Bryobacterales bacterium | reverse complement strand
GGTGATTATTCTGATGATCGACCTGGTCTTTTTATTTCGGGGGAAAACTTGAATGCCTGAGGTGGTGGCGATTGATGCACATCAACACCTGTGGAAATACGATCCGGTAGAGTATGGCTGGATTCAGGACGGCATGCCGGAATTGAGGCGGGACTTCCTGCCGCCGGACCTGAAACATGAAATGGAGTCGACGGGGGTGGGCGGGTCGATTGCGGTACAGGCGCGGCAAACCCTGGAGGAGACCGAATGGCTGCTGCGGTTGGCCCAGGCGAATGACTTCCTGCGGGCTGTCGTGGGTTGGGTGCCGCTGCTCGAGGGGAACGTTACGAAGTTTCTGGAGCGCTTTGCCGTCCATGAGAAACTGCGCGGCGTCCGGCACGTCATCCAGGATGAGCCGGACGATGATTTCATACTGCGGAGGGATTTTCAGGAAGGCATCAAGCGCCTGCGGACCTTCGGGCTAACCTACGACATCCTCATCTACGAGCGTCACCTTCCGCAGACGATCCGTTTTGTGGACCAGCACCCCCACCAGATTTTCGTGCTGGACCATATTGCCAAGCCGCGCATCCGGGAGAAGGCGATGTCTCCGTGGAAGGAAAACCTGCGCGAACTGGCCAGACGGCCCAACGTCTACTGCAAGTTGTCGGGAATGGTGACAGAGGCGGAATGGAAAGGATGGACGCCCGCCGGCGTGAAGCCGTATTTCGACGTCGCGCTGGACACATTCGGCCCGAAGCGGCTGATGTTCGGAACCGACTGGCCGGTGCTGACTCTTGCCGGCACATATGCCGGGTGGACGGGGCTGGTGAGGCAATGGATAGGGGGGCTGGGGCGGGAGGAGCAGAAACGCATCCTGCGCGGGACAGCCATCGAGGCCTACGGATTGTAGCGCGCGTCGTACAATCGGAAGGCGGATGATTCAAACTGTTATTTTTGATCTCGGCGGGGTGATTGTTCCGCTGGACTTTCCGACGCTCTATGGAAGGATCTCCCAGCGATGCGGCGTGCCTGTGGAAGAGATTCCGAAGCGGATTGCCGCCACTCGATTAGTGCCGTTGCTCGAGACCGGCCGGATGAGCGGGGAGGAATTCACTGAGCGGATCAGCGCCGACCTGGGCCTGGTGGCAACGCCGGAGGAGTTTCAGTTTCTGTGGAATTCGCTGTTCCCGCCATATACGTTCATTGATGAGGACCTGCTGGCCAAGATAAAGAAGCGGCACAGGCTGTTGCTGCTCTCCAATACCAATGCATTGCACTTTGAGCGGATCGTGGAAAACTATCCGCTGCTCGGGCAGTTCGACGAGTATGTGCTTTCCTACAAAGTGGGCGCGATGAAGCCTTCTCCGGAGATCTATGAGGCGGCGATTGCCTGCGCCGGGTGCAGGGCGGAGGAGTGCTTCTTTACGGATGACATCGCGGATTACGTGGAAGGGGCGCGCCGGGCGGGGATCGACGCGGTGCAGTTTCAATCGCAGGTGCAGATTGTCGAGGAACTGCGGGCTCGGGGAGTGTTGGAGTAACGGATGACGTGGCCGTGCTACTGCTGGCGGCGGGCGCGGCTGCAATTGGCGCGGAACTGCCGCGGACGGTGGATGGGTACTGGGGCATCTGGTATTTCAACCAGCCTTCCGGCGATGAATACGTCTACAAGTACAGAGGCGGGTTCGCCACCTATCCGCAACAGCAGTCCCCGATTGCCATCCACGCCCCCGCGGTTCGGAAGACCTTCTTTTTGCTATGGGGGAACGACGCCCGGCAAGCGGGAACTGCTGCACATGGTCTCGTACTACGATCACAGTAGCGGAATGGTTCCGCGCCCGACGCTCCTGCTCGACAAGCAGACCAGTGACGGGCACGACAATCCCGTGATGTCGATTGACGCGGAGGGCTACTTGTGGATCTTTTCGAATTCGCGCGGGACGTCACGGCCGTCCTATATCCATCGCAGCCGCCGCCCCTACGACATTCGCGACTTCGAACTGGTCCGTACGACGAATTTTCCTACGGCCATCCGTGGTATCACCCCGGAAAGGGCTTCTTGTTCCTGCATACGCTGTATGAGAACAAGGGCCGAAGCCTCTACTGGACCACGAGCAAATCTGGGCGGGATTGGGCAAAGCCGCGTTTGCTGGCACGGGCCGGGTTGGGCCATTACCAGATCACCGCGCATGAGGGAGACCGCACGGCGGGTGTATTCAACCTGCACCCGGAACCAGTGGGGCTGAATGCGCGGACGAACCTGTACTATGTGGAAACGCGAGACATGGGAGAGACATGGAAGACCGTGGACGGACGGTCAGTGGCGGTTCCCATCCGCAGCGGGCGGAACCCGGCATTGGTTCACGACTACCAGGCGGAGCACCTGCTGGTGTATCTGCGGGATGTCGTCTTCGGGCGGGACGGCAATCCGGTGATTCTATATCTCACCAGCGAGGGTTATGAATCGGGGCCGAAGGATGGGCCGCGGCAATAGCGCACGGCGCGGTGGACGGGCAAGCGATGGGAGATCCGGGATTTTACGACGTCCGATCACAACTATGATTACGGCGGTTTGTGGGTTGAGCGTGACGGAACGTGGCGTGTCATTGCTCCCACTGACCCTGGCCCGCAGCCGTATACGACCGGCGGGGACATGGTGATGTGGACCAGTGGCGACGAGGGGGCGCATTGGAAGAAGGTTCGCCGGCTGACGGAAGCCGCGAAGTTCAATCACACCTACGCCCGGAGGCCCGGAAACGCGCAGCCGGATTTTTACGCGCTCTGGGCCGATGGGGACACGCTGAGGCCCTCGGAAAGCCGCCTGTACTTCACCAACAAAGAGGGGACCGCGGTGTGGCGGCTGCCAGTCCACATGCGCGGCGAGTTCGCGCGGCCGGAGAAACTCGAACTG
This sequence comes from Bryobacterales bacterium, assembly GCA_020847975.1. Lineage (GTDB taxonomy): Bacteria > Acidobacteriota > Terriglobia > Bryobacterales > Bryobacteraceae > CADEFT01. The sequence goes on along the minus strand of JADLBD010000128.1, from coordinate 13,813 downwards.
CCGGCGCGGTAGGTAGACGCCCTTCGCAAAAAACGAGTATTCTTGGTCGAGCCGCGACACGATTATGGAGATACTGGTTGGGTTTTTCCTCGGAGCCTTTCTGTGGTTCCTGGTGAGGGTAGTTCTGTTCGGAATCTACACAGTGGATCAGAACGAGCGGGCGGTGAAGACTTCCTTTGGCCGCGCCGAGCGCCTGGCGGGCGGAAAAACGACGCTCGACAATCCGATTGCGGCGCACCTTCGGGAGGAGGAGCGAGCCCGGTACTGCTATCCGCAACTGCGCGTCATCCCGCCGGGCGGGCCGTATTTCAAGATGCCTTGGGAAAAGGTGCACAAGGTGTCCATTGCCACCAGCACGGTGAACATGGCGCTCGACCCGGAGGACCCGTCGGCAAATGAGGCCGGCACGCGGCTGGAAGCAGTGACGAAGGACCAGTTGAACACGGGGCTCACGGGCCAGATCCGTTACCGCGTCAGCGAGAACAATCTCTACGCCTACCTGTTCGGGATCAAGCGGCCGATTGTGCACGTCCTCGGATATTTCGTTTCGGTTCTGCGGCAGCGCATCGCCAACTTCGAATCGAAACCGGTAGTCATTCCGGGCGACCCAGGCGCGGCGCAAACCGCGCAGCCGGCGGCGCCGGCCGAAATGACGGGCGTTTCCATCAACGATCTGCGGAAGAACCTGCGGGACATGAATGACTTCATGGAGCAGGAGTGCCGGTCCACTCCGGCCCGTTATGGAGTGGTCTTCGAGGCGTCCCTGATCACCGGCATCGATCCGCCGGCGGAAGTGGAATCGGCGCTGGCGGCCATCAACACCGCGCATAACCAGGTGTCGAGCGACATCAGCCTGGCGCAGGCGGCCGCGGATCAGAAGATCGTGCAGTCGAAACGCGCCGTGGAGATCGAGACGCTGCGGGCGCAGGCGGAAGTGGAGCCGCTGAAGCTGCTGGCGGCCGAACTGGCGGCACTGCATGAGAGGGGCCCGGCGGTGTTGGAGGCCTATCTGCGCAACGTGCGATTGAAGCTGTACGAGAAGGCGGGTTGGATCTATCTGGAGGCGCGAAAGTAATGTCCATCCTGATTACAGCCGTTGTCACGTTCCTGGCGCTGACTTTCGCCTTTCCCGTGATTCTCGCGACCGCGCGCCTGTTCGGGCTCTACGCCATTGTCGAAGAGCGCACCTGCCGTGTCTATGTTTTGTTCGGGAAGGTGATCGCGACCCTGGATGAGCCGGGGTTGCATATCCTGCCGTTGAAGTTGGGCCCGGCGGCGTTCCTCGTCAATTTTGCCGGCAAGTGCCATGTGCTCGATTTAAGGCTGGACCAGGAGTACCTGCGCAGCCAGCCCGTGAATTCCGAGGAAGGCGCGCCGATGGGGATCGGCATCTGGTACGAGATGTGGATCAGTGACCCGGTGGCGTACCTGTTCAAGAACACCGATCCCCGAGGCTCGCTGCGCGCCAACCTGAGCAACGCGACGGTACGGTGCCTGAGCAACATGCCGCTGGCGGAAATGCTCGGGACGCGGCATACAATGAGCCAGACCGTGAGAGCGGAAGTGTCGGATCAATCCAAGTCGTGGGGCTATCAGTTGGGGTCGGTTTACATCCGGAAGGTGCATTTCCGGGATATCGGGATGATCCGGCAAATCGAAGAGAAGGTGGTGAACCGGTTGCGGCAGGTGACTTCGGCGATCAGGCAGGCGGGGGCGAACCAGGTGAGCGTGATCACGAGTTCGGCCGAGCGCGAGGCCTCCATCGAGTTTGCCAAGGCGGCGGCCATCCGGCCGAATACACTCGGCATGGCCCTGCATGAGATCGCGGCCGAACCGGTGGTGGCGAACGCGCTGTTCGAAATCCTGGAGACCCAGAAGACGGTGGAGAGCGGGGCTCGGGTCACCTTGCTTGCGGCGGGCGCGCGGAACCGCGTGCTCTCGGATCTGCTGGCGGCGGAGGTGGCGCGGGAGAGTGCGCAGGGTTCGCGCAGAGGCGCCGAGAGCGCGGAGAAACCCAGATCCGGGCTCACTTGAGGCTAAGATTCGTGTATATCCCGGCTTGCCTGTGAGCGATGGAGTTCCAATCGAAATCGCGCTCGACGGTGCGGCGGGCTTCGGTCTCGAGGGCCTGACGCCGCGCGGGGTCTTCGAAGAGCAAGCGGATGGCCTGGGCCATTTCTTTGCCGCTGCCGGTGACGATGACGTCCCGGCCGGAGGTGAGCAAAAGCCCGTTGATCCCCGCTGGTGTCGAGACCACGGCCTTGCGCATTGCCATGGCTTCCATCACCTTGATGTTGGTTCCCGCGCTGGCGACGAGGGGGGCGATGACGACGGCGGCGCGTTCGTAAGCGGGACGGACATCGGAGACGAAGGCCTCGAGTTCGATCCCTGGCTGCGACAGGTCCACGCGGACAGTATCCTTGTAGCGATCGAGGAAGTATTCGGGGCGTGAGCCGGCGATGATGTGGAGGGTGGGGTCGAGGTCCGCAAGGTGAGGCCAACATTCCCGCAGGAAGAAATCGAGGGCAAGCACGTTCGGCAGGTGGGCGAAGGAGCCGATGAAGAGGATGCGGCGCGAGTCAGGCGGACGGCCGGTAGCTTGGAAGCGCTGGAGATCGACCCCATTCGGCAGGCAGACCGCTTTTTCTTTGCCCACTTCGGCGGCAACCATCCGGCAATCCTTATCCGACATCGTGACAATGGCGTCGATATCCCGCCATGCCTGTTTTTCGAAGCGAACCCAGCGCTCGTACTGGCGGCGCGTTTCCCAATCTTCGGCGGTCCGGAGAAGCTGCTCCTGGAGATCGAAGGTGATGTCATGCTCCACGAGGATGGTGCGCGCCGGGGCGCAATCCCGCGCGTACTGCGCCATTTGAGTGAACTCGAGTTGAGCGGCCGCCGGCTTCCATTTGCGGACAGTCTGGAGCAGCACGGCGCGCATTGCGGGGGAGCAGTACTCCTCTACGACGTCCGGACGGCCGTGGTCCGGCAGCAGGTGAGTGGGATAACGTTTGACGAGAATCACCTCGACGCACAGAGCGAGAAGCTCCACGGGAACGGGATCCAATTGATCGACAAAGGCAACCAGAACCTGGTCAAACTCCCCGGCGGCGGCCTTCATGAGGTTGAAAATGCGGACTGCTCCCCCGTGGGAGAGGGGGAAGGGAAGGTAGGGGCTGGCCACGAGCACTCGCGGCTTTCCCGTGGGCGCGCGCCCTGGGAACGATGCCGTCGCCCCGCTGCCGATGGCAAGAATGAGGTCTTCGGGCCAGCGGTTTGGCGGGGGCGGCAGGAACCGGCGCGTCGCTTTCCAGGCGAACCCAAGAGCCTGCTGGGGCCACCCGATAAACCACGGCTGGCTGATTGTCAGCAGATTGAGACGGACCACGGCATCGCGCCAGAGCTTGCGGAAGACCACGGGATCCGTGACGCGGCGCGCCAGGAAGCGGAGAAAGTTGAATTCGACGAAGCTCTGCACCATGTCCGGCTTGAAGTACCGGGAGGTGGTGGCGCGGTGGAAGTGAGTGACCTTGGCGTTGGCCACGTAGACGGTGGGCCAGTTGCGCTGCCAGCCGCGCCAGCCGATATCGAGGTCTTCGACGTAGGCCGGAGCAAGGAGTTCATCAAATGCGCCGATTTGCAGCAGCTTCGAGGAGTCGTACATCGAGCAGCCGCCGCTGCCGTAAAGGACATAGGAGTGGTCCTCGCCCTCGATCGGCAGAAGGCAGCGAACGGGGAAATCGGCGGCCGGACGGTCGTCCTGAGCGCCCCACCAGACGGCCTTCCCCGTTTCCTGGCGGCGCATGCCTTCGGGGAAGAAGATCTGGGCGGTGGCGCAGAAGAGGTCCGGGATGGCTTCGAAGGCGGCGCGAAGGGAGTGGAGGAATTGCGGCTCGACAATCATGTCGTTGTTGAGCAGACAGACATGGGAGAAGCGTGCGGCGCGGATACCGCGATTGACCGCGGCGGCGAAGGAGAGCGGTTCGGGGCTGACGTCCACGCGGACCTGGCGGTAGGCGGCGCTGAGGAAATCGGCTGTGCCGTCCTCGGAGCCGTTGTCGACGACGATCACTTCGGCGTTTGTTTCGATCTGGTGGAGCAAGCGTGGAAGCAGCCGGTCCAGCAGATCCTTGCCGTTGCGGGAAGGGATGATGACGCTGATGCCGTCAGGGCGCGGGCGAACAGGCGGATCGGGACGCGGCGGGGCGATGCGGCGTATGAGGGACGCTCCCCAACCGGCGAGCAGCGCGGCGCGGTAGGCGGCGGGGCGCTTCAACGAAGCGGGATGCCGCAGACGCCATGCCCAGGTATAAGCGGCGCCACCGGGGTTGAACTGGTAGCGGAGAAAGCTCTTCAAGCGCCAATAGAAATGACGCGCAAGGGTTCCCGCGCACCGTGGCCGGAGCATGAAGTGATCGAGGTTTTCATTGAAGGCGAGGAACCGGAGCGGCGCGAGGCGGAACGCAATCCAGCGCATGGGCCCATACGGGGTCTTCGGCTCGAAGACAGCGGCGGAGAGGCGGATGGTGTGTCCGCCTGCAGCGGCCCGAATGCGGGCGAGGTTTTCGGAGAGGGAGCGGTTCGGCTTGAATGGAATCCATTTGCCGGCAGGCGGAGGGAATTCGGAAACGACCCAGAGGGGGAGTTCCGGGAATAGCGCATTCATGCGCTCGAGGAAAGGCGCCGTGAGGGCATCCTTGCAGGAGACGAAGGCGAGCTTGATGGTCAGATGAGATCCCGCCACGTCTCCCGAAGTTCTCCGTTGCGGCGCGCCTGCCACAGGGCGAGGGCTTGCAAGCAAAATGCCGTGGATACGGGGTTGGCATAAGGAATGAGTGTGGAACCCCGGCGTCCAAAACAGAAGCCGCCCAAGAGGCGGGGATCGTCATCGGGGAATTGGAAAGAGGGAATGGCTTCCGCCTCTTCCCTCGCTTCTCCCTCATCGAGCGCGGCGGCCCCGAGTTGATCGGCGAACAGGCGAACTCGGAGCAGTTGCGCATACACATCGGAACGGACGAATTCGGGGGCGATGGCACGGAGGTAATGAGCGGCTTTGCCGATGCCCTTGCGAAGAGCAGCGGCGCACTCGGGTCTTTGGGACACGGGAAGCAGAGCTTCGAGGAAGTAGCTGTAGGCGTGCAGGCGGTCCATCACGCGCAGACGCTCTTCCGTGCCGGGAAGGAAGGCAGGCTCGTTGGCCAGCGCCCGCTCGAGTGCGGTTTCGTAGAGCGTCTGGAAAGATGTGTCGCCGGCGGCTTCCCATAATTCGAGCCAGCCCAGGGCGGACTTAAGCTGGTAACAGCCGGGGTTGTTCGACCAGCTATTGCCGTAGGGCAACGCATGACAGCCGGGGAGTTGAAGGATTGGGACGAACTGGCCGGCGTGGTCGAAGCGCAGAGCCATGGCGCGCCCGCAGCGGACGGCGGCATCGAGGAATTCTCTCTCGCCGGAGATACGCCAGACGTTCAGCAGGCCGCGGGTAATGATGCCGCAATCGAAGAAGAAGGCGCGGTTTTCTTGAGGTTCGGCGGTGGGGGGCCACTCGAAGGGGAAAATCTCCTCACGGGCGTCCCAGGCGTTGCGGACGAGGAACCGGCCGGCGCCCAAGGCGGCGTCGAGATAGAGAGGGTCGCCGGACTGGCGGTACAGGAAGCTGAAGGCGCTTGCGGCGTATCCGGTGATCTCCGTGGAAATGCGGTTGTTGCGTCCGAGATCGATGCGGTAATAACGGGCGACACCCCCATGCGGCTCCTGGATGCCGGATTGCAGGAACCATGCGCCCGCGCGGCGGAGAACGGATGAGATGTCAAGATCTGGAGTGGACGTGACGGTAGACAAACCTCGTATTTTAGCAGGCAGGGCTCACTTGGCGCGGGTAGCCTCGTGTGCGGGCGCGGCATGCGCCGATACAGTCAAGGACGCGCGGCCAACTGAGCGAGTTTCTTGCGCGTGAACGGCTTGGCGAAGGCTGCCACCGGGTTGTGGGAGGTGACCGTGGCGGCTTTGCGGTACTCCTCCAACGCCTTGTCTTTATCCCCGAGTTTCTCGTAGGTCATGCCGAGCAGGCACTGAATAAACGGATCGTTGGTATTGGCTTTCTGGAAGCCGGCCAGCGCGGCATGGTAATCGCCGGAGTAGTAGGCGACGTAACCGGTCAGATACGGAAAGAAGGGCGATTGCTGGCGGTAGAGATTGGGATCGGCGGCTTCGATTCTCTCGAGCGCGGCCTTGGCGGCGGCGACGTGCCTGGCGGCCGCGGCTTTGTTGCCGCGCCGGGCGGCCAGGCGGGCGAGCGCATGTTCAGTGCGGAATTCCCAGAGGGCTTTGCGCCCCGCCGCGATGCCCGGTTCTTTCAATCCGGCCTCGCGCCCGGCGCGGTACCACTTTTCCGCGGCGTCGAAATCGCCGGACTCGATGCAGACGCGCGCGGCTTCGTTGGCCATTTCGCCTTGCTGATAGAACGCGTTGCCGGGTTCGGCGGATTCACGGGTCTTCCAGTAGCCGGAGACCATCTGCTCGTACTTCACGGTGTTCCGGCAATCACCATCGAAGGCGAACGACATCGCCATGGCGCGCTGGGCGTTGGCTTTGGCCCGGGCGTCGGGCGCAACATCGATGGCTTTCTGGAAATACGGCCGGGCCTCGGCGGCTTTTCCCATCAGGTCGAGAACGGTACCGGCGGAAATGTTCGCCTGTAACGAATCCGGCGAGGTCTTCAGTTCCTCGCGGTAAATCACAAGGGCCTCCTCGAGCTTGCCTTCGCGGAGCAGAGGCTGAGCCCGCCGCTGCCATTCGGTTTGAGGGCCGGGGCCCCTGCCGGGCTGGGCGATGGCGGCCCCCAGGGCCATCGTGCCGGCCAGAAACAGACGGGAGAGTGCTGGCAACATGCGGCAAATGATATCACACGGAAAGAGGGGTCCAGATCGCGAAACCGCTGCGAAACGCTGCTGAATGTTCTTGAGGAATTGGTTGTGCAGCCTATGTATAATGACCGGTGCGGCTCCTACGCAGGGTGTTTGGTCCAGGGGGTAACAAATGGGCATCACAAATCGTGGGCTTAAGAGCATTTCAAGTATGGTTTTGTGGGGGGTCGCAGCAGCCCTCGCTGTTAGTCTCGTCTGGCGAGTGTACAAAGGTGTGTTGCCGCTCACGGTTCGCGCCGCTTCACCTGTGTATACCGTCATCCGTACGGAGAAGGCTTTCGACAAAGCCGGTAACCTTCGCTATACGAACGAGTATGTCGACGCTGTGCGCAGTGACGGTGCGGTGATGTCGAGATTCTCGAGTCGCATTGACCGCCAGCGACGGATAGGCTTCCCTAACGGTGAGGGGATTATGATCAACGAACTAATCGGGAAGAAGAGTACATACCCGAAGAATTTCCCGGGCGTTCGGGTTTGGCGCAATCCGAACACGTCTTGCTCGAGCGAGGCGGATGCAAGAGTTGGTATGGCATTGGAGGGTATGGATTATGTCGGAGGCCATCGCGCCTTACGGTTTGGAGAGGTAAACGGGCATGGAACCTGGAAGAGTTGGTATGCTCCGGATGTAGGGTGCGCGCTAGTCCAGATGCGGCTCGAGTATGATACAGGGGTTACAGTGCAGGAACTCTCCGCATTGACTCTCGGCGAGCCTGATCCGTCCCTGTTTCAAGTCCCGGCGAGTCTTGAGGAGACGCCACCATCGGGGTTGCACGTCCCCAAGTGCATTAATGGTAAATGCACCACGATCCCAGACTCAGTGAAGGCCCGCCTCGACAAAAACTACTACGCTGCACGGAGCCAAACTCCCTGGTAGAAATACGCCTGGTGAACGTCCTGCACGGGTAAGCGGCAGACGGCGCCGGGCGAATGCCGCTGCCGGGCAACCTTCTTACAATCGCCCGGTAGCGAAGGTCGATCACGATATCACCGGCCGGCAGACCCATCAATTGCCGCCCATGTAGCCGGCAGGTAGCGAGTCTCCTCGCGTGGGTCGTTAGACTCGCGCGAGATAGATTGGGTGTGGACTGGGTTGGGCACGGTAATGGGCAGGCGCATCTCAGCCGCGGCCGCGGCCAGGTACTTATAAACGTCGAGAGCGAGGAGATGCGGCGACACCCTGAATTTTCAGGATTGACTGTTTCGGACAGGCTTGGTATAACCTTCCTTGCTGAAAGGAGGCCCACCTGTGATACTGTGCCATGTCTTGTTTGCCTTGCTAGCCGTTGCGGCCCCGCTTTGCGGGCAGCGGCATAAGCTGACCATCAACGCCGAGACCCCGGAAGGTCAGGAACTGCAGGGAATCGGCCAGGAGAACGACCCCGCGAAGAAAATGGTCCTGATGGAGGCATTCCTCCAGAAGCACCCATCCCACGAGGGCGCTGGATGGGTGATGGAGCAGATGGTTCCGGCGTACGTGAAGGCCGGCCAGTTCGACAAGGCGATCGAGGCGGGGGAAAAGCTGCTGGCGGCCGATCCGGACGACGTGGTGACATCGCACAACTGTCTGAAGGCCGCTGAAGGAAAGAAGGATCCGGACCTGGTGGCGAAGTGGGCCGGAATCACCAGCAAAGCGGCGCGGAAGGCAGCGGCGGCCCCCAAGCCCGCCGAGGAAGGCGACGTCGAGAACTGGAAATCGGCGGTTGACTACGCCAAACAGGTGGACACTTACACGGAATACTCGATGTATGCCATGGCGCTGGCGGTTCCTGATCCGGACAAGAAGATCATGCTCTATGACGCGCTGGTGGCGCAGAATCCCCAAAGCCAGTACCTGGGCCAGATGACGGGTCCGGTGTTCCTGGCGATGCGGCAGGCCAACCAGAACGACAAAGCGGTCGCGTTCGCCGAGAAGGTGCTCGAGAAGGACCAGTCCAATGAAGACATGCTGCTGGCGGTGGCGGACAACTACCTCAATAAGAAGGCGCATCCGGAAAAAGTCATTGAATATTCGATGAAACTCTCGGAAATCATGGGAGCGAAGCCGAAGCCGGAAGGGGTCAGCGACGCGGATTGGGATAAGCGCAAAAGTCTGTTAACAGGACTCGGCTTCTGGATGGCGGGCGTAACCTACGCTGGCCAGAACAAGTTCAAGGAAACGGACGAACTGTTGCGCAAGGCCCTCCCGCTGGTGGAGGATAACCAGGCGCTGAAAGGGCAGGCGCTATTCTATCTTGGGCTGGCCAATTATAAGATGGGCCAACCGAAGTCGGACAAGAAGCTGATGGCGGAAGCGCTGAAGTTCAACGTACAGTGCGCCGCCATCAAGGGGCCCTTCCAGGCGCAGGCGAACAAGAACGCGACAGTCATCCGGCAGCAATACGGATTGCGGTGAATCTGCTCATCCCGAATCTCGGCACCACATCTCTGAAGTACCAGCTTCTGGCAATGCCGGGAGGGAAGGTACTGGGGAGCGGCAAACAGGAGCGTGTCTCAGACTACGCCGCCGCCATCCGTGGCATTGACACCGGTGGGGCCGCGATTGATGCGGTGGCGTTCAAGGCTGTCCACGCCGGACCGCATTACCGCGGTACGTATCTTGTGGACGAGGGAGTGCTGGCGGCGCTCGAGGAGTTCCTGCCGGCGGCTCCGGCGCACAACGCGATCTATCTGACGGCGCTCAAGGCGTTTCGTGAAGCAATGCCGGGGGTTCCGCTGGTGACAGCGTTTGAAACGGAATTCCACGCGACGATGCCGGAGTTCGCGGCGCGGTACGGAGTGCCGGGAAGTTGGCACGATGAGTTCGGAGTGCGCAAATACGGCTTTCACGGCGCCTCCCACCAGTACGTTTCCGAACGCGCGCCGGAACTGCTGGGCGTGGAGCGGGCAGGAATGCGGCTCATCAGTTGCCATCTGGGCGGAAGTTCGTCCATATGCGCCATCGGCAGCGGCCGGTCAGTGGATACGACGATGGGATTCTCGCCGCAATCCGGCCTCGAAAACGCGACAAGGCACGGGGATCTGGACGTGTTTGCGGTGCTGTACATGATGCGCCGGCGCGGCTGGCAGGTCGAGGATATCTACCGTGAGTTGACGCAAACAGGCGGGTTGGCGGGCTTGAGCGGCATCGCTGGCGGGGATGTCCGCGATCTGGAGGCCGCCGCGGAGCAGGGGAACCGGGAAGCGAGCCTGGCGCTCGATGTATTCACCTATGAGGTTCGCAAAACGATCGGAGCCTACGCCGCCGCGATGGGCGGCGTGGATGCGATTGCGTTCACGGGAGGGATCGGGGAGAACTCGGCCCGGCTGAGGTCTTCCTGTTGCCGCGGGCTGGAGTTTCTGGGAGTACAGTTGGATGCGGAGCGCAATGAAAGCGGATCCGGCGACCGGGTGGTGTCGGCCGGACGCATAGCGGTTCTCGCGCTTCGAACGAACGAGGAACTGGTGGTGGCCCGGCGCGCCTATGCGATCCTTACGAAATGAGTGACCCCCGATATCCTGTTGGGAAATTCATAAGCCCGGAAGCCTATACCACGGAGTTCCGCAACGCGTGTCTGCTCGGGTTGGAGCAGGCGCCGGCGAAACTGGAACTGGCAGTTGCCGGTTTGACCGAGGCGCAGCTCGACACACCGTACCGGGACGGCGGCTGGACCGTGCGCCAGGTGGTGCATCACGTCGCCGACAGCCACATGCAGAGCTACCTGCGGTGCAAGTTCGCCGTATCTGAGGACAACTTCACAGTCAAGCCCTATGACGAGGCGGCATGGGCACAGTTTGAGGATGCGACCCACCTGCCCGTCGAGGTATCGTTGTCACTTTTGCGGGGGTTGCACCGGAGGTGGGTTGCCTGGTTCCGCTCGCTTCCGGAGCAAGCTTTTTCGCGGACGATGTTCCACCCGGAGAACGGGGATATGAGCTGGGATCTCGTGGTGGCGTTGTATTCGTGGCACTGCCGGCATCATACAGCGCATATCGAGGAGTTGCGCATGCAGAAGGGATGGTAACGCGCGGAGCGGCTATCCGCGGAGCTTCATCCGCCGCGCCTGCTCGAACAGATCCAGCAAGGTTTGCGCCTCGGGAAAGCGCCGCCGGCTCTGTTCAATGATCTCGAGCGCGGCATCCGCGTTTCCGGCCTCAATCTGGGCCTCCGCGTCCCGCTCTATCGATGCAAGATCACGCCTGCGGATTTCCCTTTGCTGAATGTTGCTTTCCGCCTGCGATAGCAGCGAAACAAACGCCGGCTCGTTCGGGAACCGGCCGAGTACCTTCTGACAGAGGGCGGCCGCCTGTTCGAGTTGTTCGCGGTCGAGGAGAGAACGCGTCTCGGAGGCGGCGCGCTCCAGGATCTGTTTTCGATCTAAGGTGGAACGCGCGGCGAGAATGGACTCCTTTGCGCGGACCAATTGGGCGTCATCCGGAAAGGATTGGAGGGCTTCCTCGACGAGCTTCAACGCCGGGCCGAACTGTTGCGTCTTCAAGAGTTCGCCCGCCTGGTTGAGCGCTTTGTCTACGGATTCTCCGCGCTGGCGTAGCCGCCGCTGTTCCTGAGCGCGCCGCAAAAGCGCCTGGAGTGCCGGGTTTCCCGGATATTGGGCGAGAGCATCGTCTGCCGCGGCGATTGCCGCGGAGAGCTGCGATTGTTCGAGCAATCGGTCAATCGCCGTGATCTTGCGCACCAAGTCAGGAGGACCGCTGACAGGCGCGGGCTTCGGACTCTGGATCGCGGCCCCCCGCTGGTGAGCCGCTTTCGCCGCGCGGAGTGTGGACAGCCGGTCTTCGATGCTTTTCTCGCCTGGGTAATAGCCAAGTCCGGTCTCGAGCATTTGTACGGCTCTTTCGTATTGGCGCGCGCCGGCAAGTGTATCGACCTCACGCAGCAGCCGGGAGACGATCGCCTGCCGCTTTTGCGCCGCCTGTTGTGCGCGGGCGTGTTCGAGCAGTTGCGAGACTTCATCGTCTTCGGGGGCCTCGGCGCGGCGCCGCTCCAGTTTCTCGATTGCCGGACCGAATTCGCCGCGCTCCAGCATGGAGCGGCACTCCTCGAGTTCCGCTCTGAGGCGTGTCTTGCGTTCCTGCTCCGCACTCCGTGGCGGGCTTGCCGGCTCGGCCGCATGCGGCCGGCCCGAGGAAACAGGAGCGGCGGCGGTTGTCTGGTAGCGCGCGGTGTGGGCGCGTTCGAGCAGGCTGCGGACATCCTCGTTCGACGCATCCAGCTTTCGCGCCGCCTCGAGAGTGTGGATGGCTTCGTCAAACTGCCGCGAATCCAGTTGGTGGCGTCCGGTGGCGAGCAGAGCATCCAATTTCGGTCCCACCATCTGCGCGCGCAGGATGCGCTGCACCTTCTCGCGCAGGGCACGGGCCGCACGGTTGCCGGGGTCGATCTCGAGCGTCTCCTGCAACAACGCCTGAGCCGCCTCCGCCTTCCCGGCGCCGGCGAGGCGCTCGGCATCCACCAGCAATTTCCGGCCGTGTTCCTGCTGCAACTCGATCAGGATCGGCTTCATGTCGAGTTGCAGGTCCTTGAGCGACGGGGACCGCATCTCGGGAGTCTTCTGGAGGCAGGTCATGACGATCTGATTGAGCGCTTCCGGGCTTTCCGGGCACAGATCCTGAAGAGGTCTCGGGTCAGCCTGCACGATATTGAACATTACGGCGTGTTGGGAGGGGCCCTCGAATGGGTGCACACCGCAGATGAACTCGTAGAAAGTCACGCCGAAGGCGAAGGTGTCGCTCAGCTTGCTGTCGGCGGCCCCGCGGAACTGCTCGGGAGCCATGTATTTGAGCGTTCCGGGCACGGTGCCGGACTTGGTGAGGCGGGATTCGGCGGCGTGGGTGACCAAAGCGATGCCGAAATCCATGATCTTGACCATCAGATCCGGCAGCAGCATGATATTGCCGGGCTTGACGTCGCGATGGACGATGCCGTTGCGATGGGCGTGATCGAGCCCTTCGGCCACTTGCGCCATGATTTGCAGCTTCTGCATGATGCTGAATGGCCGGTGATCCTTGATGCAGTGCTGGAGATCCTCGCCTTCGAGCAGTTCCATCACAATGTACGGCTCACCGTCCTGTTCGCCGTAGTCATGAATGACGACGATGTTGGGATGGCGCAGTTTGCCCGCAGCCGCGGCTTCGTTGCGGAAGCGCATCAGCAATTCGGGATCGCCGTCGGCATGCAGAGTCTTGATGGCCACGGCCCGGCCGACCGTCGGATCAAATGCGCGGTAGACGCGGCCGAACCCGCCGCGGCCGAGTTCGGCCTGGACCTCGTATCTGCCGATGCGCTGAACCATTTTGCGCTCCGCCCGGAAGGGGAAAGATTACCGCTTGAGACACGATTATCTCATGCCATGACGGTATCCAGACTCTCCGGTGGGATAGGTCGATGGTCAATGCCCCGCGGCGACGGGGGCAGCGGCAATCGTGGGCGGCTTGGCGCCTTCGGGGATCTTCACCAGCATCTGCTCCTTGCGGATGATGAGCGTCGACGTATTGTAGCTGGCGATTTCGAAGCCGTGGCCATGGGTGATGGCGTCGGTGGGGCAAGCTTCGACGCAGTAGCCGCAGAAGATGCAGCGGCTATAGTCGATGTTGTAGACGCTGGCGTAGCGTTCCCCGCCGCTGATGCGCAGTTTGTCCGTATTCTCGGCGGCCTCGATATAGATGCAATCGGCCGGGCAGGCGGCCGCGCAAAGGAAGCAGGCGACGCACTTTTCCATGCCGTTGTCATCCCGCTGCAACTCGTGAGCGCCGCGGTAGCGCTCCTGAAACAGCGCGGGACCGTCGGGGTAATCCTCGGTAATCGTGGGCTGGAGCATCTCCTTGAAGGTGATCCCCATTCCTTTGGCGATTGCCGCCGCCGAACCCAGAATTTCCTGAATCTTGGACGCCAT
>JADLBD010000127.1 GCA_020847975.1 Bryobacterales bacterium | reverse complement strand
GCGGGACGTGCCCTTTGCGCTTCTAAGGAACACGCGCAAAACGGAGCCCGCCCGCGCCGCGAATCATCGCGGTGTTCCTCATACTATGGGGGCGCGGGACGTGCCCTTTGCGCTTCTAAGGAACTCGCTCGCACAACGGAGCCTCGCCGGCCAGTGGATGTGCGAGTTCCTTCCTGTACCGGCGGGCCGGCGGGCCCTGTGCGAGCTATTGAGGCTCACACTCAGGCTGTGGCTCCGCGGCGTTACCCGCTGAAATCCCATCACGCCAGCACCAGGCCGGCCTGAGCTTTCATGGAATAGTCCGAGAACTCGCCGTTCCGGAGCTTAGGGTATGCCGCCGCGGCGATCATCGCCGCGTTGTCGGTGGACAGCGCCGGCGCGGGAAAGAAAACCGGATAGGGAATGCGGGCGCCGAGAGCCGCGCTCCGTAAGCCGGCATTGCAGGCGACACCGCCGGAGACCACCAGCGAACGGGCCCCGATCTCTTCAGCGGCCGCCTCCGCCCTGGTCAGCAACTCCTGAATCACGGTTTGCTGGAAAGAGGCGATGAGATCCAGGGTCCGCTGCGGGGTGAGTTTGCGCCACTCGTCCACACCCGGGCTGGGGTTCGTCCGCAGCAACGCTTTCCGCGCGGCGATTTCCGCCTCCATCTCATGAGCCTGCACCCACCGCAGCACGGCAGTTTTCAGGCCGCTGAAGCTGAAATCGAGCGCATTTCCCTTCATCTTCGCCATGGGGAACCGGACCGCCTTCGGGTTCCCGAAGACTGCCAATTGGTCAAGCACGGGGCCGCCGGGGTAGTTGTAGCCCAATAGCTTCGCAACTTTGTCGTACGCCTCACCGGCGGCGTCATCGCGAGTCTTGCCGAGCAACCGGTAACTGAAGCCGGCGCTCATTTCAAAGAGATGGGTATGGCCGCCGCTCACCACCAGAGCAAGGGCCGGGAACTCGAGCCGCTCGCCGGCCTCCATCGCCACCGCATGAATGTGGCCCTCGATGTGATTCACGCCGATGAGCGGCAGCTTGCGGGCAAAGCAGATCGCCTTGGCGTAGGTCATCCCCACCAGCAGGGAGCCGACCAACCCCGGCCCTCTCGTTACCGCCACGGCGGAGAGATCGCCCCACTGGCAGCGCGCCTGCTCCATGGCCTGCCGCACCACGGCGGTAACCGCGCGCAGGTGCTCGCGCGAGGCGAGTTCCGGGACTACGCCCCCGTACTTTCCGTGCACATCGAATTGGGAGGAGACGACGCTCGAGAGGATTTCATGCCCGTCGCGGACCACTGCCGCCGCCGTTTCATCACAGGAAGACTCGATACCGAGGATCTGCAACTTGCTATTGTAGCGGCTAAGTGAATCTCGCCGAGTTTCAGTATGATCTGCCGGAAGATCGAATTGCGCAGCAGCCGCTCGAGGATCGCGCAGCGTCGCGGATGCTGGTGGTCTATCGCCGGGAAGGACGATGGGAAGACCGGGCGTTTCGCGACCTGCCGCAATTTCTTCACCCCGGCGATTGTCTGGTGCTCAACGATTCCAAGGTGCTGCCCGCGCGTCTTTTCGGCCACCGCGAGGGCTTCACCGGACATATCGAAGTACTGCTGGTAAGCCCGCGCAGCGACGATCACCTGACGTGGCTTGCGCTGGCGCGCCCGGGGAGGAAGCTCCGCACCCGGGAACACCTCGTCTTCTCGGAGAAACTGCGGGCGGAGATTATCGGGCGGGGGGAGTTCGGAGAGCGCCTCATCCGCTTCATCAGCCAGGGAGATTTTTACGAAGCCATCGCCGAAGCCGGGCACATGCCGCTGCCGCCGTACATTCATCGCAGCGACACGGCGGCGGACCAGACGCGCTATCAGACCGTGTACGCGCGAGAGCCGGGTTCGGTCGCCGCGCCCACGGCGGGGCTGCATTTCACTCCTGAAGTCCTGAGCCAGTGTGAGGCGGCCGGGGCGGTGATCGCGCGGGTGACGCTGCACGTGGGGCTCGGTACGTTTCAGCCGTTGCATACGCAGGTGATCGAGGAAGTAAAGCTGCACGAGGAGCAGTACTTCATTCCGCGGGAGACGGCGGCAAGTATACAGGCGGCAAAACGTGTGGTGGCCGTGGGGACGACCAGCGTGCGCACCGTGGAAACCGCCGCGGCGCAGGACTGGACGCGGCTCGAAGGCGAAACGGGGCTATTCATCTACCCCGGATACCAGTTCCGCCGCGTCAATGCCATGGTGACGAACTTCCACCTGCCGCAATCAAGCCTCCTGGTTCTGGTGTGCGCCTTCGGCGGGAAAGACCTCATCCTCGAGGCCTACCGTCACGCCGTGGATTCCGGCTACCGGTTCTATTCCTACGGCGACGCGATGCTGATCGTGTAAATTTGAGTCATGGCCTTTCCCATTCAACGCATGCGGCGAACGCGCGCCACCGCGGAGTTGCGCAGCCTTGTACGCGAAACCCGGCTTGGCCCCGGCGACTGTATATTGCCGCTCTTCATCGTCTCCGGCGAAGACGTGAAGCGCGAGATCGGAGCGATGCCCGGCAACTACCAGATGTCGCTCGATGTCGCGGTAAGAGAGTGCGAAGAAATTCACCAGCTCGGTATCGGCGGAATTATCCTCTTCGGCATTCCCGCTGTGAAAGATGAGTATGCCTCCGGAGCCTACGCCGAGCACGGCATTGTGCAGGAGGCGATCCGCGCCATCAAGCGCGCCGTTCCGCGCCTGGTGGTGATCACCGACGTCTGCAACTGCGAGTACACCGATCACGGCCATTGCGGCAGGATTGTGGGCCAGGACGTGGACAACGACATCACCCTCGAGTGGCTGACGCGTTCCGCCGTCTCCCACGCGCGCGCCGGCGCGGATATCGTCGCTCCTTCGGACATGATGGACGGCCGCGTGGCGGCCATCCGCAAAGGACTGGATGACGCGGGCTTCCAGAAGACGCCCATCCTCAGCTACGCCGCCAAGTATGCTTCTGTGTTCTACGGGCCGTTCCGCGAGGCGGCCGAGTCCGCGCCGCAGTTCGGCGACCGCAGGAGCTACCAGATGGACCCGGCAAACGCGCGCGAAGCGATGCGCGAGATCGCGCTCGATGTCGAAGAGGGAGCCGATATGATCATGGTGAAGCCGGCCGGGCCGTATCTGGATATCATCCGCATGGCTC
>JADLBD010000126.1 GCA_020847975.1 Bryobacterales bacterium | reverse complement strand
CGTCCGTGGGACGGCGCCGGCAGGCATCGAGGAATCGACTGTTCATTGGAGCCACGCGCATGCCTGATCCGATCCGCCTTGTTTGTCTTCGCAGAAAAAGAATCGGAAATCCTTCATTGCCGGATTCCCTTGCAGATGCTTTGCCATCCAGACCCGCCCGTTGATAAAGGCAGGCTTCGCCCACGCCTCGCTGTCGATCGTCCGCGGGGCAATCACCGACACCGAAAGCATTCCCTGCGCGGGCCATCCGGTGCGCGGATCCATGATGTGGCTGTACAACTTCCCCTCGGCGTGGAAGAACTTCTCCGATGTCCCCGAGGTCGACAGCGACATGTCCTTTAACACCACTTCCTCTTCGGGGCGTGTGATGTCTTTCGGGTCACGGATGGAAATGCTCCATCCCTTCTCGGACGGGGGCGCTCCCAGCGCATAGATGCTGCTGTTGCCCCCTGAAATGAGCGCAACCGTGACGCCAGCCGCTTTCAGAATGGCCACCATGCGATCGACAGCATACCCTTTCCCGATTCCGCCTGGATCCAGTTCCATACCCTCGCGTGCAAAGCGAACGGTGCGGTCTTTCCTGTCCAGGATGACCTTCTCATATCCAACGCGCCCCAACACCCCGCGGATTTCCGCGCGATGCGGGAGCCTCCCGGAGCCTTTGTAAAAGCCCCAGATCTTCATCAGAGGACCCACTGTTATGTCGAAAGCGCCTTCGCTTTGGCGGCTGTAGGAATCGCATGCTTCCAACAACTGGAACAATTCCTCGCTCACCTGCACCGGACCCTTCCCGGCTTCCCGGTTAACCCGGCTTAACTCACTCCCCGGACGGTAGTTAGACAGCATCCGGTCAAGACGGCGTACTTCTTCGAAGGCTTGGTCGACAGCCGCCAACAGCTTACCCCGGTCCTCTCCATACGCCACAATGGTATACACCGACCCCATGGCGTCCAGAGATTGTTCCAGCCGGAGAAGTTCCCCGGCCAGGAGGTGGGCGGCAGCGGCCCCCACAAACAAAAGTAGCACAACCCGTTTCACGCTTCTGGTTTTTTTTCTGATCTTTCTAAGGATTCCCTATCCCGCGGACGCCCCTTCCGCACTCGCTTCAGCAACTGCTCCAGCCGCGGATTCGCATTCAGAGAAAGGTCTATCTCGAATCGCAGTTCCGGGATGCGAAAGAGATCCAACCTGACAGCCAACTCTCTCTTGATAAAAGACTTAGCGTGACTCATCGCGCCCAGAACCTGCTTCTTGTCGGCCTCTTCCGGCAGACTCAGCCGCACCGAGGCGATCTTCAAGTCCGGACTGACGTGCACATCCGTCACGGAAACGCCGCTTACCCGCGGGTCCGCCAACTCGAACGCGATCATTTCGCTGAGTTCGTCCCGCAGAGCTTCCGCGACTCGCTGGACGCGATGTTCATCCATCTCTTCAGAGGTCTCTCCCCTGAAGTCTACCAGAAGAGGCGTCTCTTCCCCAAGATAACGTTGAAAAAACAACCGCTTACGGCTGTAGAGCAGGCTTCTACGCTACGGGCGGCCGTTGTTATCGATTTTCGTTTGTATTCAGCCGCTCCAGGCACTTCCCCAGGAACCCAAGCACCGTCCCCGGCGAATCCCCCGCCGGCAGCGGTACCCGCAGTACCCCGGCAGGCGTAAACTGCGTCCCAGGCGTCTGTGACACCAACTCCATCAGGTGCTGCGGCTGCACCCTTGCCTCCGTGTGGAACTTCATGTTGAGTACCCCGCTCCGCCGCTCGATCGTCTCGATCCCGACCCTCTCGGCTTGCGACTTCAACAGGGAGAATGACACCAGATTCCGCACCACCTCCGGCGGGGGCCCGTAGCGATCCTCCATCTCCGACAACACCTGCGCCGCCCTCTCCGGGTCGCCCGCGTCCGCAATCCGTTTGTACGCCCGCAGCCGTTGATGTTCGTCCCCAATGTAATCGGCCGGGATCCGGATATCCAGACCCAGGCTCAGGTTCGACCGGATCTCGAGCGGCAACTCTTCGCCCTTCAGCTCTCGCACCGTCTCGTCCAACAGCCGTACATATGTGTCATAACCCACTGACTCGATATGCCCGTGCTGCTCTCCCCCCAACAGATTCCCTGCCCCTCGCAGTTCCAAGTCCAGTGCCGCAATCTTGAAACCCGCGCCCAGATCGCTGAACTCCCGCAATGCCGCCAGCCGTTTCCGCGCGATATCACTGAGCGATTTATCCCCTGGCGTCAGCAAATAGGCATACGCCCGGCGGTTCGAGCGCCCCACCCTGCCCCGCAATTGATACAACTCGCTCAAGCCGTATCTTTCCGCGTTCTCAATAACGATGGTGTTCGCCAGGGGAATATCCAGCCCGTTTTCCGCGATAGTGGTGCACACGAACACGTCGTATTCATGCCGCATGAACCCCAGCAGCACCTTCTCGAGTTCGTCTTCTCCCATCTGCCCGTGCCCTACGCCGATCCGTGCCTGCGGAACGAGTTCCTGGATGTGGGCCGCCCTTGAATAAATGCTGTCCACGCGGTTGTGAATATAGTAGACCTGCCCACCGCGCCCTAACTCCTGCTCGATCGCTGTCTTGATCAGCATCTGGTCGAAGTGCGCCACCACCGTATGAATGGCCAGCCGGTCCTTCGGAGGCGTCTCAATCACCGACATGTCCCGCAACCCCACCAGCGACATGTGCAGCGTGCGCGGGATGGGCGTCGCCGACATCGTCAGCACGTCCACGTTCTTCTTCAGTTGCTTCAACCGCTCCTTGTGCCGCACGCCGAACCGCTGCTCTTCGTCCACAACCAGCAGCCCGAGATCGCGGAATTCCACGTCCTTCGACAGCAGCCGGTGCGTGCCGATAATGATGTCCACTTTCCCCAAAGCCAGATCCGCCAGCACCGGCTTCAATGCCTTTGCCTCCACGAAGCGGCTGGCCAGTTCGATGCGCACCGGAAACGCCGCAAACCGCCTCTTGAAGGTCTCATAGTGCTGGAAGCTCAACACCGTAGTCGGCGCCAGCACCGCCACCTGCTTCCCGTCCCCCAGCGCCTTGAACGCCGCGCGCATCGCCACTTCCGTCTTCCCGAACCCCACGTCCCCGCACAGCAGCCGGTCCATCGGATGCGGGCTCTCCATGTCGCGCTTGATTTCCCCCGTCGCGCTCAACTGGTCGCGAGTCTCGGAATAATCGAACGCCTCCTCGAACTCCCGCTGCCAGTTGCTGTCCGGCGAGAATCCAAACCCCTCCGCCATCTTGCGCTCGGCGTACAGCTTGATCAGTTCATCCGCCATGTCGCGCATCTTCGCCTTGACGCGGCTCTTCGTCTTCGCCCACGTCGCCCCGCCCATGCGGTCGAGCGATGGATGGCTGCCCTCTCCCGCCCCGCGGTGTTTTTCAATCAAATCGAGCCGGGTCAGCGGCACATAAAGCTTCGCTTCATGCGCATATTCGATGAGCATGAAATCCCCGCGCTGCTCGCCCTGCCCAAGTTCCCTCACACCCAGAAACTTGCCCACCCCGTGGACCGCATGCACCACATAATCACCGGGCTTCAAGTCCGCCATGTCGAACTTGAACGCCCCTGCCACCTGAGCCAGAGGCTGGCCCGGCTTTGCGACCAGCGCCGAAGCGTCGAACAGATCCTCTGATCCGATGATGGCGATCTTCGCCTCAGGCAGCATCAAACCGCGCGGGACATTGCCTTTGACAATGTACGTGCTGACGCCGGGACCCGCGATATAGGACCGCTCCACCAGATACTCGGGCGTTCCCTCCCCCGGATCAATTCCCAGTTGAAAAGGAATGGAATACTCGCGCAGAATATCTGCAAGCCTCTCCACTTCCCCGGTTGAAGGCGAAAAGAACACTACCCGGTTGCCTTGTTCCACCAGCGTGCGGCTTTCCGCGGCCGCCACCTTCCAGTTGCCGTGAAACGTGAGCGACGGGCGCGACGAAATGTGCCACGAAGGAGCATCCGGGGCAATCGACGCCAGTTCCAACTCCCTCACCATCAGCCGAGCCGAAGAGGCAGACTTCTCCTGCAACTCCTCGAACGTGAAATAGTTCATCTCCGGCGGCAGCATGCCCGCGCTCTGCTCCAGCCGCTTCCAAAGGCGCTCCGCGCCGGCAGCCAGTTGCTCCGGTTCGTCCCACACCACAACCGGCTCTTCGATCAGATCCGCCAGAGTGCCCTCCCTTGATCGAACCTTGGCCGCCGCAAATTCCCAGCCGGGCTCGAACGCCTCGTCCCCCAACTCCCGCCCCAGTTCCCGCGTCCGCGGCATCTCGGTCAACGGCAGGATATGGCAGTCGGGAATCTTCAGCACGCTGCGCTGGGATTCCACCTCGAACCGCCGCAGGCTTTCCACCGTGTCGCCGAAAAACTCGATGCGCACTGGCTTGGACGCTTCCGGAGGGAAAACATCGAGGATTCCGCCGCGCTGTGAAAAGTCGCCTACCATTTCCACGGGCTCCCGAAGCTCATACCCCACAGACCGCAGGTAATCATTCAGATCGCCCATGTCCATCTCGTCGTTGACCTTCAGAGTCAGCGCCAACTGACGGTAGAAGTCCGCCTGCTCGGTTTTCCACAAAGCCGCGGCGATGGGCGCCACCGTAATCGAGGCCTTCCCTGTCGCCATCCGCCACAAACTGACGGCCCGTTGTTCTTTGATTTCGCTGTGCGGCGACAACTTCTGCCCGGGGAACACGTCAAAGGCCGGCAGTAACTGTGTGCGGCCCCCTGCCCGGTGCGGAACCAGCAACCGGAAAAATGTCTCGATCGTTTCCGCCAGTGCTTCCGCCGTCTTGCTGGAATCGGCCAGCACCAGCACCGGCCGCTCCGTGGCCTGCCACAGCAGGACCAGATAAAGCGCCTTTGCCGAGCGTGTCAGCCCGTGCAAGCTCAGCAGCGGCGC
Source organism: Bryobacterales bacterium (assembly GCA_020847975.1). Taxonomy (GTDB): domain Bacteria; phylum Acidobacteriota; class Terriglobia; order Bryobacterales; family Bryobacteraceae; genus CADEFT01. The sequence continues at coordinate 24,319 of JADLBD010000126.1, read as the reverse complement.
GCTGGCCCGCAACGCCTGCAACAACTCCCGGAAGGCGGGGGCACGGCCAAGCTCCAGAAACAGGTCGCGGATGACGGGATTGTTCAAGGTCTTCGGGTGGCGATGACGTCCGCGATATTCGTGGTGGAGTAACCTGGCTCGATCGGCAAAGCCATCACGGTTCCGCCCGCTGCCTCCACTTCCTCCCGCCCGGCAATGAAGTGCGACCAGTCCGCTCCTTTTACCAGCACGTCCGGCAATAACAACGCAATCAGTTCCCGGGGCGTGTCTTCGTCAAACAGCGTAACCGCGTCTACCGCCTCCAGACAGGACGCTATCTGCGCACGCTCCTGCTCTCCTAAGAACGGCCGCGCCGGACCTTTCAGCCGCTGCACGCTCGAATCCGTGTTCAGCGCCAGGATCAGCACGTCGCCCAGCGACCGGGCCCGCTCGAGCAGACGAATATGCCCCGGATGCAGGATGTCGTAACAGCCATTGGTGAACACCACCGCCCTGCCTTCGGCCTTCCAGACGGCGCGCGCGGCGGCCAGCGCCTCGCGAGTGTAGAACTGACCCATGCCCTTCATTGTCTTGCCTGCGCCGCCCGCGGCGCAAATCCGCAAGATACAACCACCACGCATCCCGTGAGTCAATCGAGTCTGTACTGGATTTTTTGCCAAGGGCGCAAGTGAGTCTGAATCAGCTTCTTCCGGAACGAAACAAATCCTGGTCTTACACGTCCTCTGCATTTGACACGGTAGCACCCGATCTTTAAGATAAATATGCAACGCCATCCTCAGCCGATCCGCGTACTCTTGGGGCGGATAACCTGGGCGAGGTGAAGTTCGTTCATTCCTTTACACCTATGATCAAAGTAGATGGCCTTACGAAACGGTACGCACGCAACGTTGCCGTCGATAACATATCGTTCGAGGTTGAGAAGGGCCAGATCGTGGGGTTTCTAGGCCCCAATGGAGCCGGAAAAACCACAACGATGCGCGTGCTGACCTGCTTCCTGCCCCCCACTTCGGGCAAGGCGACCGTTGCCGGCTTCGACGTCCTCGAGCAACCCATCGAAGTCAAGCGCCGCATCGGCTACCTGCCGGAAACGCCACCCCTCTACCCGGAGATGGAGGTGAAAGAGTATGTCCGCTACGTCGGCCAGTTGAAGGGCGTCCCCAACTCCGAACTCGACACCAAGGTGAATGAAGCCTGCCGGCGATGCAATGTTGCCGACGCGAAAGACAAGCTGATCGCCAAGCTCTCCAAGGGCTACCGCCAGCGGGTCGGCCTCGCCTCCGCCATCATCCACAACCCGGACGTCCTCATCCTCGACGAACCCACCGCCGGGCTCGACCCCGAGCAGCGCAAGGAAACCCTTAGCCTCATCCGCGAACTCGCTGGTTCTCACACCATCATCCTGAGCACACACATCCTCCCCGAAGTGGAGCAGACCTGCCAGCGCGTCATCATCATCTCCAAGGGCAAACTCGTCGCCACCGACACCATGGAGAACCTCAACAGCAGGCTGCGCGGCGCGGAAATGGTCGCCGTCGAGTTGGAACCCCGCAATGGAGAGCTTGCCAAGGAAGCTGTGCAGCAGCGCCTTGAACAGGTGAGCGGCGTCAGCCGCGTGCTGTTCAAGGAAGCCCGCGGGCCGCGGCTTTCTTTTGAAGTCGAGAGTCTCCAGGGCCGCTCCATCCGCGCCGATCTGGCCCGCTCCATTGTCTCCGCCGATTGGAATCTCCTCGAACTTCACGCAGCCGGCCTCAGCCTCGAGGAGATCTTCCTGCAACTCACAGGCGCGGAAAAAGCTGCCCCCGGAGGATCGAAATGAGTCTCATCTGGATCATTTGCAAAAAGGAACTGAAAAGCTACTTCGCCTCGCCGATAGCCTACGGCCTGATGGCCTTCTTCGCCCTCATCTTCGGATACTTCTTCTATGCCGCGGTGGCCATCTTCGTGGTCCGCGGAACGGAGATGCAGATGATGGGCCGCAGCATGCCCATGGATCTCAATGAGTGGGTGGTTCGCCCCGTGATGATGAACGTCAGCGTCATCGGACTCTTCATCATCCCCATGATCACCATGCGGCTGTTCGCCGAAGAGAAAAAAACCGGCACCATCGAGCTGCTGGCCACTTCCCCGGTCACCGACTTGCAGATCATTCTCGGCAAATGGTTCGCCGCGGTCCTCTTGTATGCCGCCATACTCGGCATCTCGGCTTTCGATCTGGCGATCCTTTTCCTTTACGGAAAACCCGATGGAATGCCGATCCTCATCAGCTACTTCGGATTGTTGCTGCAAGGCAGTTGCCTTCTCGCCGTCGGGGCGTTCATCTCCAACTGCACCCGCAATCAGATCATCGCGGGAGCCGGAACCTTCGTCGTCTGCCTTCTGTTGTGGGTCCTCGATTGGGTGGCGGCTTATGACACTTCCACCACCGGCAAGGTTATTTCCTATCTCTCCGTCACCGGACATTTTGAGAATTTTGCCAAGGGCGTATTGGATAGCAAGGACATTGTGTACTACCTGTCGTTGATCTTTCTCGGGCTCTTCCTGACCACGCGGTCCATGGAATCCCTGCGGTGGAGGGCGTAAATGGATTCGAACTGGATGAAGACCCGTCAGACCAGGTACTCTCTCTACGTCACCGTCTACATTCTCGTGATTCTTGCTGTTCTCGGCGCGGCAAACTGGCTCGCCTCGCAGAACGTCAAGACTCACGACTTCACCTCCAATAAGCGGTTCAGCCTCGCCGAGCAGACGGAGAAAATCGTCAAGGGCCTCAAGAACAACGTCAAGATCGTGTATTTTGACCGCACCTCCGGCTTCCCTGCCGCCAAGGACCTGCTCGATCGCTACGCCGACCTCTCGAACAAACTCTCTGTCGAATATGTCGACCCCGACAAGAAACCCCAGGTCGCCAAACAATATGGCGTCCGCACCACCGGAACCATCTTCATCGAAGCAGGGGGCAAGCGGGAAGAGGCGCGTAGCCTGACCGAAGAAGAAATCACCAGCGCCCTCATTCGCGCGCTCAAATCCGGTGACCGCACAGTCTGCTCCGTGCTCGGCAGCGGCGAGCACAGCTTCGACGATTCCGACCGCACCGGCTACAGCCGCCTCAAGGAACTCATCGAAAAGAACAACTACAAGACCCGGACCATCAAACTTGTCGAAAAGCCGGAAGTACCGAAGGATTGCAGCGTCCTGCTGGTGGCCGGTCCGCGTTTCGATTACACCGAACCCGCCGCGGACGCCATTCGCAAGTACTTCATCGCCGGCGGTCGAGTGCTTATCGCCCTCGATCCCCCGATGCAGGTCGGCAAGGAAACCATCTCCGACAACCCGCCGCTGATCAAACTGGTCGGCGAATGGGGCGTGACGCCCGTCAAAGATCTGGTTCTCGACACAAGCGGCGTTGGTCAACTGTTCGGCCTGAGTGAGGTGGTGCCGCTCGTGACCACGTACGAATCGCACATTATCGTACGCGACCTCAAGGAAGTGGCCACCGCGTTCCCGCTGGCGCGCTCCATCGATACCCAATCGGTCACCAACTTCACGGTGGACAAACTGCTCTCTACCAGTCCGAACAGCTACGCCACCACCAACCTCTCTTCGCCGGAGATCAAGCTGAATCCGGAGAAGGATAAGAAGGGTCCGTTCACCCTCGCCGTTGCCGGCACCTACAGCGGTAACCCGCAGGCCTCGAGCAACAATACCAAGCCGCGCTTCGTTGTCGCCGGCTCTTCGGGCTTCATGGCGAACAATATTCTCGGCTTCAACGGCAACCGCGACCTGGCGATGAATATGCTCAACTGGCTTTCCGCCGACGAAGACCTCATCTCCATTCGCCCCAAGGAACCGCAGGATCGCCGCCTCAACCTCACGCGGCGCCAGATGTCCCTGGTGTTCTATTCGAGCGTGCTGATGCTGCCCCTCATCGTCATTGGAGTCGGCCTCAGCGTCTGGTGGAAGCGCCGCTGACGCGGCGCGCAGACCGCTTAACAGGAGGAGAATATCGATGCAGTTTCGTGGAATGCTGCTGGCGCTCGTCGTGCTTGTTGTGCTTGGCGGCGGTATCTACCTCTCCAACAGGCATAAGCAGAACGAGGAGAAGAAAGGTAGCAGCGAATCTCCCAAGATCGTTTCCATTCCCGAGGATCAGATCCAGCAGATCGAAATTCATCACCGGGACGGTAAGGACGTCGTCCTGAAAAAGGGTGAGAAGTGGCAGATTACCGCGCCGGAGGCCCTGCCCGCCGATCAGGAAGCGGCAGGCGCGGTGGCTTCCGCGCTGGCTACGGTGAACTCCGATCGTCTTGTGGAGGAAAACGCTACCGACCTTTCCGCGTTCGGCCTCAAGGACCCGCAGTTGCAGGTGATCGTCACCAAGAAGGACGGCAGGAAAGTGACCCTCGATATCGGTGATGAAACCGCAACCAGCAGCGGCTATTTCGTCCGGCTTGGCGGAGAAAACAAGGTTTATACCGCCGGCAGTTTTCTCAAAACCTCCCTCGACAAGTCCGCGCAGGATCTTCGTGACCGCCGTCTGGTGACTTTCGATTCCGAAAAGCTCTCCCGCGTGGAACTCTCCGCCAAGGGACAGACACTCGAGTTCGGAAAGAACAGCCAGAACGAATGGCAACTCGTGAAGCCGAAGCCATTGCGCGCCGACAACTGGGCCGTCGAAGAACTCGTGCGCAAAGTAAAGGATGCGAAGATGGAGACCGGCATCTCCGAGGAGGATGCAAAGAAAGCCGCGGCCAGCTACGCTTCCGGGACAAAAGTTGCCGTCGTGAAACTCACCGACGCCTCCGGAACGCATGATCTCGAAGTTCACAAGAAGGACAAGGACTATTACGCCAAAGGTTCGGCAATCGCGGGAGTTTACAAGGCGCCGAATGACCTCGGAGAAGGCCTGGACAAAGGCCTGGACGATTTCCGCAACAAGAAGTTGTTCGATTTCGGATTCAACGATCCCACCAAACTCGAGGTCAGGAACGCCTCGGGCGAGTCGAAGGTCTACCAGAAGTCCGGAGAAAAGTGGACCCTCGGAGGCCAGCAGATGGACTCCGTCAGCATCCAATCCTTCATCGACAAACTGCGCGATCTTTCCGCTGCCAAGTTTACCGACACGGGCTACACGAAACCGGAATTCGACGTGCGCGTGACGGCGAAAGATGGAAAGATTGTCGATCACGTGCTCATTTCGAAGAACAGCAACAATTACTTCGCCATCCGCGAAAACGAACCTTCGGTCTACGAACTCGATCCGAAAGCAGTGGACGATCTCGAAAAGGCCGCCGCCGACATCAAGGCCCCGGCTCCCGCGAAGAAAGATGAAAAGAAGAAGTAGCTCGTGAACGCGCTACTCACCGACCTCTACCAGCTCACGATGGCCGCGGGCTATTTTGCGGCTGGGAAAACCGGTGAGACCGCCACCTTCGAGCTCTTTGTCCGCCGTCTGCCGCATAATCGCAACTTCCTCATTGCCGCGGGCCTCCAGCAGGCGGTGGATTACCTTCTCGATTTCCGGTTCACCCGCGAGGAAATCGACTATCTGCGAAGCCTGCCCCAATTCGCCAAGGCCGAGTCTGATTTCTTCGATTACCTCGCCGGCCTTCGCTTCACCGGAGACGTCTTCGCCATGCCCGAGGGGACTCCGGTCTTCGCCGGAGAGCCCATCCTCACGGTCCGGGCGCCCATTGTGGCTGCGCAGATTGTCGAGACCTACCTCACGGCCACCATCGCCTTTCAAACACTGATCGCCACCAAAGCCGCGCGCATTGTCGAGATCGCCGGCGGCCGCGGAGTGGTCGAATTCGGCACCCGCCGCGCCCACACTCCGGAGGCCGGCGTGCTCGCCGGCCGCGCCGCGTATATCGGCGGCTGCATCGGCAGCAGCAATGCCCTTGCAGGCCTCAAGTTCGGAATACCCGTTTTCGGCACTGCCGCCCACAGTTGGGTGCAGGCCTTTCCCACGGAGCGGGAAGCCTACCTCCGCTTGCAGGAGCTGCTCGGCGAGCATACCGTTTACCTCATCGACACCTACGACACCCTCGAGGGAGCGCGCATTGCCGCCTCTCTGGGACGGCCCATGTGGGGTGTCCGCATCGACAGCGGGAATCTCGTGGAGGTTTCCCGCGCCGTGCGCCGGATCCTCGATGCGCACGGCTTCCAGGATGCCAGGATCATGGGCACCAGCGACCTCAACGAATACAAGATCTCCGAACTGATGGCGGCCAAGGCGCCCATCGATGCGTTCGGCGTGGGCACCGACCTCGCCACCTCGCGCGACGTTCCCAATCTTGGCGCGATCTACAAACTTGTGGAGCTCAGCTCCTCTTCACAAAGGCGCTACACGGCGAAATACAGCGAGGGAAAGCACACCCTCCCTGGGGCGAAACAGGTTTTCCGTTATGCCGATCACGACGTGGTGGGATGCTCGTGGGAGTGCCCTGCCTGTACGCCGGGAACGCCCGCCGTGGAAGCTCTCCTGCGTCCCGTTCTCCTCGGCGGCCACCTCGTGGCCCCGCTGCCCGACGCGCACGCGGCCCGCTCGCGTGCTCTCGAAAGCGTCTCCAAACTGCCCGGGGCATTGCGCAGCCTGTTTGACGCCAAGCAACCCTGGAGTGTGCAATATAGTGAGGAGCTAGTCTCGTTGTCGGAACGGGTGCGGAAGGGTCAAACGGGTGTATCGTCATGAGAACCGTGTTCTTTGACGTGGACACGCAGATTGATTTCCTCTTCCCCGCGGGGGCGCTTTACGTGCCGGGCGCGGAGAAGATTGTCAATCGCGTAGGGGAATTGAACCATTGGGCGGAGTCAGAGTTCTTGACCGTGGTCTCCACGATGGATGCGCACGCTGAGGACGACCCGGAGTTTCAGGACTGGCCTGCCCACTGTGTCACCGGAACGGTCGGACAGGCGAAGCCGCAGGTCACGCTGCTCGAAAAGCGGATTGTGATTCCGAGTTCGCTCAAGCAAGTGAAACTTTGCGGGGCGCGCCAGGTGCTGCTCGAGAAGCAGACCACCGATTGCTTTGGGAATGCAAACGTCCACCGTCTGCTCGACATCCTCGCCGCGGATCGCTTTGTCGTGTACGGCGTCGTCACTGAAATCTGTGTCAGGAACGCGGCCTTCGGCCTTCTGCGAACAGGAAAGCCCGTGGAATTGGTGACAGATGCGGTGGAGTGCCTGAATCGCGAGAAGGCAGCGGAGATGATGACGGAGTTCCAGGCGCGCGGCGGCAAGCTGACCACGGCATCGGAAGTGATGCAGGCGGCTTAGGGCGGATTTCAGTCCTGCTTGCTCTTGTGGAAGAACCTCCGCTTCACGTCGGGCCAGAACTCGCGCATGGCGTTGCCTCCGGTCTTGGTGAGCATCCCTACCGTGCCATAGAGCAGGAACTGGCTGACGGTCTGCTGTGCCGGAGGATTCCAGCGCGTGGCGACACCCCACGCTCCGTAGACGCCGAGGATCCTGCCGGCGGCGAGGGTCATACCGGGTGAGCCATCGGCGTGATAGGCGAAGAACGTGTTCTTGAATACATGCCGGGTCCGCTGCCAGGCGGTGCCGTCGCCGAGCCGGAAATACCGCGGGTCTTCGTTATGGATAGATGAGACACCGAACTCGATGAATTCACCGATGACGAACTGGCCGTATTGATTGCCAAAGCGTTTCGCCAGCCCTGATGGGCCGCGGCCCCAGGCTCCGGGGAAGCCGCGGGATTCATCGAAGGCCAGACCGGGAAGCACTTCGAGCACAGCCTGCGGTCCAAACATCTGTTTCAGAAGGACATGCCGGCGAACCCGCCAGTCGGGCAATGCCGGCGTCTCGCCGCTGCTGAGTTCCACCACCGAGTCGCTCTTGGCCACGACCGGCGCGTCCTCGCCCGGTTGAGCAAAGGCGGTGTGGAGGCACAAATATCCCAACAACAACAGGACGCGAGACATGCAGAACAAGAGACGCCTGCGCCGCGGCGAGGTTACCGAGGCTGGCATCCCTCGAACAGGCTATTTTGTCTCAGCGTCGTAGGCTAGGACGGTCAGCAGCACCGTCTGTGGGCCTTTCCATGTTTCGCGCGGCTCGAACCATTCGTCGAGGGAATGAGCATTTGCCGCCACTCCGCCACCACCGAGGGTAATGGCGGGAATTCCGAGGCTGATGGGCAGGTTCGAATCCGTACTGGCGAAGGAGAGCGACGGTGTGTGTCCGGTAGTACGGGATGCCCACTCCGCTGACCTGACGAGGGCGCTCGAAGCCAGGGTCTGCCCGCCGGGGCGGTGGCTGACGAGTTTGGTTTCAAACGTAAGATGTTTGGAGGAAGCTTCGCGGAGCTTGTTTTCCTGTTCGACGCCCATCCGCACAGCCTCCAGAAACCGCAGTTCCAGCTTGTCCAACTGGCCCGGGTCCTCTGATCGAAGGTCCACCTCCATGGCGCACTCCTCGGCGATGGCGTTGACTGTGGTGCCGCCCTGAATTTTTCCGACGTTGTACGTGGTCTTGGGACTCTGGGGAACGTCAATGGCGGCGAGACTGGCCACAATGCGGCCAGCGGCGTGGATGGCGTTTGGCCGGCCGAAGTTCCCGTAGCTGTGGCCGCCGGGGCCGCGGATGACCACGCGGTAACGCTTGACTGAGGTTCCGCCGTTGACGATGTGGGCGGGCGAGGTTCCGTCGATCGAGAGGAAGGAGATGAGCCGGGACTTGTGCGGGCTTTGGCCGAAGAGATAGCGGATGCCATTGAGATCTCCAAGCCCTTCTTCGCCGACATCGGCCACGAACAGGAGCGTATGCGCGGTGACGATGCCGGCATGATTCAAAGCTTCCGCGATGGCGAGCAAAGCAGCGAGACCGCGGCTGTCATCAGAGGTTCCGGGCGCGAACCACCGGCCGGCCTCCTTGCGCACTTTGGTGTTCACGCCGGGGGCGAAGGAGATGTCGAGATGCGCCGCCACCACCATCGCCTTCGGAGACTTGCCGGGCCGCCACCCCAACACGTTTCCCTGCTTGTCGATCTCGACATTCCGGAGGCCAACGCGGCGGAACTCCGCTTCGAGGAAGCGGGCGCGCTCCGCTTCCTGAAAGGTGGGAGCGGGGATTTCGGCGATGCGGATCTGTTTCTCGAGGTGTTCGGCGTCATGGGCCTGGAGATAGCCGAGAGCCTTCTTCACCTCGGGCCGCTGCATCAGGACATCCTGAGCAGAAGCAACGGAAAGGAAAGCCAGCAGGTATAGCGGGAACCCGGTCATACATTTGATGATAATCTCGAAGTATCACGATCTAACCACATGCCTGTGATTGGTGTCCTCACTCTGGAAGTGCACATCGAAGATTCTCACTCCTTGAAAGACAAACGTCATGTCGTGAAAGGTCTGAAGGATCGGTTGCGCCACCGCTTTAATGTTTCCGTGGCGGAGATCGGCGGCCAGGATACGTGGCAGCGTTCCGTAGTGGCGGCGGTGACCGTGTCGGGCGACCGCACCTACGCCGAACAGGTGCTACAGGCGGTGGAATCCGACGCCGCCAACTTCCTCGGCGGGGCGCTGGTCGATTCGGGCGTGGAGTGGATTGATTAGTTTCCGGCGTTGAGGTGGACGGGCTGGGTGAAGGCCCCGTTGCCGGCGGAATCCCATACAGCGAACCGAACCCACTTCTTCCCGTTCGTATCGAATGGAATGCGGAACGTGCGTGAGCCGAATGCGGTGGAATCCTTGGCGGGAATTACCTGTCTGCCGGTGGTCTTGCCGTCGCCCCAAACGAGTTCCAGAAACTCGAGGGGGAAGGTCCACTCGACGGAGGCGGCCATGGTGCGCTTCGCACCGGCGCCCTCGATGGTTGCGCTCGGGATGAGCACTTCGCCGCTCGAGACAAAGTAATCGCCGCGGCGCATGGCTTTGAGGACGGGGCTCCAGTCTTCGTCAAAGCGAGGGACACGGTCAAGCTTCACGTAGTTGACAATGAGGTGGCTGAAGGTTTGGTCCTCGGGGAATTTCTGGTAGGTGTCGCCTTCGGCGATCATGTATTTCGCCTTGCCCCAATTGTTCATGTCATCGAGGGTGCCGAAACAGCGCTCCTCGCAGATGCGCTGCTCGGAGAGGTCCACGGGAAGGGACTGATAGGAGGCGCCGAGGAAGTTGTCGCTGTTGTAGTGGGCGCTGGTCCTGACAGCTTCGGGATAGCCGCTAGAACCTTTGGTGCGCGGGTGGGCCTGCCACATGAGGCCGCCCTCGCGCTGGAGCATGTCGAGTTCATCCTTGGCGTTCTCGATGTGGTAGACACGGCCATACTTGGGGTCCTGTTCGATGAAGAGTTTTCCGTCTTTGCGGACCTTGGTCCAATAGACGGGGTGAGGGAACACGACGGTGTAGTGCCCGCCGAAGTAGGCATCGGGTTCTTCGCCGGGCATAATGAGGAAGTCCTTGTCCGAAAAGCGGCGGCAGCCCTCGAAGTAGACGTTCTGATCCTTGAAGCGCAGCGGACCGGCGTCGCCGGCGTGACCGTCGCCGTGAAAATCGGACATCATGGCGATGTTGACACCCAGCCCGCGGAAGGTGGGAATCCAGTTTGGCATGAGGTCCAGAGTTCCCGCATCGGTGAGCAATTCATTGAAGTGCGTGTGGAAATGGCTGATGGCCACCTTGTATCCGGGCAACGGCTTGAAGGTGTCGTCGTGAGTATAGGCAAGCACGCGCTTCTGGGCGGCTTCGCTGTTATCCGGACTGAGGTAGTAATAGACGGCCATGCGCTGCCATGTCCCCGGGGGCGCGTTGTAGAGAGCGAAGTTGCCTTCGGCAAAGCCGCGGGACTGCGCGGCGCGGCGTTTGTAGACGTCATCGGAGACGCCATAAGGACGGTACATCTCTTCGCGCTCCGCCTGGCGGACGCCGATGGAGAAGGAATCGGCGCTGTCCTTGCGGTACCACACGTAGCCGAGATTCAGTTCGATCTCGCGCGCAAAGAAGAATTTATGGGAGGGGGGAAATACCGCCAGCGAGCCCTTATCGAACTCCACCAGGGCCAGACGGTTCCGCGCCCGCAGCGCTACGGGATCCTGATTGACAGCGCCGCCGAGTTCATACTTCTGCCAGGCGCGGGCGACATCGCGCCATACGACGCGCCGCACCGTGCCGGTCTGAAAGCCCTTCAAGCCGGCATTGTACTTGTAGGCGACGGACGGTTCTTCGGTCTTGGCAATCGCCTCCTGACGCACGAGGTTCGAGCCCTTATAGACGGTGAACACGAGACGGCCCGAGAAGACTCCGAGAGACAACCCGGGGTAGGTGATTTCGAGCCGTGCGCCATCGGTGCGCGCTTCACAGCCATGGGAAGCGTAAGTGGCGGTTGCGCGATGAATCTCGGCGGGTGTGCGGGGGAGTCCCACGTTGGTGCGGGCGGCGCCGGGAACCACCAGCGGCGCATCCCAGAATGCGTGCCATTTTTCCTTTTCGAGAATCTCCGGCTTGTCGAGGCCGAGTTCCTTGAGCGGGGTCAACTGCTGATTCGAGATGCGGCGCACGCCGCTGACGACGTCGAACTCGGGCTTCAGATTCGCGCCGAGGATCATCCAGTCGCCGCCTTTGCGCACGGCGAGTTCGCGGATGACGGGTTGATCGCCGTCGAGCCCGAAGGTGGCGCGGAGGGAGGCGCCGTGTTCGCCCTGCCAGTTCACGCGCAGATCCTGGCCGGCGGCTTCGGCGGTGAGCCCGCTTTGCGCCATGTAGCTTGTCAAGGAACATGGCGCGGCCCAGATGGCTGAGGCCATTGTGAGAAACATCGCAACCAGCTTCATGGCAAGCCCCTTCATAGCATTCCCGCCTCAGCGAGCATCTTCTTCAGCACACCTACGTCGCGGCGGTACATCATGAACAGTTTGTCCTTGGGGATGGTGAACGTCTTCTTCCCCGCGCCGGCGCCGCCGAGGTCGTGATACTCCATGTGCAGTTGTAGTGGCCCGTGGAAGCCTGCGGCTTTGAGCATGGGCAGGAACTTGTCGAAGTGCACCATACCCTGACCGAGCGCGCACCAGCGGGCGTCCCACTGGCCCTTGGCGTTCTTCTCCCAATAGAAGTCCTTGAGGGCCACGCCGCGGGTGTAAGGCAGTAGCAGGCGGGTTGAATGGACCCATCCGCCGAGACCGCCTTCGACGGTGGCGTGCCCGATGTCGTAGTTCACGGAGACGGCATTCGTGTCGAAATCTTTGAGCAGGATGTAGAGATCCCAGAACGAGGCACCCACGAGGCCGGCGCCGGAGTGGGTGTGATACATGGCAGTCATGGCGTATTGTTTGTTGAGCGCGGCGAGATCGCGCACGCGCTTCCTGATTTCGGCGAGCTGATCGGGGATGGAGGCTTTCTCCGTGTAGCGGAATCCGCCCCAACGATAGTTGTGGATACCGAGCCGGGAGAGTGTTTTGAGGACCGTCCCGGCGTGCGGCGTTTTGACATCGACGATGTCGCTGGTGACCATGGGCACAGTGAGCCCGGCCCGCTTCACAGCCTCGACGGCCTTGGGCAGGTCCTCTTCGACGCGAGCCGGTTCCACGTGGCCGCCCGGACGCAGCGTGATGTCCATGCCTTCGTATCCGAAATCGGCGCAGAGCTTGGCAGCTTCGTCGATGGTTGTCCACTGGAAGTGCTTCGAGAAGGCGCAAATGGTGAACCTTCCGGCGGGTGCAGTGGGCGCGGCGGGAGCGCTCATGGCAGCCGCAGCCGTAGCGAACAGGGAAAGACAATCGCGCCGGGTATTCATGGCCACTCTGCATGTTATCCCAAACGCCCGCCGCGCGGAGGGTTGGACGTTTGCCGCCGCGCATCGGGGGTGGTGGTTGGCTTTGATTTTTTCTTTTGCGTTTGCGGACTGGCTGAGGCTAGGAAACCGGGCTCAAGGCGGGCCGGCCTTCCGCGCCCGCGGGCCCCAGATAGCGGGCAGAGCCGAACCCGAGGATAGGGAAGAAGATAAAGCCAAGAAAGACGAGGCCAAGAGCGAACCCTGTGCTCTTCCCGAAACTCTTCGCGAGGTCAATGGCGACAATGATCCAGATGACAAAATTGACCACGGGAAGGAAGAACAAGAGGACCCACCAGAGGGGTCTTCCGACGATGTCGAGCAGGACGATGGCGCTGTAGACGGGGACGATAGCCGCCCAGCCGGGTTTCCCTGCTTTGGTGAATACTTTCCACATCGACGCGATCATCACAATGATCGTGGCAAGGAGGAAGAGGAAGAAAAATCCGCTGAAGAGGACGAGAACGCCCTTCAGCAAGCCGGCTGCCGCATCATCGTTCATGTTTGAACTCTCCTTGATGGAACGGGGAAAAGTATATCCCAATTCGCGGTCGAGAGTGAGCGAGCCATCAAGCGGCCCGATTGACTTCTCCGCGGGCGCGGCGGGCGCTCTGTTCACAGACGGCATCATCCTGACGCATGTGGGCTTCGAGGGCCATTTCGAGAGCGCGCCCGACACGTTGCGGAAGGATGCGGCTCCGTTGTGAGACCGCCTCGGGGTCGGCGAGTGGCGGGGTGTCCGCGGGGAGCGTCTTGGCGAGTTGGGCGGCGGCGATGCGATTGTCTTGCAGCAACCGAAGCTCCTTGAGGGCGCGGTGGTAGGAGCGCTCGTTTAAAACCTGATAACGGGCATAACGCTCCAGCTTCCCGGTGACTTCGGGGTTATCGGATTCCAGAGGATCCACTCCGGTTTCGGTGTACAGCTTCTGCTGGAGCCGTTCGATGCGGCGGAGGTTCCAGGCGGCGAGGGTGATGCGGCGGAAGAGGTCCTCTTCGAGGATGCCCTCGGGACGCAGTTGGTCGCGGTAGCCGGTGAGGAAGGCATCGTGGAGGGATTGCTCCTCGGGCAGCACGATAGCGAACGAGGCGGTGAAGCCTTCCTTGAGAGCGTTCTTGCTGGAGGCAGCCTTGCCGGCTTCTGTCCGGGGTCCGGTGGAGTTTTGGGCGTTGGCGCGATTGGCTTCGGCGCGCGGAGTGGAACGGAAAGGAATGGAGGGGAACATTGGGAAACTTCTCCTGGTTTGGGATGGGCGGCGGAGCGGGCCGCGGGGTGAGAGTGGGTGGAACCACCCGGAATGAGGATAGCAGGCGGTTGGTAGGGAGTTGGAGGGGGAGTGCGTGGAAGGTGTTGAAGTGGCGGGAGATGATTTTTCTGGAAGTAGTGTCACCGGGGAAACGGAGGGGTTTCGGTAGAGTAGGAGAGAGGGCGACACTTGCGGTGCGACCCACTCTCCCCTCGTTGAACCGGACGAGCAGATTTCCCGACATCCGGCTCTCCTGGAAACGTTATCGCCGCAGGCTTGCGCAGGCAGTTGACGGCTGCCAGCCTCATAACCGAATCAGACCAAACCGCTCGATCTGTTGGTAGTAGCTGACTCCTTCCGGCGGCCGGAAGGACCGTTGGCTGCGTCGCTTCAAATGCTGCGTAAGACGACCACGAACGTACGTGTTGATCGCGCGGAATGCCACGCGCGGGTATCCAAAATCAAAGTAGTTCCTCCATCCCTTCAGGTGTCGATTCAGCTCCTCGATCAGCACCGGGATGGGCTTGAAGCACTGGCGATGATTGGTGACGCAGATGAAGATCTACGACTCGGGATAAGTGGCGTGTTCAGCCGCCGTGAACGAGAGAACGCGGTATGACTGGAGCGGGGACGGGCGGCGGGTGCAGGAGGTGGTGGGGAATGCGTTCACCAATGGCACTCATCTGTTAGAATGTGCGAATCATGCCGCTGATCGATCGCGTCTGGGACGTGTGCCGCCGCATGGACGGCCTCGGTTGGCGCGATTATCTGCTGCGGGTTTCCGACTTGGATATTCGCCAGGCCGGCACTGCGGCCCTGGCGGAGGAACTGGCGCGGCCCCTGACCCGCATCCAGCGAACGGCGCCGGGGTTTCGGGATTTCGCCGCGGAAGGGGTTCGCGGCATCGAACCCGGGAATCCTTCGCACAGTCTGCTGTTCCACGCCTTGGCTTCGCCGCAGGTTGGCTCCGGGCAGGTGGCGGGCTTCCCAACTTCCGACGACATCGAATGGGTGGAGAACTACGTCTACGGCGTGAATCCGCCTTCCATCATCGAACTGCGGTTAAGGGCAGGGGGAGCGCCGCTGGCGGTGGCAATTTACGCCGTCGAATACCGGCCAGCCATCCAGACGGTCCATCAGAACCACGCGGACATGTGCTATGCGAGGACGGGAATCGCTCGTATCGGCACACTGTCCTCGCTGTTTGTCCCCTCCGCCAGGGGATACAGCAGCCTCGGAAAGAATCCCTCCGATCTCCATGCGATTCCCTGCCGCTATTCCGCGTATGTAGCCGCTCAGTTTGTAGGAGATGCCTCCAGCTTCGGTCCGATGTTGTTTCGTAAGGGCGGCATGGATGCCGAAGGAAACCCTGTCACTCCCGATTCCACGCGCCGGTTCTGGGTGCCGCTGCATAAGTTGTTCAGCGGTGAGGAATGCATCCGCGACCGGAGCATCGACCTGCGCTATTTCACGGACCACTCCAACGAGAAACTGCGGCGCATCCATTTGTGGATGGAGAAGGGTGGTTATCCCGTGGGCTTTTCGGGTAAGCTGCTGAAGCAGCCGCCGTTTGTACTTCCGGAGAGTGAACTGGTGGATATCATCGCCACGCAAGGCGGCTCGCTGCGTGTGGAACCCCTGGCCAAGCCGCTGGTCCAGGAAGTCAGCATTGACTATCACAGCCTGGCGTTCTCGGTGGTGCCGGGAGGGGCGACAAACAGCGCTTCGTTCCGCATTCCCAGCCGTCCCAGCGGGGCACGAAGCGCGCCGGAGTATGTTTACGTGCGGCAGGAGGCCGCGGAGGAAAGCGCTCCCGCGAGGAACCTCAACCAGTCCCACAATGTCGTGAAGGAGGTCAACACGGGTGACTACAAAGCGCAGCACTATGTCGACCATACCGGGGACGGGTGGATCCGGGCGGAATGCGGCGACTTAGCTTACGACGTGTCCCAATACCTGGCGGCGTATTCTTTGATCGCCGCGCCCGATCTTTATCCCGCCGTCCGCGAGGCTGAAGTGTTCAACTGGTGGACCCGTTCCGTATCGCCAGCCATCAAGGACACTCTGTTTCCCGATTTCGAGGGCTCACTCCCGATGGAGCCGCTGTGCGACGCGCGCATCACGGCAAACATGACCTACCGGCACGTGAGCAGTGTAGCGGTGAGCACGCCTGTGTTCGTCAGTAACGACGACAGCTATACAGCCGTCGTCTCGCTGCCGGGAGCTGGGGCAGATGCACAGACGAGGGTGGATCCTGTGGACGACGGAAGAGCCGGGACCTTGCCGGATTGCGCTTCCGGGCTATTTGCTCCGGGCTGGGACGTGAGCATGGATCTCAACGACGACGAGAATTCCATCTACAGCGTGCTGCATCTCTCCGCATATGGCGGCGGCAGCCCTTTCATAGAGGACGTTCGCCTTTGCTCAGCCGAAAGCGGGTTTTGGCCGGCTCTGTCTCCGGACACCAGCCGGCTGTATGTGCCTCAGGCAGGGCCCACGGTAACACCCGTGCCTCAGTCACGGCTGGGCTGGGACGGACTCGAAGCACCGGAGTTGATTGCCCCTTGCCAGGCGCGGTTCCATTCCCTGGCCTATTCGGACTACGTGCAGCAGGCGCTTGGAGCAGGCTTCGATTTCCAGAAGATCGGGGCAACGACCATTGCGGAATACAAGACCTGGACGCTCCTGATGGCGCTGGTCTACCAGGCCATCAACGCGACGGACACGGTGACCAAGATGAAGTGGAGCCTGCTGTACTTCGATCAGGCAGCGGAGAACGACGCTGATCTTGAGAAGGCGCAGAAGGACACGGGAGTTGCGCTGCTTGACCCCTACCGCTTTTACCTGATCTATCCCGACTCGGCGGAACCGGAGAAGGATGATCCCTCCAAGGTTGTGGCGACATTTCAGCGCTCCGTGCTGGCGTTTGCGACTCCACACCGGGTGCTGTACCTGGACACGCTGAACCCGGGATGGCAAGCGCGTGTCTTCTGAAGATCTCGCTCGCACAACGGAGCCTCGCCGGCCGGTGGACTCGCGAGCTCCTTCCCGTACTGGTGGGCCGGCGGGCCCTGTGCGAGCTTCTAACGATTGCGATGTTGTGATCGCAGGCGGCGGACCGGCGGGGAGCGCCGCGGCGATCTGGTGCGCGCGCCACGGACTCCGCACGGTGTTATTGGAAACCCAAAGCTTTCCCCGGGACCGCCCTGGGGAAAGCCTGCATCCGGGCGTCGAGCCGCTGTTCCGGCAACTGGGTGTGGAACGGGCAGAGGAAGCGGCCGGCTTTCCGCGCTATCGAGGGCACTGGGTTTCCTGGGGCGGCCCGTGGCGATTCGAGGAATTTGGAAGCGATTCGACGGGACCCTGGCTCGGTATCCAGGCCTGGCGGGCAACACTCGATTCGATCCTGTTGGAAGCCGCCCGCGGTGCTGGAGTGGAGGTCCTGCAACCGTGCCGCGCACTGGCTCCGATGCGGGAAGGCAAACGGATCGTGGGCGTGTCCAGCGAAGCCGGCGAGATTCGCGCCCGGTTCACGATCGACGCGACCGGAAGCCGTCACTGGCTGTCGCGCAAAGCTGGACTGCCGACACGCCGCGCCTCGCCGCGGCTCATCGCCACGTACGGATATTGCGCGGGAGATCCGGACGTATTCGGCGAAGAACCGGTGCTGGAGGGAAATGGCACAGGCTGGGTATGGATCGCCCCGGTGCGGCCGGCGCTCTGTGCTTGGACACGTCTTCGATTCAACCATCCGGACCGGCACCCGCCGCCAAGCCTTCGAGACATGCAGCCAACCGGTCCAACCAGGGGCGCCGATGTCACCTGGCGGATAGTAGACGCTTGCGCGGGGGACGGGTATTACGTGGCGGGTGATGCCGCTTCCGTCATCGACCCGGCATCTTCGCACGGTGTTCTGAAGGCACTGATGTCCGGCATTCTGGCCGCCGATCTCATTGCGCGGGTGCACGGCGGCTCGCTTCCGGAGTCCGCGGCCGGAGAAGCTTTCCGCGAATGGACGGCGGGGTGGTTCCGGCGCGACACAAAGCGACTGGCGGAACTATACGCGCAAATCGACCGGACAGATCTGCGGCGGAGTGGGCCGGGGGGACGCGTCAGGCTCCGGCCGTAGCGCGCGGATCAGCTTCTTCTCATATGCCGATTGGAGCGCATACTCGGCAACGTCCCTGGCACTCAAACGGCCTACCGGCCGGCACAGAGATTCGAAGCGGCACAATACTTCGTCTACGGTCGCGGTTCCGTCGCACAGTTCCAGGAAGGCCGCAAGGAGCGGCGGAACCTCGTTTACATCCACGTCCTCGGTGGTCATCATCCGCGTGGCGACGATCACCGGGCGATGAACCGACTCATCGGGCGGCAGGCCTGCCTGCAACAGTTCTACAACCCGGTTCACGTCGCCGTTCAGCCGCAGGAGGTGAACGTGAGAGTCCAGGTCGAGGAGCATGTCGCTCTCGAGAATCTCGACGCGAGGGGCCTCGCATTCGGTAGGGCAAACGGGGCGGCAGACCTCGAAGAACGCGGCTTCGAATTCCAGGAGCACGGTTTCGAATGGTCCCTTTGCCGGCCTTGTTCTGCTTTGCAGAAACTTCACAAATTCGCGATCGAAAGCAGTGGAGTAATACCGGCGGAGCTTGGAGCCCTGTTCGCGCGGGACCCGGTTCCCGCTCCAGGCAACCCATTGGTCGAAGATGAGCAGCAGATCTCCGCATTCCTGCTGGAGCGCGGCCATCAGCCACCGGAAGCGGCGGAACGTGCGCTGGAGGAATTCGCGAAGTTCATGCAGGTAGCGGCGGTCGAGATGGGGTGTGGGAATGGCGTAGAAATTGGGAAAGACGTCGGGGTAGCGGGCTGCCAGATCACGCTCCTCGGAGCGCTGGAGCCAGCCGGCATGGGACATGTCCGCGCAGATGTCTTCGAGGATCAGCTCATGTTCATGCTTGCGATGAAGAGGTGTTCCCGCGAGCGGCGCCAGAAGGTGCAATTGCGGGATGGTATTCGGCAGACGCAGAGCCTGTCCCAGGAACGACACCGTGTCCCGAAGGTCTTGTAGGGTTTCTTCGGGAAAGCCAGTGATGGTGGAAAGGGTGGTGGTCATTCCATGGGAACTGGTGAGTGCCGCGTTGCGGCGGGACTCTTCGAGATCGAGGCGCTTGGAGATGATCTTCTGCATGCGGGCTGAGCCCGTCTCGATGCCGAAGAAGATGGACTGGCAGCCGGCCCTCGCCATGAGAGAGATCAGGTCCTCGTCGATGCAATCGGTACGGGCGCTGCATCCCCAGCGATAGGAGCGCCCGGTGGCCAGAAGGGCCTCGCAGAAGGCCACGACGCGCTTGCGGTCCACCGTGAACATGTCGTGAACGAAGTCGAAATAGGCGACCTGGTAGCGGGCCTGCAACTCATCCATTTCCGCAATCAGCCTGGCCGGTGACTTGAGCCGGAACCGTCTGCGGAAGAAATCGTTGGTGGAACAGAAGGTGCAGCCGAACGGGCAGCCACGGCCGAGTTCCAGCGGGATGTCGGTTCTGCCGGCGACCGCCGGATGAAGGTGGAAGGCCGGCAGCGGGAGTGAATCCATGTCCGTGGGGACAGGAGAGTCGGGGTTGCGGCGGATTTCGGCGCCGCGCCGGTAAGTGAGCCCGGGCACGCTCTCCGGAGAAGCGCCAGAGGCCAGACATGCGGCAAGTTCGGGCAGACTGTGATCCGCTTCGCCCCGCAAGATGAAATCGACGAACGGAAAATGCCGGAGCGTTGCAGTATCCACCACAGAGGCTTGCGGGCCGCCGAAGAGGATGACGGAATCGGGACGCAGCGCCTTCAGATGCTGCGCGATTTGCAGCGAGACGGGGTAGCTGTTACAGATGGTGCTGAAACCGAACAGGTGTCCCCCGGCGCCCGCCAGCCGCTCGGCGGCGATTCTGCCGAAACTTCCTTCCCGATGGCCCGGCGCGGAGAGGACGTACTCCAGGTACCAGAGATTCGAGTCGACGATCCGCGGAGTAAATCCTCTGTTCTCCAGAACCGCGCCGAGGGCCAAAACCCCTAGCGGGAGATCGGTGGCGATGCGCCGCACGCCCTTGCTTTCGAAATGCACCGGATCTTCAAAATCCGTTGCGGTGGGCATGCTGACGAGGCAGATCTCGAGTGCGGCGCGCTGCTGCCCGGATGCCGGAACGCCGGTGGGAACTGGAACCAGGCCCACGGGACATCAACCCCCGTTGGATTTGTTGGGGGCGTTGGCAATGGCGCTGTCTTTGAGGTGGAGGCGCAGGGAACTGGCCGCCAGGTCCATTGTCTTCTTGACAAAATCCGCTTCTTCTTTCGTCAGGTCGCGCTTCGCCGTGACGACAATGCCGTATTTGCTGTCCTTTTTCATCGAGCCCCTCTCCTTGTGTTGGTTGGATTATAAGATACAGGAAAAACCCGGGGTTGACAATCAGTTTTTCATGTCAGTTTTCCGTTTCGGAATGGGGAGTGCCCATCCAGATGGAGGCAGAGTTTTCAGAGAGGTTGAGGATGAGGGTGTTTCCGCTGACCGCGAAGCCGCGAACGGGCTGAGAGATGTTGAGGGCGGAGAGCCGGGAGCTATGCGCGTGAAAGACGGCTTTCATGGCGCCCAGAGCCAGCTTCGAGCCGATGGCGCGGCTCCAGATGCATGTGAACCCGTCGGCGCCTGAATAGAAATAGAGGGACCTGCCATCCGCGGACCAATGCGGCTTGTCGGCCCAGACGCCCGGCGGACTCACTTGCTGCCACTCTCCGGATCCAGAAGGCGCGACGAAAACCTTACGCTCTCTCGCGGGCTCCGAAGCGGAGAAGGCAATCCATCGCTGGTCCGGAGACCATTCCGCCTCTTCCAACAGCAGCCCGCTCCTGGACAGCAAAGGAGTGATGGCGGAGGAAGAGAGGTCGAGCCGCCCGATGCCTTTTTCGCTGGAAACGAGGACTGAGCCGCCACGCGGTGACCAGCCGGTAACGACGCCGCAGTTCTGGCAAATCCTGCGGGCTTCCCGGCTTGCGCGGCCGATGACGTAGATTGCCCTGTTTTTCCGTTCGCCCGTATCATAAGCCACCTGGTCACCCGCGGGACTGAGCACCGGATAGGATTTCGACTGGTTATCGGCGGTGAGAGCCGATTCCTCACCCGAGACAAGGTCTCGAATCCAAAGCTGGCGGACTCCCAGTTGGGAAGAGGTGCGCGTAAACACGAGCCATTTGGAATCTCGAGACAAACTGGGGAAAGCGTCGAAATCGGAGGTATTCGTGACCCGCTGGGCGGGGGCATCCTGCCGGTCGAGGGCAATCCGCCAAATGCGCAGACGCCCCTGCCTGCTTTCAAAGACGATCCGGCCGTCAGGAGCTACCCAAGGCATGCTCTCGAAAGCCGTCCCGAACGTGAAGCGCTGGGCGTCACCGGGCTTACCGCCGATGGGGAAGCGCGCCCGCCAGAGATTGACGTTGGCGTTGCGCGCCGCCGAAAACACGAGATACTCGGGCGTCCAGAAGGCAGTGTAGGTGTGGACCTCCAATCCCTGAGCGCGGAAGCGCTTCAGTGCCCCGGTGTTCACGGGGGGTGAGCCGTCCAGAGTGGTGAGCCACCACTCGGCGTCGTCGTCGGGCGGCAATAACGGATCCGTGGAGCCCTGAAAGAGAAGATGCCGGGAGTCCGGCGCCCAGACCGGATTGCGGGCATCCGCCAGTTGGGGCGCCAACTGCCGCGGCGTCCCGCCGGAGACCGGAACGACATAGATCTTGCCGGAGGGCCGGCGGGGGTGCGCCCCTTCGCCCACCCAATAGGAGATGTACTTCCCGTCTGGTGAGAACCGCGGCATCCAGCCACCCTTGGCCAGCAGTTTGGATTCGCCGCCGAAGGCAGGGACAATATATGCGCCGCCGCCGTCGCGCTCCGAGCGGAAGGCAACCAAGTGTCCATCCGGCGAGAATACGGGAGTGCCTTTGTCGTAAGGATCATTCGTGACGCGGACGGAAGCGCCGTTGGGGACCTGCCGGACCCATATATCCAAAGTGCCCGGTTTGGCCTCGTCGGAGGAATACGTCAGTAGGGTTCCGTCCGCGGAGAGCGAAGGCTCCTGGCTCAAACCGTCCTCGCTTGTCAGGCGCACCAACTCCAATTGCGGCAGGGCATCCGACCGCGCGGGGAGGAACCGCCAGAGGGAGTAGATGCCGCCGATGGCCGCCAAAGTCGCGGCAGCCAGAACGAGGGGCTTTTTTCGGCGGCGGCTCGCATGAAGCGCTTCCTCGAGTTCCTGCGCCATGGCGCCGGCGGATTTGAATCGCTTATGAGGATCCGGATGGGTGGCCTTTTCGACGATGGCGATGAAGGGGTCCGGCAGATCGGGGCGGACATCCAGCAGGTGAGTTTTCCGGCCCTCCTTGTGAGCCTTGCGGTATTCCGCGACTGTGTTTGCTTCGATGGGGTGGCGCTGCGTCAGCAGGAAATAGAGAAGCACTCCCACGGCATACAGGTCGCTGGCCGGGGCTGCGGGAGCGCCACGGAAGAGTTCCGGGGCCATGTAGGGGAGAGTCCCGGCAACTTGGCCGTAGGCGTTGTTGGGGTCCACCTTCTGCCCGAGGCCGAAATCCACCACGACGATGCGGCCATCGGCCTGACGCATGACGTTGCCGGCCTTGATGTCGCGGTGGACCAGGCGTTTGCCATGCACCAGCGCGAGCCCGCGGCAAACGTGAAGACAGAGGAGAGCGGCATAGCCGGGATCCAGCTTGCCGCGCTCGGCGCTCAGCTTTTCGAGACTCTGCCCCTGGATCAATTCCATGGACAAGGCCGCGCCATCCTGGCTCTGGACGTAGCTGTACACGGCAACGATATTCGGATGCCGCAGTTGGGCGAGAACCCTGCCCTCGTGAATGGCATCGGCGTTATCCAAAAGCTTGAGCGCCACGTCTCGGTCGAGGGCATCGCGGGCGTGGTAGACGGCGCCGAAGCCTCCCTCGCCGAGTTTCCTGATGATCTGAAACTCTCCCCAACGCTGGCCGGGAGACAGTGGGCCGGAGGGCCTGGTCGTCTTCATGGCGACGGTCGGGGCCAGCGCAGTTTTCGTGCGCAGGCTGAGGGCGGCAATCGTTTCGCGAAAGGACCGTTTGTGCACCAGAGACAACCGATTCATAGTGTGCCACAGCGGGGCGGCTTTGGCGTGGTGGGAGTTGCCGGAGCGCGGCCGGACATTAGCTCTCGCCAACGGTGCGGTGCGTAGACTCATGTAATAGGCCGGGCGCCGTCATGCGCCTGATTGGCTTTGATTTGATCTTTTGCGTTGCGCGCGAGGATGGAACACTCGTCATCCAAGTCCCTAATGCGGCCTCCGACCATGGCGTCGAGGGCTGCTCCAATCCGCTTCTTGAGGAGTTGGCTTCGTTCTGACACTGCTTCGGCATCGGCATCGGCCAAAGGCGGCGTATTGGCGGAGAGTGTGCGAGCGAGTTGCGCGGCGGCGATGCGGTTGTCTTGCAGGAGGCGTAGTTCCTTCAGGGCACGGTGATAAGTGCGTTCCTGGAGGACCTGATGGCGCGCGTAGCGGTCCAGTTTGGCGATGATTTCGGGATCGTCGGATTCCAGGGGATCGATGCCGGTTTTGGTGTAAAGCTCGTGTTGCAGCCGTTCGATGCGGCGAAGATTCCACGAGGCGAGCAAGAGGCGGCGGAAGAGGTCTTCTTCCAGGATGCCTTCGGGGCGTAGCTTCGCGCGGTAGTTCGCGACGAATGCGTCGTAGAGGGATTGCTCATCGGGAGCGACGATGGCGAATGAGGCGGTGAAGCCTTCCTTGAGAGCGTTCTTGCTGGAGACAGCCTTGCCGGCTTCGATGACCGGGCCGGTGGACTTCTGAGCGTTCGCGCGGTTGGCTTCGCGGCGCGCTTCGGAGGTTTTGAGAATATTGTGAAACATACCGGGATTTCTCCTTATTTGAGGCTGTGAGCGGCGGGGCGGGCCGCTGAGGGCGGGCGGGAACGACTCCCGGCACGAGGATAGCAGGCGGTTGTTTGAGTTTGGCTGAGTTGCGTCGGGAAGTTGTTGATAGAGCAGGAAAAGAAAATATTGCAAATCGGTGCATAGTTTTCGTTCGGCGAGGCGCGCAGAGATTAACTGAAAAAAGGCCTCTGGCGAGGAACCCCATCAAGGGCTCGCGGGTGGCCGCACCGATCGTGACCTACCAGACCGGGACCTGGGCGGCTGTGCCTTGAACGATAATCCGGCAGCACCGGGAAGCATAAAGTGGCAGTGCCGTATTCCGGAAGTCCTTGCTCCTCAT
>JADLBD010000125.1 GCA_020847975.1 Bryobacterales bacterium | reverse complement strand
CCACCGGCTGCGCCGACGGCTCCGGCTGAAACCAACTGGCCAGGTACTCATCGCTCACCCTGCGCCGCCGCATGATTTGGCGCCGCTTATCGATCGCCTTCGGAAGGCACCGCGCCAGGCGCCAGAATGCCGGCAACGATGCCGGTTCGCTCAACAGACATCCGCCCGCTATTAACAGGTCCCGCGAGAGAATCGGCCACCAGTGCCGCTGGAACAGGTCTCCCGTGAGGTTGTTGATCCGCATCAGAAACCGGTTCTTCACCGAATGCATGTTGAGAACGGCGGGGTTGGGCCGCCTGCTGCCCGGCACCACTCTCCGCACATGGTAAGCCAACGCCTCGGGAGTGTACAGGCACTGCCATCCCATCAATTGCGCCCGCCATGCCACGTCGGCATCCTCGCGGTAAGTGAAGAACTCCGGATCGAAGAACGCTCCCGTCAGCGAAACGTCGCGGATCATCTCCCTTCGGTAGAGCGCCGCCGCGGCGCTCGCCCCGAACACCAACTCAGGACGCGAAAACCGCCCGTCATCCGGCTCGTTCCACCCGCGGTCGAAATGGCGCAGATTCGGAACAAAGTAAATACCCGCTGAGTCGAGACGCCGGTCCGGCAACGGTTCGAAGTCCTGCCCAATTCGCAGCAGCTTACCGCACACTGTGCCGATCTTCCCATCCTGCTCTCCGGCGGAAACCAGTTGTTCCAGGAACCGGGGTTTCAGCAGGACATCCGGATTCAACGTCAGCACCCATTCGCTCCGCGAGGCCGCGATCGCCTGGTTCTGCCCGGCCGCAAATCCGACGTTGCGCTCGTTTTGGATCAGCCGGATCCTGCCCCGGAACTCCCCAAGAATCAGCCGTGTACCGTCCAGGGAGGCGTTGTCCACCACCACCACGGCCGCCGGGCGGTGCGTCTGCTCGAGCAGAGTCTCCAGACAGCGGCGGATGTAGCGCCGGCTGTTGAAGGTGACGATGGAAACGGTGACAGATCCGGGCATGTTGTGTATTTTCAGTTGCTAAGACCCGCCCGGCCCGGTTTCCACTACACCGCCTCAACAAATTGCCCGCAAAATATTTTTTTCACGGGTGTAGTGTAAATTTCATCTCCAGGGTCTTTATGGGTAGACACTAAAGTGAAAGTAGCTGGTTGCCGCCTCGGAAATTATGCCATCCGACTCCTTTCGCCAAGAACTGGCAGGTCTGCTTCGATCGGAGCGCGGAGGCGTGACTCTTCAGGACGAGGTGGCGCGGCTATTTGAAGAAACGCGTGACGATGTGTACCGGTACTTGCTGACCTTGGGTCTCCACCCGCCGCAGGCGCAGGAAGCCACCCAGGAGGTGTTTCTCCGGCTGTACGTCACATTGAAGCGCAAGGAAGAGATTCGCAATCACCGGGCGTGGATTTTCCGGGTTGCTCACAATCTGGGACTCAAGGTTCGAGCCCAGCAGAGTTCGCAGCCCTTTGACCCGGACTTGGAGTCGCGGTTGCGTCATCCGGATCGGAATCCGGAGCAGAGTTTGCTCGATCGGGAACGTGTGATGCAGGTTCATCAGGCCATGGCCGGACTTTCGGAGCAGCAGCGCCGTTGTCTCGATCTGCGCCTTCAGGGACTTCGCTATCCGGAAATCGGCGAGGTTCTCGGAATCAGCGCTTCGGCGGTCGGAGAGTTCCTGCGCCGGGCCATGAACCGGCTGCGGAGGGCTGGCCATGCCTAGCGTCACGGCGCGCCATCCCGACGACGGCCAGTTGCTCCGCTTCTCCGACAGCGAATTGGGCATCTCTGAAATGAACGAGGTGCGCGCTCATCTCTCTGCCTGCTGGCAGTGCCGCACCGAACTCGACCAAATCCACGACGTCATCTCTGATTGTGTTCGATACCAAAAGACGACCGAAGACTGTTTCCCTTCTCCACCCGCTCCCTGGTTCGACATCTATCGAAAGTTCGCTGAGATGGATGCCGCCCCAGGGAGCGTTTCTTTCCTCCATAGGGTGAGGGGAGCAATCCGGTCGTTTGCCGTTACACCCCGCAGGTGGGCTCCCGTGACGGCCAGCTTGTTGATTGTTTCCCTCCTGTTCTACGAACTGCGATTCGCCCCCTCCGTAGAGGCGGCGGAACTGCTTCAAAAAGCAGTGGTCGCTTCGGAGACGAAGCCGGTCCAGCCGCGGCGCATCGAGATCCGGTCCGGCTCGAAACGCCTGACTCGAACCCTCCACCGCGCCCCGCTTGCCCAACTGAGTGGCCCCGAGCCCGTCTATGCCGTGATGGAAGCACAGTTCCGCGCCGCCGGGTACGATTGGGACGATCCACTCAGCGCGCACGCCTATGCCTCCTGGCGCGACAAACTGCCCGAGAAGCGCGACCAGGTGACGCTGATCCGGGATGTGCAATCCCCCGAACACGATTGCTATCAGATCCGAACCACAACTCCGGCCGGCGAGCTGTCCTCAGCTTCGCTCAAACTCACTGTTCAGGACCTGCGCCCTGTCGAAAGCACTCTTCAGTTCCGCGGTGCGGATCCGGTCGAGATCCGCGAACTGCCCGTCGAGCCGCCGGCCGCGGCGCCTCCCGTCGCCAGTCTGACCCCGAAATCTCCTGTGACTGCTCCCTCTTCTTCCCCGGCTCCGGAGCGCGTACTCCCGCGCGCTCCGGAGTCAGTCAGCGCGGCGGAAGAACTGAAAGTCTTTGCGGCATTGCGCCGGTTGAATGCCGACCTCGGGGAGCCGATCGAGGTGAGGCCCTCTGGTTCCCATATCCTCGTCAGCGGCGTGGGGATTCCTCCGGGCCGCCGCCAGCAGCTCACTCGCGGCCTCGCCTCCATCGAAGGCGTGGAAGTCCAGTTCTCCGATCCGTCCGGAGCGATTCCGGCGAATATGGCCGGGGCCTCCACGGTGGCGACTGTCAATCCGGAAGTGGCCCGGATTCAGTCCAGGATCGAAGTGGAACTCGGCGGGCGCGCTTCCTTCGAGCATTTCGCCGATCAGGTTCTCGACAGGAACGAAGCGCTTCTCTCCCGGGCGCACGCCCTGCGCCGTCTCGCGGAGCGCTTTCCCCCTCGGGTGGAGGCTCAACTCTCCGCCGGTGACCGCGCCGTTCTCGCCGGCATCCGTCTCGAGCATGCCCAGGCGCTTTGGGAAAGTACTGTCGAAATGGAAAAGAGTCTGTCCCCCGTGCTTACCGCCATCGGAGCGAAACCCGGCCAACTCTCCACCACTCTCAGCCCCGTCTGGCAGCAGGCCACCGAGGAGTTGTTCCAGCAGGCCCGCGCCGGAGAGACCTTGCTCGCTGTTATCCTTGGAGGAGCGGCCAGCAACTCCGTCGCTCCCGATCTTCCCTCGCAGGTGCTCATCAGCCTGACTCTTCTGCGAGCCGAGGCCGAAGCTTACCGGAATCTGACAGCCGCCGCGCGATAAGGGGGCGTCCTTGCAGTCTCGCCGGTGTCTTGCGGCGTGTCTCAATCCATTGCTGTATTTTCCGTACGCCCTGCGTGTGCCGTGCCGTGCGGCGTTGCTTCCCGCGGTCATCTTCCTCAGTATTCCGCTTGTTGCACAGCAGTATACACACCTCTCCGGCCTCATCCGCGACCCGTCCGACGCGGCCGTGCCCGCGGCATCCGTCATTGTGGTGAACGATGAAACCGGCTTCCGGCGCAGCACGGTTTCCCGGCCGGATGGCGGCTACGTGGTCGCCTCTCTTCAGCCAGGCATGTACAAGATCACGGTCCGTAAGGAGGGGTTCCGCACCGTGGTCCAACTCGGGGTGAAACTCGATGTGGCGCAGCCTGCCCGCGTCGATTTCGCCCTCCCGCTCGGAAGCATGCAGGAAACCATCACCGTGGAAGGGTCACGGGCCCCCCTTCATACCGAGGATGCGTCGGTCGGCACCCTGGTCACGCACGACTTCGTGGATAAACTTCCGCTGAACGGGCGCGGGCTGCTCAGCCTTCTGGAACTGGCGCCGGGAACCGTGGTCACTCCCGCCACGCGCGGCGAGGCGGGCCAATTCACGGCCAATGGCCAGCGGCCCAATACAAACTATTTCACCGTGGACGGAGTCAGCGTCAACTCCGGAGTGAGCGGCGGCGGGCTGCCGGCGCAGGTCAACGGGGGCGCGCTCCCCGGCATGACGGCCATCGGCAGCTTTCACAACCTCGTCTCGCTCGAGGCCCTCGATGAGTTCCGTGTCCAGACCGCTACCACCACCCCCGAATTTGGCCGCCTCTCCGGAGCCCAGGTGTCACTCAGCAGCCGCTCCGGCTCCAACGAACTGCACGGCTCGCTGTTTGAATACTTCCGCCACGAACGCCTCGACGCCAATGACTGGTTCGCCAACCGCATCGGCGACGCTCGCGCTCCGCTCCGCATGAATGACTACGGTGGGTCTCTCGGCGGTCCGGTCAAACGCAACCGCACGTTCTTCTTTCTCTCGTATGAAGGGATGCGGCTCCGCCAGCCCTTCGCCTGGCGAGCGCCCGTCCCCACCGCCGAAATCCGTCGGAACACGCCCGAGGGACTCCGGACAGTCCTCGATCTCTTCCCGCTCCCCAACGGCCCGGCACTCGGACCGGGGCTCGCCGAGTGGACCGGACGGAACAACCGCCCCTCCGGATTCGACTCCGGCAACGCGCGCATTGATCATGCCCTTACGTCCCGCCTCGCTTTCTTTGCCCGCTACAGCGAGACACCGTCGTTCAACGCGTTCGGCAACACCCAGATCAGCGAACTCACCGTCCGTTCGAGGAGTATCACCGGCGGCCTCAACCTGCGCATCCGTCCAAACGCGATTCTTGACTTCCGCTGGAATTGGTCCCGCGCGGCGGCGGAATCCAACTGGCATCCGGCTGGAACCAACTCTCTTCCGCCGTGCGCCCTGGAACCGGTAGCGGAGTATTTCGTCCGGCTGCCCGGCATGTGCGACTATCTGCTGAGGCTCAACATCGCCGGCGTGGGCTCCGTCACGACCGGCCGGGAAAGCAGCCGCCGCCAGCGCCAACTCCAGTTCCTGCCCTCCTTTCTGCTCAACCTCGGGAAACACCAGATGCGATTCGGGGTGGACTACCGGCGCCTCTCTCCGTGGCGCCGGGACTACACGAACAGCTTTGCCGTCATCGCCGATAGTCTTCAGGACCTGGTCCTGAACAGCAACCTGTGGATCGCGCGCGCCAATCCTCAACAGGCCAGCGGAGTGCTGAAAGAGGTCTCGGCTTTCGTTCAGGACACATGGCGCATTCATCCCCGCCTCACCGGCACCATCGGGGTGCGATGGGAATACACCCCTTCCGCGCAATACCGGCTCCCGGACGATTCCGACGTTCCGGACATTCTGATACCCGTTCGTACCCAGATCTGGTCTCATCGCTTCAGTAACTTCGGACCGCGATTGGGCATCGCCTTCCGGCCCTCCTCGAGCGGGAAGACCGTGCTGCGCGCCGGGTGGGGCATGTACTACAACTCGAGTCTCAGCGTCGCCGCCGATCCCATCAACAGCGGCCCTTTCAGCCTCTCCCACTACAGCAGCCCGCGCAATGGATTCGTTGCCACCTTGCTCAGCTACGGCTTTCTCCCGGGCCTGCGGCTGCCCTCCGTGCGGGAATGGAGCGGATCGGTGGAACACTCCATCAGCAATGCGCACGTGCTCTCCGCCAGTTATGTCGGCTCTCGCGGCCGCTACCTGATCCGCCGGGAACTCGGCGGGCAATTGGAGGATGTGGACACGATCCAGTTCCTGCTCGCCACCAACCACGGCAACTCGTACTATCACGGGCTGCAACTGCAATATCGCGGCCGGCTGTCGGAGCGGTTTCAGAGCATCCTTTCCTATTCCTGGTCGCATTCGATTGACGACAGCTCGAGTGATGCCGCGCTCCAACTCGGCGGCGGCGGATTGTCGGCAATCAGGGACCGCGGCTCTTCCGATTTCGACGTTCGCCACGTGTTTACAGGGGCTGTCACGTACGCCATTCCCTCACCCTGGAAGACTTCACCTCTCGCTCCACTGTTCAGAAACTGGGCGCTGGACGGCATCGTTCGCGCACGCTCGGGGTTTCCTCTGACGGTGCTCAATTCGGAGAACCTGATGGGGTTGACCTTTGCCAACGCCTACCGTCCAAGCCTGCTGCCGGGAGTTCCAATGTGGCTCCCGGA
Organism: Bryobacterales bacterium; assembly: GCA_020847975.1. GTDB lineage: Bacteria > Acidobacteriota > Terriglobia > Bryobacterales > Bryobacteraceae > CADEFT01. The sequence continues at coordinate 45,185 of JADLBD010000125.1, read as the reverse complement.
CGGCAACGCGCCCGGCGGCAAGAGCCTCAATCGCGCGGCATTCCTCCCCGGCGCGAGCCAGGGAAACCTCGGCCGGAACTCCATCCACGGATTCGGGATGTGGCAAACGGACCTGGCCTTGCAGCGTCAATTTCTGGTCCATGACCAGCGCTCGCTGCAATTGCGGGTGGAGGCATTCAACCTGTTCAATCATCCGGCCTTTGCCGATCCGGTGCGCTATCTTTCGAGCACCCTCTTCGGCCAGCCGCAATCCATGCTCAACCTCATGCTCGGCACGGGCAGCCCGGGGAGCGGGCTGACTCCCATTCTGCAAACGGGAGGCCCGCGCTCACTTCAAATGGTTCTTCGCTTCCGCTTCTAATCCCGTAAAAACCGGATTTCCTTCTCACAATTGTCCAAATTGCCGCGGGCGTATACTAATTTCCACCGGTCATCGAATACCGGAATTTGTTAAGACCGAGGACTAACAAATGCCTGACGAAATCGTTGAACCGCATAGTGACTATGCTCCTCCCGAACCGAAGGAGGAGAATCCCGGGAAAGTACGCGTTGTCTTTATTCCCTGGGAACAAGGCTCGCCGGAAGCCAAGGAATGGACGCAAAAGAGCGAACAATGGAACCACGTCAAAGAGGATAAGTACGAGATCGTTTACTATCAGCCGGGCGCGAGCTCCGACGCACTCAAAAGGGTAAGCGCAGATCCGAATGGCTCGGTGTACATTCGCGGCCATGGGAGCGCCGGGGCCCTCGCCCTGGTCACCAAGGTCGGCGACGACCAGATCTCCCTGCCGCTCGATGACGTTTGCGGGCGCCTGGCGGAAATGGGGCTCGACCCCAAGTTCGCCGGATCCATCAAATTTCACAGTTGTCACAGCGCAACCGTGTTCAAGCCGGAAGTGCTCGAGCCAAAACAGCGTGATCTCCAGAAGTGGCTGGACGCGACAAGAACCGCCCAACAGCAATCGGTCGCCGATCAGAAGCAGAGGAATCAGGCAACGCAGGCGAAGATCAACGAACTGGATACCGGCTGGTTATCCCGGCAATGGAACAGCGCGGAGATCGCCAAGAACCAGGAGAAACTGTCCAAGGGCCAGGCTGCCTTGCAGAAAATGGTCGATCAGCAGGATTCCCCTGCCCAGCGTGAGTACATCCGGCAGAAGGAGTTGAAGATGCCGACCTCGACTTCGATTGCGAAGCGCGGGGCCGACATCCTACGGGACAAGGGATACACACAGTGCACCTACTTCGGATACCTGGGACCGGTGGAAGCCGAGTACGGCTCGCTCGATAACAACCCGTCGAAGCCGTCGGACTGGCACAAGTTTGTCGATCTGACGCCGTTGCATGAGCCAAGCGAGGCATTGCAGCGCGAGGTGGCGAGGGGAGGGTACAATCCGGGCAGGGTGCGCGCATCGGTTGCCCGCGTCCGGATTCGATGACGGCGGGCAGGTTTACCGGGCAATCGGCATAGGCCCGAATACGGGGATCGCCATATCCTTCTGATCGACGACATTGCAGTAGGGATCCTTTCCCGCTCCGTAGTGCAGGGTGGCCCCGTCCGGCAGTTTGCCGGAGATGTGGAGGACGACGGTATCGGGCGCAGCGGGGTCGAAATCGGCGCGGAAAATGGCGGGCGCCGCGGCTCCGGAGGCGTCATGGATGGTGAAGCCGGAGATTCTTCCACGGCTTTGCAGCCTGCCGTTCACGCCGGAGAAGACTACGCGTACCGTGTTGCCTTCCACCCTCGCCGAGGAGGGGTCGATGCCACGCCCTCCGAGCGCGAGGTTGGCGAGACGGCGGCCCAGACGCTTGTGGTCCTGCGTGCCGACGTGGATGCCGTCATCGAGAGAGAAATCCACCGCGGGGACCATCCCCGAGTGGGCGATGGTACGCAGAGCGAGGCGCTGCATCTCCTGCACCTGGTTCCACTCGTTGACGTTGCTGTTGTTGACGTGCCGCCCGATCTGCACGTAGTAGAAGGGGAGTTCGGCTTGTCCCAGGCCGGCGCGGAACGCCGCCACGAGGTTTTCAAACTTAGATTGGAACTGCGGAGCCGCTTTGGGGTTGGCGTCTGATTCTCCCTGATACCACAGGATTCCGGTGACCTTGCCGCCGGCCAGTTTCACGCGGCGGATGGTGGCTCCGTAGAGGGAATCGCCACCCTGATCGCGCAGAGAGGGACTCCACTGGTCCATGGAAGTACCGCCGTGGGCGCACGGCAGCAACCCCACGGGCACGCCGGTTCGCCGGACTATCTCGACCGCGAAGGGCAGCCCCAGTCCACCTCCTTTCTTGCGCGCGGCGATGTAGGCGGCGAGTTTGTCTCCCTCGAGCCTCTCGGGCACCCCTTGGGCGTTCTTGCGCCAGTGGACCCGGTCCGCGGCGCCTGCCAGGAGGTGAAGAGGTTCCTCGGCCAACACCCAGCGGTCCGCCTGATCGAAGCTGTGGACGAGGCCATTGGGAAGTTCCACATTCACCAGATCGCCGACGCCTTCCATGTTCGACTGCCCGGCGAGGACCCAGAGATCTCCCACCAGCAGATTGGTGAGGGCCTGAGCCTCGTCGCCAGCGCGCAGTTCGACGCGGTAGGGGCCGCCCGTGGGCAGAGCGACGGAGGCCGACCACTTCGATCCCTGAATCCTGCCGGCTGCCCGCCAATCGAGGTTGGGCAGGGGGCCGTTATTGCCGAGGGCGCGGATCTCGACGGTCCGGCCGTCGATTCCGGCGGCTGTTCCCGTGAGGGAAACGGTGGCGCGGCCGCTGGCGTCGCGCTGGAACACCTGGTTGTCGGCGGCTCCGGAAGCGATTGCGAACCGCCCTGCAAAGAGAGAAGGTACGGGGAGAAAAAGCAGGGCAGTTGCAAACGCGCCGTTGATCAGATTCATGCAATCCTCCTTAATGGGGGGACTGCTATTTTATCGTGGGCGGGCTTCGAGCGGGAAGAACTTGCGGGAAACGCGCCAGGATTCGAAGATGCCAAAGCTGACCGCGATGGCGGCGACTTTGACCATGGGGAAGGGCAAGCCACCATTCCCGAGCAGACCGGCAAACATCCAATATGCCAGACCGCCGAGGACTCCTCCTCCGAAACCGTCGACGAACCCTTTCAGGCATCGCGCGGACAGTGTATTCACTTGCCCCTCCTCCGTGCTCCCTTGTCAGCGGGGGTGCGGCCGGAATTTGCATCCTCCGAGATGCGATGTCCGGCCGCCCTCCATCCTGTTTTCGAAAGTGCCTCTACTCCGTGTTGGGCTCTTCTGATTACACATGCGCAAAGCGGGGGAGATTTCCCTCACGGCCGGAGAACTTTTTTATTGTTCCGTTTTGACGGCGGCGCGCCGGATGCCGGTCAACTGCTGAGCAGCCTTTTGGCGGGCGGCTTCGGAGATGCGGATGTCGTTCCGGACGGTCCGCGCGCCGGCCAATTTCGCGAGGCGCGTAGCTGTGCCCTTGCGCTGGATGACGTTTGTGGCGCCTTCGAGGATGGCGACGCCCGACTGCACCCTGACCTGGAAGTTGTCGGCAGAGATCCTGGACGCGGCAAAGCGGGCCCGGATGGCCTTCTCGAGATCGGCATCGGAAAGAGAGGGGGTCTGCCGGGCATTCGCGGCGACGGCCTTCTTGGCCGGTGTTTTGGCGGGGCCTTCGGCGGACAGCAAAGAGGCAGCCAATACAAAAAGGAGACAGAGGAGTCTCATAAAAGAGATAGTGGGCGATCGGAGCGTGATATCTCGCGCGACATGAAAGGAATTCTCATCCACGAATGGGAAGCTCCACCTGCGGGAACAGGACAATCTGTACTGCTTCGGCGAAGCCCTAAGGGGGGTTCAGGGCTGCTTTGCGCGGAGAAGGTAGACCGCTACCTCGGCCGTGAGGTTCGGCATGGACTTGACGCGGTGGTTGCCGGAAAGGAAGTAGCGGCGCTCGATGACCCAATTCTGCTCGACGCAAAGCGTCTCGAAGTCCTCGATGGTGAGGAAGTGGACGTTCGGCGAGTCGTACCACTCGTAGGGGAAGAGACCGGTGCGTGGGGCGCGGCCGGAGACGAGGTGGGCCCAGCGGACGCGCCAGTGGCCGAAATTGGGGAAAGCCACAATGATGCGGCGTCCGACGCGGAGCATTTCGCGCAGCACCTTGAGGGGTTTGAGGGTTTGCTGCAAGGTCTGGCTGAGGATGACGTAATCGAAAGCCTGGTCAGGGTAATCGGCGAGGCCCTGGTCGATGTCGCCCTGGTAGACGGAGACGCCGCGGGCAATGGCGAGTTGGACGCGTTCGCGGGAGATCTCGACTCCGGCACCGGCGACCTGCTTGTGATCCATGAGCCACTCGATGAGTTCTCCTTCGCCACAGCCGAGGTCGAGCACCTTGGAACGCGGTTCGACAATCTCACCGATGATGGCGTAGTCGCCGCGGCCGAGCACCTCTTTGATGAGGCGCCTCGCGGGCAGCGGAGCCGAGTCAGTGGCCATGCTCAGGCAGCCTCCCTGTAGACGCGCGCGAGGAAGCCGCGGATGAGATCGGTCTGCTCGCCGACCTCGACGAGGAAGGCGTCATGGCCGTAGTTGGAGGACAGTTCGCAATAGGCCACATCGCGGTTGCGGCTGCGGAGGGCGCTGACGATTTCGAGCGACTGGTAGCTTGGATAGAGCCAATCGGAGGTGAAGCTGATGACAAGGAAGCGGGAGTGAGCCTGTTCGAGGGCCTGGCCGAGGGACGGATATCCCTGCGCGAGATCGAAGACATCCATCGCCTTCGTAATGTAGAGGTAGGAATTTGCGTCGAAGCGATCGACGAACTGATTTCCGCGATAGCGGAGGTAGCTTTCGACCTCGAACTCGTCGTCGAAGGTGAAGGCGGCGGCGCCCTTGTTGCGGAAGCGGCGGCCGAACTTTTCCTTCATCGAGTCGTCGCTCATGTAGGTGATGTGACCGACCATGCGGGCAACGGAAAGTCCGCGAGCGGGCGGCCTGATGCCGTAATAGTTGCCGTCGTTCCAATCCGGATCGGCCATGATGGCCTGGCGGCCGACCTCGTTGAAGGCAATCTGCTGCGCGGAGTGCCGGGCGGTGGTGGCAATCGGGAAAGCGGCGGCGACAGAATCCGGATAGCGCACGGCCCATTCGAGGACTTGCATGCCGCCCATGGAGCCGCCGGCGACGGCGAGGAGGCGCCGGATGCCGAGGTGATCGGTCACCATTTTCTGAAGGCGCACCATGTCGCCGATGGTGATCATGGGGAAGCTCATGGCGTAGGGGGCGCCGGTTTCCGGGTTGATGGAGGAAGGTCCCGTGGTCCCACGGCAGCCGCCGAGGACGTTGGCGCAGAGGACGAAATAGCGATTGGTGTCGAAGGCTTTGCCGGGGCCGATCATGCTGTCCCACCAACCGGGCTTGCCGTCTTCCTTACCGATGCCGGCGGCGTGCGCATCGCCGGTAAAGGCATGAACGATGAGGACGGCATTCGACCTGGCGGAGTTCAACTCGCCATAGGTTTCAAAGGCAACATCCACGGGAGCGATGACAGCACCGCTGTCGAGAGTGATGGAGGCGAACTGAACGGTCTGGGTTTCAACGATCATCCTACGTGCAGGCTTGATTAGATGATAACAGGGGAGAGGCAAACCGGGCTTCCGGGTAGGCGGCTTCATCGGAGGATGAGGTACAGATGGTTGGGACCGGGGACGGGACGGGGTTCGTCGGGGGCAGGGTCAGGGATCTGTTGGTTCGCCGGCTGATTTTGAGGGGGGGAATCCGGGGATTCGGCAGGCTTCGTTTTGCCGCTTTTGGAATCCGCGGTTTGCAGGGGTTCGGAGGGTGGCTGGCCTGGTTCTGTTGCGGGTTCCGGCACGGTTTCGACGGGGGCGCTTTCCGGGGTGGAGGGGCGGGACTCCTGAAGGAACCGCAGGTGTTTGATGCCGCGGTAGTAGGAGCGCTCATTCAGGGTCTGATGGCGGGTGTAGCGTTCCAGTTTGGTGACGATGGCAGGGTCGTCGGAAGCGAGCGGGTCAGCGCCGGTTTCTTCATAGAGGGCGCAGGTGAGTTTTTCGATGCGGCGGATGTTCCAGGAAGCGAGGCTGATACGCCGAAAGAGGTCTTCTTCCTGGACGCCTTGCGGCTGGAGTTCCTCGCGGAGTTCGATAAGGAATTCGTCGTAGCATTGCTGGTCTTCGGGTGCGACGATGGCGAAGGAGGCGGAGAAGCCTTCCTTGAGGGCGTTGCGGCTGGAAGCGGCTTTGCCGGCGGGGGTTTGGGGGCCTGTGGATTTCTGCGCGTTCTCGCGGTTGATTTGGGCGCGGGTACGGGATTTGTTGAAAAGAGAGCCAAGCATATGGGAGAAGCCTCCTGGGGTTATGGGAGAAGGCCGGTGGCCTTTTCCGGTTTCAGGGTAGCGTGGGGTAGTGGTTCTCGCAGGGAAGGTTTGAGGGAAGTGATTGAAATCAGGGAGAAAAGAAAGTTGGAAATGGCGTGAACGGTTTCGCGCTCCCTTCGGGCGTGCAGTGGCGTGGATGAAAAGGCCGCAATGCGCGGCCTGGCGATTTTTCGAGTGCCAGCGGGGGTGACGAAAATGCAAATGCTTGAGCCTAAAGCCGTTTAGGCAAGATATTTTTCGTAGGAAGGAGTCTCCCAGAGCCTTAAGGTCAGCCCTTAATGGACTGATCCATTGATGCCGCCGCTCTTCGTATTGTGGATTATCTCGACAGCGATCTCGGCTGGAACGAGCCCAAGGCGGCGCATGATGCCTTGGTGCAAGACGCTGCACCTACTGAGATACCCCCGCACCCAATCGCCGAGCAGTTCATCAAGGAAGATTCCTTCGGCACTCACGCCGAAATCGTTCTGGTGTTTTTTTCAATCTGAAGGAGGGCAGGGATAATGAGGAACACGAAGAATAGAAGGGCGCTGCCGCCGAGCACCGCCAGCGTTATGAGCCTCGTCTGTTGCGCTTCGGTCTTGGCTCCAGACTCGGCTTCCAGCGCTTCCGTAAACATCCGATTGTACTTTCCAATGAGTTCGGACGTGTCGGATTGCTTGTTGTTGCTCTTGGCGAACGCAACGCCATCGGTCATGAACCGCTCCATCCCACTCACGAACTCTTCTCGGTGGTCCTTCGGAACTGCCATCGTCCAACTAAGCAAGATATCATAGCCCTTTGCGTCGAGACTATAATTCTCCAAAATCTTTCTCAGCCTGTCGCCCCATCGCCGTTCAACATCTTGCCGATCCCTGATGCCAGAAGTGTCCGTCTTCAGTTCACCCGTGGCACTTACTCCGTTCGGATGCGTAGCTTCAAACTGTGGCGTCTGAAATGAGGATCGTGTTGTGAGTGTAAGTGTGACGCCAGCCGCAAGGAACACCAAGAAAAACAGGAGAGTCATCACGACAGCTATGGATTTGCCAAGGCGGAAAGCCGCAAATACGATGCGATCCAGCTTTCCATGATGTTCTATCATCGGAACGCCTGCCGCCCCCGCCGGACTTTGGCTTTTCGATAGAGCGCCCAGTGGGTTTTCTAAATTTCTCTCTGTCATGTTGGCACCGCAATGCCCACAAAAGGATGAATTGCTGCCGAGATCACCTCGGCAGTTTGGACAGGTTGTTTGGAAGGCCATTGGTCTCTCCTTCTTCGATCATTTTCGAATTGCGCTCTTGAGGACGCAGACGTTTCGTTTCTTCTCTCACTGCCGTGCGCCTCTGAGTCGCCCACTGCTCAGTTCATCCGTGATCTGCTGCCACCTGCGGCGGCGGCGACAGCGGCGTATTAAGCCTTTGCCACCACTTGTTCGTTGATGAGTTCTTCATGAGTTTTGGTGGCGATGGATCTGCCTGTGGAAACTCTTGCCAGCTATCGGCTGTTCTATTGGTACGCAACACAGTACCCGATCCTCGGGAAGTACCAAGAACCACGCTTTCGGACACGACATCCGGTTGCACGAGTTCGCCAACCCTCAACCACCAAGAGAACATAGGCGGCACGAGCGCAACAACGAAAGAGCGTGACCGGACTCCTCGGGATGTGCAGCCGGGGGAGGGGGAGGGGTCATGACGAGGCGGTGGAGCAGGAGAGAGGGCGACACTTGCGGAAGCGCGTGGTTGAGGTCACGGACGACCAGCGGCGGGGCAGGGTAGACTTGATCGCATGCGGCACTCGATGAGGTTCGCGTTCATTCTTCTGGTTGCGGTTTCCGCCGGTGCGCAGACGAAGCCCCGCGCACGGGATCTTGGGGTGATGCTCGAGGGGACACCCGGGCCCCTCAACGCCATTGTCGATGTGGCGGGAGTCGAGGTGGGACACAAGACGCTGATCGAAGGCGACTCCGTGCGGACCGGCGTCACGGCGGTGTGGCCGCGAGGGAAGCAATCCTCCGATCCGGTCTTCGGCGGTTTCTTTTCGCAGAACGGCAATGGCGACATGACGGGCACGCACTGGCTGGAGGAATCGGGGTTCCTCGATGGGCCGGTGCTGATCACGAACACGCACAGCGTGGGAGTGGTGCGCGACGCGTTTCTCGGATGGCTGGTGAAGAAGGGGCGCAAGCCCGGCACGAACGTGTTGCCGTTCGGTTTCTACACGTACCCCATCGTGGCGGAAACGTACGACGGGCGCCTCAACGACATCAACGGATTTCACGTGAAGCCGCCGGATGTGGAGGCCGCGCTCGAGGCGGCTTCCTCCGGTTCCGTGGCCGAGGGGAATGTGGGCGGCGGCACGGGGATGGTGTGCTACGGGTTCAAGGGCGGCATCGGTACGTCGTCACGGAAGTTGACAGCAGCGGAAGGCGGCTACACAGTGGGGGTGCTGGTGCAGTGCAACTGCGGGAGCAGACGGCAACTGCGTGTCGGTGGATTGCCGATCGGGGAAGAACTCGCCGCGGCGCTCCCGGTGGCTTCACGGCAGGCGGCCTATCCGGAAGACGTGGGGTCCATCATCATCGTAGTGGCTACGGATGCGCCGCTGCTGCCGCATCAGGCGAAACGTCTGGCGCGGCGCGCCACCATGGGGCTGGCGCGCACGGGATCGACTTCGGGCAACGGATCGGGCGATATCTTTATCGCGTTCTCGACGGCCAATGGCGGCGCGGCCGCGGCTGCTGCTCCGGTGGGCGTGCGGATGATGCCGAACGATGCGTTGAACCCGGTCTTCGAGGCCACCGTGCAGGCGACGGAAGAAGCGATCCTCAATGCCATGATTGGAGCCGAGACCATGACGGGGAACGGCGGCAACAGGGTTTACGCGCTGCCGCATGACCGGTTGAAGGAGGTTCTGAAGAAATACAACCGCTCCGCGCAGTGATGGCTTGCGATATGCTGCATGGAAATGATTCGCCGTATCCCGCTCCTGTTGCTTCTGGCGCAAGCCGCTCCGGGCGGCGAATGGACGCGCTTCCGCGGTCCCAACGGCTCGGGCGTCGCCGATGACAAGCCGCTACCGCGCGAGATCGGCTCCGGGAAGAAATTCGTCTGGAAGACGCCGGTCCCGATGGGCAAATCCTCTCCGGTGGTGATCGCCGACCGGATCTTCCTCACCGGCCACGAAAGCGGGAAACTGCTGACGATGGCTTTCGACCGCAAGACCGGGCGTGAGCTGTGGCGCAAGGAAGCGCCGGGGAATCGGGAAGAGAAGCGCAACAAGCTGAATGACCCTGCCGCGCCGAGCGCAGTGAGCGACGGCCGCAGTGTGTACGTTTTCTTCGCCGGTTACGGCCTGGTGAGCTACACCGGCGATGGGCAGGAGAGATGGCGCGTACCGCTCGGCCCGTTCACCAATTTCCACGGCATGGGCGCGTCGCCTGTTCTCGCCGAGGGGAAGGTGCTGATGATTTGCGATCAGGATATCGGCGCGTTTCTCATCGCCGTGGATCAGAACACGGGGAAGCAGGCGTGGAAAACAGAACGGCCGGAGATGGTGCATAGTTTTTCCACTCCCATCGTCCATCGCACAGACAGCGGCGCCACCGAAGTCATCGTCCCGGGCTCATATCAGATGGTGAGCTATGACGTGACGGGGGGTGCGGAGTTGTGGCGGGTGCGCGGACTCACCTACCAGGTGAAGTCTGTGCCGGTGATCGGAGGGAGCACGCTCTACTTCAATGGCTGGGCTCCGGGCGGGGAGCCGAGCGAGCACATGGAACTGCCTGCATTCGAAGAGATGATCCGCGACTACGACAAGGACCACGACGGCAAGCTGTCCAAGGCGGAGACGCCGAAGAACTGGCATCCGGGCACGTGGGACATGCAGGACCGGAACAAGGACGGCCTGCTCGACAAGAAGGACTGGGAGTATTACCGGATGCGCCGGACTTCGACCAACTCGGCAATGGCCATCCGGCTTGGCGGGAAGGGCGATGTCACCGCGACGCATGTGTTGTGGAAGTACCGGAAGTCGCTGCCGGATGTTCCCGGCGTCCTGCTGTATCGCGACGTACTTTACCTGATTCGCAACGGCGGCATTCTGCAAACGCTGGACCCCGCCACGGGCCGTCTGCTGAAGCAGGGGCGGCTTCCGCACGCGCTCGATGAATACTATGCCTCGCCGGTTGCGGGGGACGGAAAGGTGTATCTCATCAGCCGCAACGGAGACGTCAGCGTAGTGGAGGCGGGCGGGGATTGGGGCATTGCGGCCACGGGCGAGTTCGGTGAGGAGGTGTTCGCCACGCCGGCCATCGCCGATGGCCACATCTGGGTGCGGACCGCCACCGCGCTGTACGATTTCGGGCAATAAGAAAGGAGGGCCGCATGGTGAAACGAAGATCGATGCTCGCCGGTTTTGGCGCCGCGGCCGCGGCGCAGGCGCTGCCTGAACCGCGCGCCGTTCCCCGCAGCGCGTCCGCGCTGCCGCCGCGCAAGGTGATTGTGGGCACGGTGATGCAGGCGTATTGGGAAAAATACCCGGGACTCGAAAAGCGCCTCGATCAACTCGCCGGCGATGTCGATCGCATGGCGGAGGAATCGAAGAGCAAGTATGGGCGCGGGGTGGATCTCGCGATCCTCCCCGAAACCAGCATCACCGGGGAGGCGGATAACGACGCGCCGGCGCATTCCGTGCCGTTCGAAGGGCCTGTCAGCGACCGCTTCACGCGCCTGGCGCAGCGGCACCACTGTTACATTGTCGTGCCCACTTACCTGCGCGAATCGTTCGACGCCAAGCAGTGCTCGAATGCCGCCATGCTGGTGGGCCGCAAAGGAGAGGTGATCGGCACTTACCGCAAAATGCACCTCGTAGTTGCCGCCGACGGCAAGACGATGGAGGGCGGCGCGACTCCGGGCAAGGAACTTCCGGTGTTCGATTGCGATTTCGGAAAATTGGGCATCCAGATCTGCTACGACATGGAATTTGACAACGGCTGGCAGACGCTGGCCGGCAAGGGAGCGGAACTCATCGCCTGGCCGACACAATCGCCGCAGACCTCGCAACCGGCGGCGCGCGCGCGGGAGCAACGCTGCTATATCGTATCGAGCACGTGGCGCAACAATGCTTCCCTCTTCGAACCCACGGGAAAGATTGTGGCGCAGATCCGGCCGCCCAAGGAAATTCTCGTTCAGGAAATCGACCTGAGCTACGCCATCCTGCCTTGGAGTTCGAAGCTGAAGAACGGCCGCGCGATGCGTGAGGCGTTCGGCGACAGGGTTGGATTCCGCTACTACGAGGATGAGGACTGCGGCATCTTCTGGTCCAACGATCCACACACGCCTGTGCGGCAGATGGTGCGGTCTCTGGGTTTGCTCGAGGCGGAAGAAGAATTGGGACGTGTCCGGGCGGCCTACCGGCGCGCAGGCGTGCCGGGATACTGAGAGGATTCATTTGTGAAAAGACTGGTTGTGTTTGCCATGGCGGCTACCCTGAGCGCTGCTGACTATCCCCAGGCCCAAATCTCGAACGGCCTGGTGAAAGCCACCCTGAACCTGCCCGATGCCAAGAAGGGATACTATCGCGGGACGCGGTTTGACTGGTCCGGCATCATCTTCCACCTCGAAAGCCAGGGCCACGTGTACTTCGAGCCCTTCTATGAAAAATTCGATCCGAATATCCGTGATGTCGATTTGAAGAACGGCGTATACGCGGGGCCCATCAGCGCCGTGAGCGGACCCGCCGAGGAGTTCGGCAATAGCGAACGCTCCGCGCCGGGCTATGCCGAAGCCAAACCCGGCGGCACGTTCGTCAAGATCGGCGTCGGCGTCCTGCGCAAACCCGAAGAGCCGCGCTATGACGCGTTCCGCCGTTACGAGATCGTGGACTCCGGCAAGTGGAGCGTGAAGAAGGGCGCGGACTGGATCGAGTTCACGCAGGAACTTCGCGACCCGGCTACCGGATATGCGTACACTTACCGGAAGACCGTGCGACTGCTCGAGGGCGAGCCGAAGATGACGCTGGAGCACACGCTTCGCAACACGGGAACAAAGGCGATTCGCGGCAACGTGTACAACCACAATTTCTTCGTCATTGACCACCAGCCTGTGGGGCCGGATTTCCACATCGGCTTCCCGTTCGAACTCCAGGGCGTGCGCTTCCAATCGCCACTGGCCGAAGCGCGCGGGCAGCGGATCGAGTACACGAAAGTGCTCGGCAACGGGGATGTGGCCAGCACCGCCATCCAGGGCTTCGGCGATTCGGCGCGCGACTTCGATATCACGGTGGAGAACCGCAAAACCGGAGCGGGCGTGCGCGTCACGGGAGACAAGGCGCTCTCCCGCGTTTACCTGTGGTCGGTCAAGACTACGCTGTGCCCCGAGGCGTTCGTCGATTACGACATCGCGCCCGGGCAGGAAGCGAAGTGGAATCTCACCTACCAGTTCTACCGGGCGGGTGCGGACAAGCCCTGAGAAGGTCTATAACTCGCCGCGCTTTGCCGACTGGATGATGCCATCCGCGGCGCGATAGGCAAGCGTGTGGATGGTGCACGTCGGCTGCTGCCGCGCCGAGGTGACGAAACTGCTGCCGTCCACGACGAACAGGTTCTTCAACTCGTGCGCGCGATGATTGCGATCGACCACGGATTTTTTCGGATCATTGCCCATGCGGCATGTCCCCATCAGGTGCCCGGTGATCGTGAAATCCTTCACCGGGTCCGACCAGATCTTCTTCGCGCCGCAGGCTTCGAGGATCTCCTTGCAGCGGGCCTGTAAGAAGCGCAGGACGCTCAGGTCGTCGGGGTGGTTTTTGAACGTCATGCGGAGGGCGGGGAGTCCCCAGGCATCTTTCAGCTTCGGATCGAGGCTGATGCTGTTGGTTTCCACAGGCAGGCAGGTGGAGTGCGCGAGTAGCCGCATGGTGTGCGGATAGTAGTGCGCGAGCGCCGATTTGAATTCTTCGCCCCACTTCGGTATATCGTGGGGCAGCCCGCCGAGCGCGAATTGAATCGGCAGCCAGTCAAAGCGCGCATCGATGCCGCCGCCTCCATAGAAGCCGCGTCGCGGATCGGAATCGTAGTAATCGTGGATCACGCGCGACACGTTTACGCCGCGGTAGTCGCGCAATTCCTGCTCGAACAGACCTTGCGCGCTGACGCCCGTATCCACCATGAAACACCGGCCCACCATGCCGCTCGAATTGGCGAGACCCTGCGGGAAGCGATTCGACCTGGAGAGCAGAAGAAGACGCGGCGACTCGGCTCCATTGGCGCAGAGCACCACGGCGCGGGCTTTTTGCAGCACCTGCTTGCCGCGCGGATCGAAATAAACGGCTCCGGCGACGCGGTCGTTCTTGCCCAATTCGATTTTTCGAACGCGGCAGCCGGTGCGAATCTCGCAGCGTCCCGTCTGCTCCGCCATGGGGATGACGGTGGCGAGCGAACTCGATTTCGCGCGGACTTCGCAGCCGAATCCCTTGCAGTAAGGACACTGCACGCACGCCGCGCGGCCGCGGTAGGGCTGCGAGAGGATCGACATCGGAGCGGGGAACGGATGCAGGCCGAGTTTCTTCGTCGCCGCCTCGAAGATCTTCCCCGACGCCTTTACAGGAAGCGGTGGCAGCGGGTAGGGCGCCGAACGGCGAGCATCGAAGGGATTCGATCCGGCAAGCCCGGAGACGCCGAGCTCCTGTTCGGCTTTCGTGTAATAAGGCTCGAGATCGGCGTAGCGGATGGGCCAGTCCTCGAGCGCGGCGCCGGCGACACTGCCCCAGCGGGTGCGCTCTTCGAAATCCACCTCATGAAAGCGCCAGAAGTTGGCCGTGTAATGCACGGTGCCGCCGCCCACCTGCTGGCCGTAGAAGATAGCCGGCTGGTGTACGGCTTCCTCCGCCTCGGTGGTTCGGAACGTGTTGGGCTGGCGTTTCCAGTCGTTCAGCAGAACGCTCTGCCGGACATACTTGACCTCGTCGTGGCCGAAGTCTCTTTCGCGCAGGTAAGGGCCCTGTTCCAGCACCACCACGCGGAATCCGGCAGTGGAGAGTTCCTTCGCCATCACGCCGCCCGCCGCGCCGCTGCCGATAACGACGAAATCCACTGTATCCGAGGGACGGTATTTCGTCATGCTAGCCCTCGAATCCGATCAGCGCCCAGCCGGCGCGGTTGCGGTTTCCACCGTACTCGGGAGGGGCGAGGAAGCCGATGATGGTGTGCACGCGCAGCATTTCGAAGAATTCCGTGGTTTCGATGGCGCGGGCGAAGCGCAGTTGGCCGGCAGGCGGCAGGGCAGCCAGGCTGGTGGATTGTGGAAACATTTCGAGCCGCCGGTCCCGCACCATCCGCAGGCCCTGCCGGTAGGCCTCGCGTTTATCCTGGTCGAAGGTGGCCAGCGCTTTGTCGATGAAGTACACGACGCCGGCTTCGCGCGCCCCGGGCGTTGCGCCGGATGGGATGATGAGCGAGGCGAGCGCTTCCACTTCGGCGGCGTCCTCAGTGGAGAGCGACACGAGTTTGGGCGTTCCCCCGGCGGCGACGGCCTGATGCGCATGCTGCTGGGCGGAGGCGATGGCCGCGGCGTGGCTTGCCAGGACCAGTTCGAGGATTTGCCGCCGGGTGTGCCCGCTTTGCATATATAGGGTTGCATTGTAGCACCGGCAAGGATCATTCTTGCGTGTGTTAGCATGCCAACAATGTGCCATCCTGGGATTGCCTCGTTCCTGCTCGCCGTCAGCCTCGCCGCGCAAACCACTTATCCGAGTAAATTCTCGCCTGCCTTGCCGGAGCGTGACGACGTAAAGCAGGCAATCGCCTTCATCGATGCCCATTTCGAACAACAGGTGAAGGAATGGATTCACATCACCGAAATTCCCGCGCCTTCGGGGCAGGAATCCGAGCGCGCCGCCTACGTGAAAGCCGAATTCGAAAAAGCCGGTCTGCAGCCCGCCATCGACCCCAGCGGCAATGTCGTCGCTCGCCGGAAAGGAACCGGAGGCGGCCCGACGCTGGTCTTCGCGGCTCACATGGATACCGTCTTTCCACGCTCGATCGATGTCCGCGTGACGAAGAAACCGGACGGCACCCTCCACGCGCCCGGCGTCGGCGACAACAGCGCTTCCGTCGCCAACCTGCTGCAGGCACTGCGTGCCCTCCAGGCCGCAAACGTCCGGACCCGCGGCGACGTCGTTTTTCTGGCCACCGTTCAGGAGGAGGCCGGACTGAAGGGCATGTACGCCTGGCTCGAACGAAACAAGGGAGCCGCCGACATGCTGGTCGCGCTTGACGGCAGTCTCGGCCCCGTGCGGTATGGCGCGTTGGGCGTCTACTGGTCACGCATGAAGTTCACTGCTCCAGGCGCGCACACGAACCGTTCGCGCGGAGTTCCCAATCCTGTTCGTGCCGCCGCTCAATGCATTACGGACATCTACACCATTCCGCTCCCGGAGCCGGGCGCACCGGTGCAGGCTGTTTACAATGCCGGCGGCATGATGAGCGCGGGTGAAGTGGTCAACGCCGTTCCCCGCGAGGTGACCTTCACCGTCGATCTGCGGACAGTTGACAAGGAACTGCTCGGCTCCCTCGACGATGCCATGGTCTCCAAGTGTGAGCAAGCCGCCCAGGCACAGAGAGTCACCTTCACCAGAGAGTGGATCATGAGGTCGGCAGCCGGCGGCCGTCCCGAAGATCTCACTGACCGCCGCCGGCATCCCATCGTGCAGACTGCGGTGGACGTTCTGCGCTACCTGAACTTCGAACTGCCCAAGGGTCACGAGGCTGACCCGGACGGTTCCACGGACGCCAATGCCGGCGTGGTGAATAGCATTCCTTCGATCTCGACCGGGCGCGCCCGCGGCGAAGGCCAACATACACTCGGCGAGTGGGCCGACATCGATTCCGCCCGTATTGGCGCCAAGCAGATCGTGCTGCTCGCTGCTGCCTTGACCGAGCCGGATAGATAGCGGACGAGCCAGTCCGTTGTTACTCTTGTTATGTTCATTGTATGAATGTCCATCTCGGTCCCGTGCTCGACGAATTTGTTGCCGACCTCCTCAAGATCGGCAGGGAGATTGCGATTGGCGGCGAACAGGCTGATCGCGGCCAGTTCGTTGATGGGGAGTCAGCGTTCGATGCGATTCGGAAGCGCAGCAGCGCTCGACGGAAGCACGTCCAGAGATGAAGCGGTTCGTTCTTACCCCGCGCGCCCACCAGCACCGTGGGACTCGCGCCGGATGAACAGCAGCCCCACTGACATGGGATACAATTGCCCATCATGCGCCGTACCCCTCGCTTCCTCTGCCTGATGCCTCTGCTCGCCGCCCTCGCGGGTGCGGAGAACGTTGCGCTGCCCGGCCTGCAACAGCCGGTGGAGATTCTGCGCGACAGGTGGGGCGTTCCGCACATCTACGCGAAGACCACTGACGACCTCTTTTTCGCGCAAGGCTACATCGCGGCTCGCGACCGGCTTTTCCAACTCGACCTCTGGCGGCGGGTGAATACGGGAAAACTGGCGGAAATCGTAGGTCCCGCCGCCATCCCGCGCGACCGCATCGCACGTCTCGTCCGGTTCCGCGGCGATTGGAACAAGGAGTGGACCACCTACTCGCCCGACGCCAAGCAGATTGTCGCGGCCTTCGTGCGGGGAGTGAATGCCTACATCGACAGCCTGCACGGAAAATACCCGATCGAATTCCGGCTAGCCGCCTACGCTCCGGGCAAGTGGGCTCCGGAGGACTGCGTGGCGCGCGTCGCGGGGCTGCTGATGACCCGCAACCTGACGCGCGAGGTGGAGCGGGCCATGGATGTCCGCGACTATGGAGCGGCGCTCGTCGAGAAGGTGCGGCCGCCGGATCCGTTCATTCACCTGCAGCCTCCCGCCGGGCTCGATCTCAAGGCCATCGAGGCGCAGATCCTCCGCGATTACAACGCAACCATCGGCAGCACGCGCATCGATGTCGATCAGGGCAGCAACAACTGGGTGGTGGACGGAACCCGCACCGTGACGGGCAAGCCGCTGCTGGCGAACGATCCGCACCGGCCGATCAACATTCCGTCGCTGCGCAAGACGGTCCACCTGGTCGGTCCCGGATGGAATGCGTTCGGCGCGGGAGAGCCGGCGCTGCCGGGAATCGCGTTGGGGCACAACGAGGACATCGCTTTCGGATTCACCATCGTCGGCATCGACCAGGTGGATTTGTATGTCGAAAAGCTCAACCCCGGAAACGCCGATGAGTATATGTACAAAGGCCAGTGGAAGAAGATGGAGATCGAGCGCGAGAAGGTGGCCGTCAAGGGCCGTCCCGACGAAACGGTGGAGTTGCGGTACACCATCCACGGCCCGGTGATTTACGAGGATTGGGCCAAGCAGCGCGCCTACGCCCTGAAGTGGGTGGGCGCCGAACCCGGTGGAGCGGGATATCTGGGCGCGCTATCCATCGCCCGCGCGAAGAACTGGCAGCAGTTTCTCAAAGGCATTGCCACCTATATGGTCCCCTCGGAGAACATCGTGTATGCGGACCGCGCCGGCAACATCGGTTGGATCGCCAGCGGACAGGCTCCCATACGCAAGAACTGGCACGGTCTGTTCCCGGCGCCGGGAGACAGCGGGCGCTATGAGTGGCAGGGGTTCCTGCCAATTTCGCAACATCCGCAGGAATACAACCCGCCGCGCCATTGGATCGCCACGGCGAACCACAACATCCTGCCAAAGGGCTATCAGCAGGAACTGGGCTATGAATGGGCGCAACCGTACCGTTACCGGCGCGTGGCGGAGATGCTGGCTGGGGACAAGAAATTCTCCATCGCGGATTTCATCGGCATGCAGCAGGACGTAACGAACGCGGCGGCAAAGCAGTTCCAGCAGATCCTGCGCAAGCACGCCGCCACGGCGACGCCGCCCATGAAGCAGGTCTACGACCGGATGCTCGCCTGGG
Organism: Bryobacterales bacterium; assembly: GCA_020847975.1. GTDB lineage: Bacteria > Acidobacteriota > Terriglobia > Bryobacterales > Bryobacteraceae > CADEFT01. Next base: position 26,915 of record JADLBD010000125.1, on the reverse strand, counting down.
ATGCGCGGATTGCGGTGGATTCTGTGGAGGCAACCATCTTCAATATGTGGATGACGCGACTGCCGGAATTTCTCGTGCACTCTCCCTTGTCGGCGCGCATGGAAATCGGCACCACGCTGGGGCTGCTCGAGAAGGAAACCACGGACCGCGCGCTGCGGCTTTCCTATGACCGCACCGTGGCCGAACTCGAAAAACGCCTCGGCAAGGACCACTCGCAGTGGCAATGGGGTAAGCTCCACACTCTCCGCTTCCAGCATGCCCTGCGCGTGCCGGAACAATATGCTTCGCAATTCAACCTGGGCCCGCTCCCCCGCCCGGGCGACGGCAATACGGTCAACGCCGCCAGCGGACCGGACTTTCATCAGGCCAACGGCCCTTCCTACCGCGAGATCATCGATGTCTCGGATTGGGACCGCTCGATGATGACCAACGTGCCGGGCGAATCCGGCAATCCGGACAGCAAGCATTACCGGGACCTGCTCGAGGATTGGGCGGCAGGGCGGTATCATCCGATGCCGTATTCGCGGAAAGCAGTGGAAGCGGCCAGCGAGGAGCGCATCACTCTGACACCCGCCCGTTGAGAACATGCGTTTCGTTCGACGGGTCGACTCCGCACGCTGAAGGCTGAGCTTGCGGCTACTTAGGTATCAGGTATCAGCAGTTTGCGACGGGAGTACCAGCGGAGAGCGACAGGTGTGAATCCACAGCCACGCGTTTCGATTTCATAATCCATTTAGTTACAGCCACATAGACATTGGCATTCCGGTTGCTGTGATGGTGTGCGTATGCGCGTGGCACACTTCATCGCCTGGCTCGCCCTTTCGGTTCTCCCGGCAGCCTGCAACCAGGAACCGGCCGTAAACGTCAACTCCCGTTACACGGTGGAGAGCATCGAAATCTCGCCGCGCGCCGAAGCCAGGCTGAGCGATTCGCTCAAGCTGGACCTGAGAAAGCTGGTCGGCGAAAAATTCAACCAGGAGACGGTGGACAAAATTGTCCGGCGCATTCGAAGAGAACTATCCGGCTACCGCGTGGTGCAACGAATCGCCAAGGGGACAAACCCGGAAAGCATCCGGTTGATCGTGGACGTAGTGCGCGCCAAACGGGAAAAGGACGTCGTGCTGCCGCGGCTGGTGTACCACTCGAAGGAGAACTTCACGTTCGGCGCCGACGGGGCAATCGAGCACGGCGGCAACCGGCTTTCGTTCGGGATTCTGACCGATAACGACGAGCTATTGGAAAGGTACTCGGGCATCCGTGGGGGCTACCAGCGGACGCTGGCCGGGGGCCGGTTTCGCGGCGGTTTCGTCGTGGAGAGTTTTCGCTCCCAGTGGAACGGGGCCACCCTCGAGGCGCTGGCGCGCCAGCTGGCGGGAGGGACGGGCAACGTGCCCGAAATCTATCGCACGCGGCTTCACATTCAGCCCGACGTGCGGGTGGAGTTTCTGCCGGGCGTGACCTGGAGCGGGGGCTTCAGCGTGCAGCGATTCCAAACACAGTTTCCGGCCGCGCGGTTCGAGAGGTCCCAAGCGCTGATTACTTCTCTGCGCCTGAATCACGAGTGGGATCTATCGGCATCCGGCAAGCACATGGTGGAGGCAGGGTATTCCCTGCGCGCGGCCACCAAAGGTCTGGGAAGCGACTATAGCTACACACGGCAGTTCGTGAACCTGGAGTACGGGTTCCGCAGAGGCCGGGATGCGATCACGGCCACGTTTCTTGCCGGGTGGCTGAACGGGCAAGCGCCGCTTTTCGAGCGCTTCCTGCTGGGCAACAGCACGACACTTCGCGGCTATAACAAATACGACATCGACCCGCTAGGGGGAAACCGCATGGCCCACGGCTCAGTGGACTACCGGCACCGGTGGGTACGCGTGGTTTACGACACCGGAGTGGTCTACGACAGGGGCGGCGCAACCAAGGTGCGCCACTCGCTTGCCGGCGGGCTCACCACGGGTCAAAAGAGAGACAGCCTATCGTTTCTGGTGGCGTTTCCGTTGCGGGAAGGACGGATGGAACCCATTTTCATCGTGGGGATGAATTTTTGATATCCGGCTCAGGCAGGCGATACGCGTGGTGGGCCGCCTCGGCGGTGGCGCTGGTGGTGTCGCCGCTGGTGCGCGGGCAGGAGATCAAAGCGGCATGGGACGGCAGGAATTTAAGAATCAAAGCTCCGAAACTCCATTTTCTCGCGGGCAAGCCGCTGGAGAATCTGCGCAACGGCCGCGCCGTCTCTTTTGACTTCCACCTGAGCCTCGCCGCGGGCGGCGTGGCGCTGCGCCGGGTGGTGGAGCGCTTCGTGATCAGCTACGATTTGTGGGAAGAGAAGTATGCCGTGACCCGGCTGGAGCAGCGCAAAGAGCAATCCAATCTGCCGCGCGAGGAAGCCGAATCCTGGTGCATCGAGAATCTCGCCCTTTCGACGGAGGGGCTTTCGCCGGACCGTCCTGTGACCGTGCAACTCGAGATCCGGGCCGCCGATGTGCGCAATAACCCGCCGGTGCTCGGCGAACCTGGAATCAGCCTCACCGCCCTGCTGGAAATCTTCAGCCGGCCAGCGCGGCCGCAGCAGGCCAAATGGAGTTTGCAGGAGGGTCCGCTGCGGCTGAGCGACATCAGGCTGAGCGGCGCCAGGGGCCAATGACGGAATGAACCGCCTGCGAAACCGCCTGCTGCTCGCATTTCTCGTGGCCACGCTTGCGCCGCTGTCTATCGCATTGTGGGTGACCGCCTCGCTGCTGGAGCGGAGCCTTTCGCTATCGACGACGCGCGAGATCGATGAACTGTCGAACGCGCTGCGGAGCACGGGCCGGGAATACTATCAGCAATCCCGCGAAATTCTGCGGGCCGACGCCGAAGCCGGGCGCAGCAAGCCGGAGAAGCTTTCCGCCGCGCATAGCGCTTCGTGGCCGGCGGAGGTGAAGGCATTCTGGGAGAGCAAAGACCGGGAGCGGTTTCAACTGGGGGGTGAAGGGGGCAGCCGCATTGAATACCTGGTGAGGCGCGACGACGGCGTATGGCGCTACACGCGCCCTCTGGGTTCGGTTCGCATGGAGAAGGTAGGAGAGTTATACACGGCGGCGCGCGGCAGGGTGGATCTCTCGCGCAGCCGCGACTTCCCGCGGGCGTTCCGCTATACGCTGCTGCTGGTGGCCGCTTCGGGCGGCGTGTTGACGGTGGTGATTGTGCTCTTTTTCGCCTACCGCATATCGCGCCCCGTACAAAAGCTGACGGACGCTCTCCAGCGTTTCGCCGCGGGCGACATGAGCGTGCGCGTCGAGGCCGAGCGCAGGGACGAGATTGGCGCCGCCTTGACCGCGTTCAACGATATGGCGGAGCAACTGCAACAGAGCCGGGAACGGCTGATCCTTCTGACGCGCCTTTCAAGCTGGCAGGCGCTCGGGCGCAAGATGGCGCATGAGGTGAAGAACTCGCTCACGCCGATTCGCCTGACCGTGGAGGAGATGGCCGCGCGGCAGCGAAGCGGAACGGACAAGGCATTTTTCGACCAGGCGGCAGGCATCATTGTGGACGAAGTGAACCGGCTGGAGCGCCGCGTGCGCGCCTTCAGCGAACTCGCGGCGGAACCGCCCGTTCATCTCGCGGATATCGACGTCAACGGTGTGATCGAGGAGAGAACGGGCTTCCTGCGCAATGCGCATCCGGAGGTGATCTACAATCTCCGGCTCTCGAGCAGAAATCCGCGCGCGCAGGGAGATGAGGACCTGGTGCGCGGCATCCTCACCAATCTGCTGGAGAACGCCGCCGAGGCGGCCGGAGCGGGCGGTGTCGTGCTGGCCATCACCGGAGGAGAAGCGGGCAAGGTGGTCCTCGAGGTACACGACTCGGGACCGGGCCTGAGCCTACACGCCCGCGAGACTTTGTTCCAGCCCACCATTTCCTTCAAGAAATCCGGCATGGGCCTGGGGCTCTCGATTGCGAGGAAGAGCGCATTGCTCTCGGGCGGGGATATCGAAATGATTGACGGCGAACTGGGCGGAGCAGCATTTCGCGTGACGCTGCGCGAGGCAGCGCCGCGAGTGGAGCGGGAGATGGAATCCGTTACGGAAGAAACATGGGCACAAAGCGAATCCTGATTGTCGACGATGAAGAAAACATCGGCCGGTCTCTGAAGTGGATTCTGGAAGGCGAAGGCTACGACGTGGACGTGTGCCGCAGCGCCGCCGAATTCGGCGCGCGCGGCAGCCGCGTGGATCTCTACCTGCTCGATGTGCGGCTGCCGGACGGCAATGGAATCGATCTGCTGCGCCGCGTGCGCGCGGACGGCGGCGCGACGCCGGTCATCATGATCAGCGGCCATGGAACCATCGCGGACGCGGTCGAGGCCGTGCGGATCGGCGCCTACGATTTCCTGGAAAAGCCGCTCGCGCGCGACCGTGTGCTTCTGGCCGCGAGGCGCGCCTTGGAGCAGAGTTCTCTGCGCAGAGAAAACGAAGCGCTGAAAGAGATGGTGGGCGAGGGCCCGTGCATGATCGGCGATTCGCCGGCCTTCCGTAACGCCGTCGAGCAGGCCACGCTGGCGGCGCGTTCGGATGCCCGCGTCCTGCTGATCGGCGAGTCCGGAACCGGCAAGGAACTCCTCGCCGCCCACATTCACCGCGAAAGCCCGTTCGCCGCGGGACCGTTTGTCAAAGTGAACTGCGCCGCGATTCCGACGGAACTCATCGAGAGCGAACTGTTCGGTCACGAGAAGGGCTCCTTCACGGGCGCTACGGCCGCGCGGCGGGGCAAGTTTGAACTTGCCGACGGGGGAACGCTGTTCCTCGACGAGGTGGGCGATCTGCATCCTTCCTCGCAGGCGAAACTGCTGCGCGTGTTGCAGGAGAGCGAGTTTCATCGCGTCGGCGGCGAGCGTCCGCTGCGCGTCAATGTTCGTGTGGTTTCGGCTACCAACCGCAACCTGGAAGAGATGGTGCAGAAGGAAAAGTTTCGCGAAGACCTGTATTACCGGCTGTGCGTGGTGCCCATCCGGCTGCCCGCGCTGCGCGAGCGTCCCGCCGACATCCGCGGCCTGGCTCAATATTTTCTCGCGGAATTCTGCCGCCGTAACAACTTTCGCGCCAAATGTCTGGACAACGAAGCAGTATCGCTACTCGAGGAATACCACTGGCCCGGCAACGCGCGCGAACTGCGCAACGCGGTGGAGCGCATGGCCATCCTCACGCCGGGCGATCAAATCGGCTCTAGCGCCGTGCCCATCGAGATCCGTCTGGCGGCGAGCAACGGCGGCGTCAAGTCGACGCTTCAGGAGGCGCGTGAATCGGCCGAACGCGACCATGTCTTGCGCGCGCTCGAGCAGGCGCAGTGGAATGTTTCGGCGGCAGCGCGCGCCCTGGGGATGGAACGAACGAATCTCCATAAGAAGATGCGAAGCCTTGGTCTGCGCCGTGAAGAGCATTAATCATTTTTTACATTGCGAGTGCGTACCAGGCGGTTCGAAAACGCCGGCTTGCGCGTCATACCTGGTATGCGAAACACTCGTCAACTGTATTCCTTGCCTGTAAGCGGGTTTTCCAATAATAGAGGGTTGCAACGAGAGAGCGGACTGGAGACACAGGTGCTCCCGTTCCGCAAAGCGTGGATCCAGAATGTCGACTACTTCGGGGACTCGGAACCGGATGGCAGCGAAGGTGGAGATTTTTTCGACTTTCTTTCGCTCTCCGCTTCGGAACTGGGGGCTGTGATTGGCTCGGTCTGTGGCGCCGGCGCAGAGGGAGCAGTGTGGAAGGCGAGGCTGCAATGCGGCGTTCGGGGATTTGCGGGCCGCTCGATGCGTCCGGCCACGATTGTCAGCGAACTGAACCGCATGATGTGGGAAACGTCACTCAATGAAGCTTATGCCACCATCTTTCTGGCGCAGGTGGACCCGACGCGCCGCCAGTTGACGTATGCGAACGCGGGCCACGAGGCCGCGCTGCTCATTCGCGCGGATACCGGCCAGGTCTGCCGCCTGGAACGCACCGGCACTGTGCTCGGGTTGAGCCACCGCGCCACCTTCGGACAGCGCTCGATTTCCGTGTCGCAAGGGGACACGCTGATCGCGTTCACGGACGGCATCGGTGATGCCGTGGACGGAGACGGCCGGCTGTTTACCGAACACCGCCTGCTCGAGATTGCCGGCGATTGCCCGGCGGCGACGCCGCGCCAACTCGTGCGCGCGATTCTCGAGGGCGCCGAGGAGTTCACCGGCGGGATGCGCGCGGGTGACCATACTGTCCTTGCGGTGCAGGTCACCGAAATCCCCGGCGGGGCGATGTTCCTGGAAGCACGGAACGGATTGGCGCTGGTGGAGAGCGTTTAGTATCTAGCCCCAATTGGAACTGAGTTCGGGGAGCGTGAGGCCGCAGCGCTCGGCGATTCGCACGGCGAGACGCTCGAAATCGCGGTAGCAGTCGCGAACAGCCTCGACGTGCGCGCCGATCGCGCCGTCGGCGGGCTTGAGAAAGAACATCGGCTTGCGTGCTTCCATGGCAAGCGGCATGAGGCTCCTGTAATGCCTGAGTGTGGCAAGACAGTTTGTGTCCTGGGCAACGGGAGGAGCGCTCTCTGCTCCAACACCGAGGACAGATTCGCGGTATTCGGCCGGAATCTTTTCCATCCAGCGCAGATACGCCTTCACGGGGCGATCGGAGCGGGCAGCGTGTTGCATGACCACATAGCCCACGGGTTCCATGTCACCTGACGGCAGTTCCAACTCCGGAGCGGGGTTCTTTTGCCGCAACTCCTTCCACGCTTCGCGCCATGTCCGGAGTTGAGGTCCCAGGTTTCGCAAGCCCTGCAGGGAGAACAGGTCGGAGCCGAGGGGAATCACGACATGCCGGGAGGCAATCAACGCGGACCGGTTAATCGCGCCAAGATTCGGTCCCACGTCCATGAGAACGACATCAGCTTCTCTTCTGATGGCGGCATCGAGAGCAGCCCGGTAGAAAGCGGTCATGGTGCGAAAGGCCGCCTCGTCACGGTTCTGGCAAAGAGGCCAGCTTGCGGACAACTTGTCTTCGAAGCCGGAAAGGCCGAGGTCGCCGATGATCAATCCTATCCGCCCATCGATGTTCTCCACGTGTGGCGGTTGGATGTCGCCCATTCCGCGAAGAATCGGATCGATGACCCCCTGCACGGTCAGCGGGTGTTTTCCTTTCGGCCAGACTTCCTCGAGCCGGTCTTCATCGAGGAACATGCTGGTGAGGTTCGCCTGGGGATCAAGATCGGCCGCCACTACGCTCAGACCACGCTCCGCAAAGATCCAAGCCAGGTGGTAGACAAGCGACGTTTTCCCCACTCCGCCTTTGTTGTTGAAGAATGCGATGGTGGTCATTGCCGTGCCCAGAGTGTCACGCGAACAAAGTTGTTGTCAAAATCGAACGTTGCGGGCCGATTGCCATTTTGCCGCAGCGCAGCCTGGGCGCGGAAGACGCCGCGGCCAAATTTGTTGACGAAACCGAGCGTCTTCATCGCTTCGGCAAGGACAGGATTGCGGTAGCTGTTCTGATTGGGAAAGTTTTCCGGAGACGCCTCCCCATATAGTCCGCCCGGACTCTGAATCTCGATGTGAGAACTGAACCAGTAGAAGCGAATGGGGGCTGTAGATTCATAGGAGCGGTGCATTACCGCGTTCAGGAGGAGTTCCCGCAGAGCAACGAACGGGTAATCGGCCACGATACGTTCCCGAAGCATCGAATCCGCGATTGGCTTCTGATCGATTTGCACCTCAATCAGAGATTCGAGTTCCTTGAGAACGGTCAGCAGGTCGCCGGAAAGCGGTTTCTCCGTCAACTCATCATCGCTGAGCGAGTCGCCGCCGAGGCGAAGAAACTGGACATAGGCGCCGGGAAGCCACTCCAAGGGGTTCTTACCGAACAAGAGGACGCCCGCGTTCGTGGGGCACTGGTGATGAAGGTCAAAGAAACGCAAAGACGCGAGTTGCTGCTCAGGTTCCCGATGATTTTCGGCGATCACCTCGGCGGCAACGGCCTGCGCGAGGTAATTAATTTGAAACAGCGGCACCGACAATGCCTCGAGTGAACTGCCGAAACACGGCAGAGCATCGAATGAGCGAGCCCGCGCCACGCGCTTTTCCGTGAGGATCCGCTCCTCCTGCTCGTTGGCAATCCCGCGCCGCGGTCCCACCCGAATCCAGACCTGCCCTTTGTATCGCACGGGAGGCAGATCGGATGGGAGCACTTCGACGACGGCGAGGTCGCCGCCGGGAAATTCAAATTTAGCGACGCGGATTGCGGGAAGCGGCTGAATGTTGCCGTCTGACCGAAGCGCCGCCAGATTCTGGAGCAACTCGTCAGTCACTTTAAGGCCGCATACGGCGCCGTCATCCTTGGCGCCGATGATGAGATAACCGGGTTGCCGGCGGTTCGCGAGATCGTTACAGAAAGCCGTGACAGCTTTGGAAAACTTGTCGGTGTCTTTGGTGGATGTGGTACGTTCGGCTCTGTCTGATTCCAGATCAACGAGAAGCCGCCGCAATTCGTCTTCAGTGAGCATTGCCGAAACCCCGGAATGCCTATTGTCGCACCGCTCGATGGGTGCTTAGAATTCATACCGCAGCGCAAACTGCATCTGGCGCGGCGTGTTCGCCTGGGAGGTGTACTTGCCCCACGTAGCGGTGCTGACGCGTTCGAGATCGGGATTGGTGAACCGCGTCTGGTTCAGCAGATTGAAGGTTTCCCAGCGGAATTGGAGCGAGTGACGATCGTTGTAGGGCATCACGAACCGTTTCGACAGTCCGGTATCGAAATTCGAGAGTCCGTCAATGCGGATGGTGTTGCGGCTGCCGCTCTGGCCGGGGAGGGTGAACTGCCATTCGGCGAGCGTGGCGGCGGGGTCGGGCCAGAGGTTCGGCCCGCCGGTAGCGGCGTTTTTCGTCCTGATGGATGGGGTCACGGCTCCTGCCGGGGTGCCGAAACTGGTGACGTTCCAGTTCGTCGCCCAATAGGTTCCGTTGCCCGCGCTCCAGGGGAGTTCCGTCGATTGCGTCCATATGCCGGAGAACTGCCACCCGCCCAGGGCAGCCTTCGCCCAGCGGCGGCGCGCGGCCGGGCCGATCGGAACCTGGTACACCCACCACATGTTCCACACATGCCGCTGGTCGTAATCGGAAACCGCGCGGCGTTGCGAGGGGTTCCAGGCGTTGATGAGGAAGCCGGCAAACGCTCCGCTGTTTTCGGTTTCAGAAGCCAGATCCTGCGATTTCGAATAAGTGTAGTTGAAATCGAGCGTCAGGCCGTTGGAAAAGCGCTTCCGCAGCGTCCATTGCATGGAATGATAGTTGCCCCCGGCAATCGAACTCCAGGCGGAGAGCGAAGAAAACTGCGGGTTCATCATCGTGTTCGGGCCGAGTACGCCGCAATCCGGATCGCAGTATTCGTCCAGATCCCCGAGCGCGGAAATGAAGTCATTCGGATAGAGCCGCGCCACGCTGTAGACCACTTGCGAGGCGGTGCGGGAGGCGGTCTTCAGATTGCCGAACATGTTTTCCCAGAAGGGAATCCGCGGCACCTGCGTGATCAGCGTCTTCTGATTGACGAGTTGCGCCATCTGGGATGCCGCCTGGAAGTAAGATTGGCCGCTTGCCGGATCGGTGAGGTTGGTGGGCATTGCGAGGTCGCGGTTGATCAAGGACCGTCGCGACAGGCGCCCGACGTAGCTGCCCTGGACGAACCAGCCGCGCGCGAACTCGCGCCCGATCGAGAAGTTGAGGTTCATCGTGTAGGGGCTCTTCAACTGATCGTCAATGGAATTCGTGATGGCGAACCCCGCGTCGACGGTGTCGGGGAATTGCGCCGGGAAGCCTCCGGGCGGCGCCGGACGGAGCAGCGTTGCGGGGATGTCGAAGATGCCTGTGAACCGCGGCGCCGTGGATGACGTAAGGCGGCCGGCGGGATTGGTCAGCGTGGTGGCAAAGCCGAAGGCGCTCAGGTCGTAGCTCCGCGCCAGAGGCTGGCCAATGAGGTCATAGAACATGCCGAATCCCGTGCGGATTGCCGTGCGGCCTGAACCGCCGAAGAGCCGTTTGCGCCACCCGGAATCACCGGTGGGAGACCACGCCAGCGAGAGCCTCGGCGCGAAGTCGCGCTTATGAAACGGATAGAGCGGGCGCGCCTTGGGATCATCGGCGCGGATGAAAACGATGCGGCCCGCCTCCTCCTGGCTGCGGCCCTGGTCCGCCAGATGCCCGCGCGTGTTGAACCAATCTCCGAGGGGAATGTTTGTGGAAACCTGGACTCCGTTGGCTTCGTGCACAGGCGGCATCAGCGACCACCGCAGGCCGAACGTAAGCGTCACATCAGGCCGCAGGCGCCAGGAATCCTGGGCGTACATCTCGAACTCTTTGTTGCGGAAATCGCGCGCGATGGGCGCGCCCACGGGGAGCACCGTGCCGCCAATCGTATAGTTGTAGCTGGCATCCACCTCGGAAACAATGCCGAGCAGAGCCATCATGGCGTCGCCGAATGCCGCGCGGTCGGCGGAGTTGATATCGGCGGGGGTGATGTCGGAACCCGTGCCGCGGAGCCAGTCGACGTTGGTCGATGCGGAGTGGAACGACTTCAGCCCGTTCAGCGACTGGTTCGAGATCAGCCGCGTCACCGCCCCGAACTGCAGCAGATGCTTTCCTTTGGTGTAGCTGAGGTCCTCGCTGAACTGATGGAGCGGCATCTTGCGCGTGATTCCCGTCGTCAGCGGGTAAAGATCAGACAGGTCAATGAAGGTGACTGCCGAGGCGGTCTGGCTGCCCGTTCGCTCGCGCGAATAGCGTGTCAGGCCATAACGAAAATTGCTGACCAGGTTCGGGGTGAGGATGGCGTTATAACCGATGGCCAGTCCCTTGGTGTTGGCGAGGAAGGCGCTCGAGGGGGCCTGTCCGGGAAATTGCGGGGGATCCGTGGACCGGTCATTCTGCATCTGCCCGCGGAAGAAGAGATTGTGATTCGCCGCGAGTTGGTAATCGAAGCGGGCGATGTAGGTGTTGTAGAGCAATTCGAGCGGCGCGGTGAAGCGGTAGCCGAGGAAATTCACCCCGTCGCCCGGCGTAGACGCATTCGGCAGAGGATACTGTTGGAACACCTGCAACACCGCGGGGTTTGCGCCTATGCCGCGCGGGTCGAGCGCGCGCACCTGGGCGGGGTTCAACTGGACGAACTGCCCGGCGCGGTTGCGGTAGGTGATGCCGCCCTGGCGCAACTCCCCGGAGGGCACGGTGCGCTCCGCGTTCTCTTCGCTGCGGTCATTGCGCTGCTCCCAATTGAAGAAGTAAAACAGCTTGTTTTTGCGGACCGGCCCGCCGAGCGAAACGCCGGGGATGTTGATCAGCAGCTTCGGCCTTGCGACGCCGGAGCTGTTGTTGAAAAATCCGTTGGCGGCCGTGGCAGTGTTGCGGTGATACCAATAGATGGAGCCATGGGTATCGTTCGTCCCAGACTTGGTCACCAAAGAGACCTGCGCCCCGGAACTGCGCCCCTGGTCGGCATTGGCGTTGGTGGTTGTGGTGCGAAACTCCTCGACGGAGTCGAGCGTCACGCGCAGGACGCTGGTGAAGGCGGTCCGTTCCTGCTGCTCGTTCACGTCGATGCCGTCGAGTGTCACATTCGCCTGGTCGCTCTTGCCGCCGTTCACGTTGCCCGATTCGGTCACGCCCGGTTGTAGCGCCAGCAGCCCAGCGACGTTGCGCGCATACGAGGGGAGTTGCAGGATTGGCATCGATCCAATGGCATTGCCAAGGGAAGCGTCCACCGTGTTCACCTGTCCAGCCTCGGCGGTCACGGTGACAGAGCTGGTTACATCGCCCACCTTCTCGAATTGCAGGTCCGCGCGCGCCGGCGTGTTCACCAAGACCTCGATGCCGGCGGCTGTCACGTTGCCGAATCCCCGCGCGGAAGCGGTAACCCGGTAACGGTCCGGAAGAATCTGCGGGAACGTGTAGCGGCCGTCGGACGCCGTCACGGTCTCGCGCACGCGCAGGTTGCGGGACTGGCTGTCGAGACGAATGACGGCGCCGGGGACTGCGGCGCCGGTGGGATCGGTAACCAACCCGGAGAGTTGGGAAAGCTGCTGCGCGGGCAGCAGGCAGGCGAACAAGAGTACGGAGATCAGCCGGAAGAAGCGCAATTAGAAACCTCACCTTTCTCTATTTAACCCGGATGGAGGGGCGGCGGCGCTTGTGTAGCGGAACCAAATTGCAGGTGAAATCACGGGGGCGTGAGATAATAAGGAAAATGCGTACCGAGCAGCGCATTTCGGACATGCAGCGCAGAATTTGCGCTACGTGTGTTCTTTTGCTCGTCTGCCTCTCTCCCCTCTCCCCGTTGTTTGCGCGAGCGTTCGGCACGGCGGCATCCGGTATGGAGTGCTGCAAGTCGAAGCGCCAATGCTGCTGCCGGAAGGCTGCGCATGGCAATGCGCCGTCGCTGGTTGCAGCGCCGTCCTGCGGCGGAAATTGTGCCGCACACCACCTCGCCGTGAATGGGGGCAAGGTGTTGCCTGCTCCCCCCGCCGTTTCGCACCGTCCGCACGCGCGGGAGGAAAACATCCGCGCGTCTTTTGCCGAACCTCATCTCTTGCCGAGGTATGAAGTGTTCTTCTGGAAACGGCCGCCGCCCGTCTTCTAAGGAACACGCGCAAAGCGGAGCCCACCCGCGCCGCGAATCATCGCGGTGTTCCTCGTACTTTGGGGCGGGACGTGCCCTTTGCGCTCCTCACTGGCATAGTTCACCAGCAAGTATCCAATTTCATTTCGTTCGAATTTTCCTGGAGACCGGGCCATGAACATACGCGTATTTTTTCTACTGGCGGTATTTTCCGTTGGCCTCCTGGCGAACAAGCCAGGCGCCGCCTTCGAAGATCGCCGCGATCATCTTTACAAGACGTTTCTTGCTCCCTGCTGCTGGCACGAGGCGGTCTACACGCATCGCTCCTCGGAGAGCCTGATGATGCGCAAGGAGATCGACTCCCTGCTTCGGGAAGGGCGCACCAATGAGGAGATTGTCGCCTATTACGTGGGCAAGTACGGGGAACGCATCCTCCGGGAGCCGCCCGGGGTAAAGGGGACATTTCTGTACCTGCTCCCCGTATTCGCGCTTCTGGCCGGGCTCGCGGCCGTGCTTGCAGCGCTGAAGATGATGATGTCCCGCCGGTCCCGGCAGCCGGTTCCGGCAACACACCCAAGCATCCCGGATTCGGACTGGGATTGGTAAGGAGATTTTCGATGACTCGCAGACAAGTGATGACAGGAATTCTGGCGGGCGGAGCAGTTGCCGCCGGAGCGCAGGCGGCGGCGCCGGCGTTCACGCTCCCCAAACTCCCGTACGCCTTTGACGCGCTCGAACCCTACATCGACGCGCGCACCATGGAGATTCACCATGACAAGCATCATCAGGCGTACGTCGACAACTTGAACAAGGCGATTGCGGCGCACGCGGAATGGGCGAAGTACCCGGTGGAGGAACTCCTCGGGAAGTTCTCTCAACTGCCGGAGGGCCTGAAGACCGCGGTGCGCAACCAGGGTGGAGGACACGCCAACCACTCCCTCTTCTGGCAGGTGCTGGGGAAACCCACAGGCAAAGCGCCGCAAGGAAGGTTGGCGCGAGACATCGACCGGTCGTTTGGTGGGCTGCCTCAGTTCCAATCGAAACTGAAAGCGGCGGCGATGGGTGTGTTCGGCAGCGGGTGGGCGTGGTTGAATATCGATTCGGAGAACCGTCTGCTGGTGGAGGCTTCGGCCAACCAGGACAGCCCGTGGATGATGCAGCGCAAGTCGGTCCTGGGAATCGATGTCTGGGAGCACGCCTATTACCTCAAGTATCAGAACCGCCGCGCCGAGTACCTGGACGCCATCCTGCATGTCCTCGATTGGGCGGCCATCTCCCACCGTTACGAACAGATGGGAAAGTGAATGAAGCGCAGTTGGTTTCTTTTGACGCTGCTCGCTGTTTCCTGCGGGAAGAAAGAGGAGCCTGCCGGGCCGGTGAAGGAGTACCGGTTGACAGGCGTAGTAGTGAGCTACGACGCCGATCGAAAAGTGGCCCTTATCCGCCACGAAAAGATCGAAGGTCTGATGGAGGCGATGACGATGGAGTTCCCGGTGCGCGACGAGAGGGCGGCGTCGAAACTGGTCCCCGGACAGCGCATTACCGCACGACTGTTTCAGCGCGAATCGGATTATGAGTATTGGATTTCGGGCATTGAAACCGCGGCGGCCCGGTGAGGTTGGGAAGGGGTGGTTGCCCCCTTTGGTTTCAATGGCCTAGAATCAGACTAAGGGCAAGCCTGTAGATTGCCCGTAGGAGAGACGACACCAGATGAGGCCTGGAGGGCTGCATTATAGGTCTTCCTTGCCGTCACGGACGGCGGAGATCCTGCACTCGATTGTTCACGAGTTCATCGAGACCGGAGAACCGGTGGCGTCGCGCACCGTTTCCCGCCGCGGTTCGAAGCTGAGCCCTGCCTCCATCCGTAACATCATGGCCGATTTGAGCGACGAAGGATACCTGTCCCAGCCCCACACTTCGGCCGGGCGCGTACCCACCGCGAAGGCATTCCGGGAATATGCGCACGCGGTTCAGCTCTCGCGCAGCCTTTCGATCGAGGCCAGCCGGTTGCGGCAGGAGATCCACAATCAGGACTCGGTGGAGGCGCAGGTGGAAAAGTCGTCTCATGTGTTGACGCAGATATCGCGCAGCATGGGAATCGCGGCTGCCATCCCCACGGACAACCAGATTCTCCACCAGGTGGAACTGATCGCCCTTTCCGATCAGCGGGTCTTGATGGTGGTGGTCACTCGCGACCGGATTGTACGCGACAAGATCATCTATCTCGACCGCGCGCTTCCGCAGGAAGAGCTGAGCTCTATCCGGAACTACATCAACGTCAACTTCCAAGGCTGGACGCTGCTTGCCATCCAGAGGGAACTCGGCGAGCGCCTCGAGGAAGAGCGCGCCGTTTACGATCAGATACTCCAGCGCCTGAACGTGCTGGTGCGGAAGGGGCTGCTCGATATCGGGCTCACTCCAACGCTACACACGGAGGGCGCCTCGAACCTGGTGGGCGTCGACCTGCACCTCACGAGAGAAAAGCTGCGGGAACTGTTCCGCACGCTCGAGGAAAAGAAGCGGATCCTCGAACTGCTCGAGCGGTTTCTCGAATCGAGCGGCGAAGTGGGCGTTCAAGTCGGCCTCGGCGAAGCGCATTCCAGCATGGATGAACTTGCACTCATCGGGGTAACCATCCTGCTGCCGGGCGGCATGGCCGCCAAGGTGGCGGTGCTGGGGCCGATGCGCATGAACTACGAGCGCGTCATGTCCGCCGTCTACCATGTGGGCCAAGCCCTGCAATCGGCGGAAATCTGACGCCGGCCCCCCCGGCATTCGAGTGAAATTGGAGAACTTTGATAGGCTGGAGTTATGCAAGAAGAGGTAAAAAACCCTTCCGATGAAGGAAGTGTGGGCGTCGAAGATCGGGCCGCGGATCCGGCTCCTCAGAGCGACACCGTGGAAATAGCTGATCTGGCAGACCAGTTGGCCGCCGTAGCCGCCGACCGGGACCGGTTGCAGTTGGAAAACGCAGAGACGCAGGACCGCCTGTTGCGGCGGCAAGCCGAGTTCGAAAACTTCCGCAAACGCGTGGAGCGGGAGAAAGTGGAACTGCTCGAGTATGCCGGCCTGGAAGCCGTGCGCGCCATTCTGCCCATTCTGGACGATTTTGAGCGCGCCCTGAAGGTCGAGAGCGCCGACAAGGAGTACGTGCGGGGCATGGAGATGATTCACCAGCGCCTGCTGGAGACGCTGAAGAAGGTCGGGCTCGAGGCGATTGAATGCGCAGGGCAGAAGTTCGATCCGAACCTGCACCACGCCGTCACCAGGGAGTCTTCGGAAAGCGTGGAAGAGGATACGGTTCTCGAGGTCTACCAAAAGGGATACAACTTCAAAGGGCGGCTTCTGCGGCCGGCCATGGTGAAAGTCTCGGTGCGTTCGTAGCCTCGCGGGGGTGAAGAGGGGAAGCGATGGCCGATTCCAAGCAAGATTACTATGAGGTGCTCGGCGTACCGAAGGATGCCGACGATCAGACGCTGAAGAGCGCCTATCGCAAGCTGGCGATGAAGTTTCACCCGGACCGCAATCCGGGCGATCATGCGGCGGAGGAAAAGTTCAAGGGAGCGGCGGAAGCCTACGGAGTGCTGAGCGATCCGCAGAAGCGCGCCGCCTACGACCGCTACGGCCATCAGGGGGTGCAAGGCGCCGCCGCGCAGGGTTTCGACGCCGGCGCATTCACCGATTTCAGCGACATCCTCGGCGATTTGTTCGGCTTCGGCGAGATGTTCGGCGGCGGCCAGCGGCGCAACCGAGTCCAGCGGGGCGAGGACGTGCGCTTCGACCTCGAGATCACGCTCGAGGACGTGATGCAGGGAAAATCGGCTGACCTGATGGTGCCGCGGCTTGATCCCTGTTCCCGCTGCAACACAACCGGAGCGGAGCCTGGCGGCATGTCTTCCTGCCCAGCCTGCCACGGGCGCGGGGAAATGATCTACCAGCAGGGGTTCCTGTCCATCCGCCGGACCTGTACGCAGTGCGGAGGCCGAGGGCAGATCGTGAAGCGTGTCTGTACCCAGTGCAAAGGGGAAGGCTACAAGCGCACGGACCGCAAGCTCAAGGTCAACATCCCTGCCGGCGTCGACAACAACACACGCCTGCGGCTTTCCCAGGAAGGGCAGCCCGGCGCCAACGGCGGCCCCCCCGGCGATCTCTACGTGGTCCTGAAAGTGAAGGATCATCCCGTCTTCGAACGCCATGAGGACCAGTTGCATTGCACGGTTCCGGTGAATATGGCCCAGGCGGCGCTCGGCACCGACGTCGATCTGCTGACCTTTGACGGCTTGCAGACGGTGAAGATTCCCGAAGGGGTCCAGAACGGCCATCAGGTCCGGCTCAAGGGGCTCGGCGTTCCGCGCTTGAACTCCCACGGGCGCGGGGATCTCTTTGTCCACGTGGAAGTACGCACACCGGAGAAACTGACGCGCGAACAACGCAAACTGCTCGAGCAGTTGCGGGACCTGCTGCCGGTAGAGAACGAGCCCAAGGAAAAGGGGCTGTTCGAGAAGGTGAAAGACTACTTCATGTAGGGTGGCGCTACGTGCCGCCGTTGCCCGCTGCCCGCTGGTAGAACCCGCTCAGGTCGGCCTTCAACTGCTTCAAGGCATCGACATTGAGATAGATCATGTGGCCTGACGCGTAATAGCCGAATTCGATGTTGCCTCGGAGCTTCGGCTCCAATTGCATGTGCGCCAGGTCGTATTCGGTGTTGAAGAACGGGGTTGCCAGATCAAACAGCCCGTTGGCGGAGAATATCCGCAGGCGCGGATTTTTCCGCATCGCATCGGCGAGGTCCTCCACCACATCGGTTTCGCGCATCGCCGGTCCGCCCGCGCCGCCCGGGCGATGAGAGAAGTCCCAACTGGCGGGTCCGCTCAGACCGGGCGCGCGGGGATAGTAGCTCTCCTTTGTGTTGTATTTCAGTTCGCGATCGAGGTACTCGTGGAGCGCCGAAACCACGGCTCCGGTAATCCCGGTGCTTGAGGGATCATAGCCGGGATTTTCGCCGGCGGCATCGTAGTCCGTACCCTCGAAGCGCGCGTCGTAGCGCCCCAGGATGGCTCGCTGGTTGCGTAGCAATTCCTTGCGAAAACGGGATGGATTGACCCGCAGATTGGCCTCCTTGAGGTACTGGACACTGAGCCCTGTCAACGATGCCATCTTCGCGGCTATGGCATCGGCTTGCGCCGCAGGCAGGTTGTGCCCCTGGGCGAGCGCCTCGGCATAGGGACCACGCGCGAAGGCTCGCGCCTCGTTGAGAAACGTCTTCATGTCCCTTCCCTTGTGCGGCGCCTTCTCAAAATGCCAGGCAATGGCGGCATAGGAAGGCAGATTCCCGATGAACCACGCGTCGTTGCCTGGAGCGACGGCGTGAAAGTTGAGGATGGTGGACATGAGAATGACGCCGTTGCAGGAGACCCCGCCCGCTTCGAGCACGTCCACCAGCGCCGCCGAACGTGTGGTGCCGTAGGATTCCCCAAACAGAAACTTCGGCGAGTTCCAGCGACGGTTCACTGTCAGAAACCGCTGGATGAACTTGCTGAATGCCCGCGCGTCCTGATCGGTTCCGGCGAAATCCTTCATCGTCGCCTTGCCCACCACCCGGGAGAACCCCGTTCCCATCGCGTCCACGAATACGAGATCGGTCTTATCGAGCAGCGAATATTCGTTCGGCACGATGCGGTAGGGCGCGGCTCCGGTGGCCTCCGGGCTCGCGGTCAGCACGCGCACCGGACCCACCGAGGCCATGTGCAGCCACAAACTTGCCGAACCCGGCCCGCCGTTGTAGAGGAATGTCACCGGGCGCGTCCGCATGTCGCTCGCGCCGTTCAGCGTGTATGCCACGTAGAACATGCTTCCGTTCGGCTTCTCGTCATCGCCATTGATGAGCAATGTGCCCGCCGTCGCCGTGTAGGCAATCGTCTTCCCGTCGAGTTGCAGCGTGTGGCTGGTCTCGGATTTCGTTTCGGAGGGGATGGGCGCGGCGGTCTTCTCCGCGTCCGGAGCCGGCGCTTTTTGCGCCAGGGAGGGAAGCGCCGCCAGAAGCAGGAGCGTCGCGGCAAGGTTCGTTCGGGACAAGCAGTACTCCTTTTGGGCCTATTCTGGCATACGGCTGCCTGCCTTTGGAGCGGCCCGAGCCTAGCTTCAAATGAAGACGGAAAGACCTTGCTTGCGGTTAGGGTTTACAGCCTAAGCTGGGCCATCTCTACTTTGCTCTCTTGCTGCCGGTGTGCGCACCGGCCTTATTCGGAAGCGAGATTGAGGGCACGGTGGTGATTCAGCGCAAACTCACCAAACGCCGGGTGACGGCTCCAACCAGCGCTTATCAGCGCGGCGTAGCCGTGGAATTAAGGGGGGATGCCCCCACTGGCGATTTGGCATTCGAGCGCGAGCGTGTGGTGATCTATCTGGAAGGCCGGCGCCCCTCGAACCCGCTCACGGCCACCATGGATCAGAAAAACCGTCGCTTCGTGCCGGACACTTTGGTGATCCCCGCCGGCTCGACCGTCTCGTTCCCCAATTTCGATCCCATCTTCCACAACGTTTTCTCTCTCTCGAAGCCGAAATCCTTTGACCTCGGCAACTATCCGCGCAACCAGACGCGCACCGTACAATTTCCCAAACCCGGCGTTGTGTTCGTCAACTGCCACCTGCACCCGAACATGGGCGCAGTCATTGTGGTCACGCCCAATGAATGGAACACAAAAGCCGCCCGGGACGGCAGTTTCCGCCTCACGGGTGTGCCGCCGGGCAATTACACCATCGTGGCATGGCACAAGGCGGCGAGTTTTTTCCGCAAGCAGGTGCAGGTGACCGCACAACACGGCGCGGCAGTGGAATTCCAGATCCCTCTCGCTGAAGACGGCTCGGTCCTCGCCCGAAGGTAAGCATGCGCTTCGCAACCCGCACGTTTCTGATCTCTTCCCTCCCCTTTTCGCTTCTCCTGCTGGGGAGTTTCTGGGCGATCCAGCAGACCGTGGCGTGGACCGTCCGTGACGGGCTGCTCTCCTCGCTGCGGCAAACGCACGCCTCGATTGCCCGGATCCGCGCCCGCGGCGAACTGCACAATCGCCGGTTCCTGCGCGTCCTCAGCGAGAATCCGAGCCTCAAGGCGGGTCTCCAGTTGCTTCTGGCCGAGCCGTCGAGTACGCCGGCGCGGCTCACGGTGGAGGACCAACTGAGGGAAATGTGCGAGAACCTCGGCTTCGATTTCCTTCTGGTGTCGAACCCCGAGGGCTCCGCCTTGGCCGGCGTCATCCGGAAAGGAAGTGACTTCGTCCCTATGGACGCGGGCGGGTCAAAGGCAGCCGCACACGGATTCGCGAGCATCAACGGCAACACCTACCAGGTAGCCTCCACCCCCATCGACCAGGGAGATGAGAATCTCGGCATCCTCTCCGTGGGCGAACACTTCGACTTCTCCGAGTTCAGCACGCCCGCGGTGCTTACCCGGAAGGGCCGGGTGGTTCAATCGAGCCTTCGCGGCGCCGCCCCCGCCGCGGTGGAGTTCGCGCTCCAAAGCTGCCGCGGCAGGGAGGAATGCGAGGTCCGGATCGGCAACGAGGCCTACATTTCCCTTCCCATGAACAGCCTCGAATTCGGCGACGGATACGTGCTGCGCAGCCTGCAAAATGCCGACCGCGCCAGCGCTCCGGTGCAGGCAATCCTGCGAAACGTGTTCCTCACCGCCGGCGCCGGCGCCCTGCTGGCGGCGCTTGTGGTCAGTTTCCTTTCGTCGCGCTCCATTGTCCGGCCTATCGCCGCTTTCGTCTCCCATCTCAAGCAGAGCGAACAGACCGGGTTGCTCCCGGAGTTGGAAGCCCGTCCGGCATCCATCCAGGAGATCCGCGACCTCACCGCCAGTTTCAATCAGGCGGCAGCCGCCATTCGCGAAGCGAGAAACAGGCTGCACCATGCCTATGTCGAATTCACCACCTCTCTCGCCAATGCCCTGGACGCGCGGGATCACTACACGGCGGGCCATAGCCGCCGCGTGAGCGAGTATTCCTGCGCCATCGCGCAAGCCGTGCAGGCGCCCGAGGAACAACTCGAGCGCATTCGCGTAGGCGCCCTGCTCCACGACATCGGCAAGATCGGAATCGCGGACGCCGTCCTGCAAAAGCCCGGCAAACTCACCGCCGAAGAGTTCGCGATCATCCGGGAACACCCTACCATCGGCCGCCGCATTCTCGAGGCCGTCCAGGGCTTTCAGCCGTACCTCGACGCAGTGGAACTCCACCACGAAAACTGGGACGGCAGCGGCTATCCGCATGGCCAAAAAGGCGCCCGGACCCCGCTCGATGCGCGCATCATCCACGTGGCGGACGCCTATGACGCGATGACTTCCGATCGCCCTTACCGCAAGGGAATGCGCCACGAGCAGGCGATCCATGTGCTCGAGCAGAATGCGGGATCGCAGTTCGATGCGGAGATCGTGGCGGCATTCGCCCAACTGCCGGGGATTGGCCGACAGCCGCTTCCCGCGCCGGCCGCGGAGACCTCGTCCATCCAAAAATTGGCCGAGGCGGTGGGCGAAACATCCGCGGGCCTGCCGGCAAGAGAAGCCACGCCATGAAACCGCGGGGTCTCGTCTTGTGTCTTCTTCCCTGTGCCCTTGCCGCACAGGAGGCCGATTCGGGCTTCGAATTGCGCACCACCCTCAGCGCGTCTCTGTTCTCTTCTCCTCTTCTTGAAGCGGCGCCCCGCAACGGAGGCCCTGTCTCCGGCGGCTTTCGCTCGCTGCTCTACCCCACCTGGAAGCTGAGCAGAAATTGGGCCGTCTCCGGAGCCATCCAGGTCCGCTCCCGGCCTTACTTCAGCGAAGAGTATTCCACCCAAGGCTATGGCGTGAAAGCCGACGTCCTGCAAGCCCATTTGAGCTACTCCCGCTTTTGGAAAAATCGCTCATTGGTATTTCGTGTGGGCCAGCTCTCCTCCGCATTCGGCTCCTTTCTGTTGCGCTACGACGATGCCCTCAACCCGCTCATCGACATGCCGCCGGCATACGGCTACTACTACAAGCCTGTGACCACACTCGGGCTGCCGGGCGCGCAGGTGGACGTAAATCTGGGAAAGTTCGACGCCCGGGCGCAGTTCACGAACTCGTCACCGGCGAACCGGCGCAGCGTGTTTGACGACTACCAGTTCGGAGGCTGGGCCGGAGGCGCGGGCTACACCTTGCGGCAGGGATTGCGCGTTGGGATCTCCGCCTATCGCGGGCCCTATTTGCACGATGCGTACCGCTTCTATCGCCGCGGCGAAGCCGATCCTCGCCAGTTGCCGGCCTCCGGACTCGGCATCGACGTGCAATGGGGCTACGGCCACTGGAACTTCAACGGAGAATGGCAGCGCTTCCAGATGGATTACCGCGCCATCCCCACGTTTCATCAACACACGGGCTACGCGGAAGCGCGCAGGGTGCTCCACCCCGCTGGTATGTTGCCGTCCGAACCTCGTATCTGCGGGCCAGCGCCTTCCCTGGGCGCGAAGTCTTCGAGGCCGCCATCGGGTACCGCCCCAACTCCTACCAGACGCTGAAGGCAGGCTACACCATCCAGCAGGGCCCTACGATTCGCGGCGCGCAAGCCAATGCCTTCACCCTGCAACTGGTGACTTCCTACACGCCGCTATCCTGGGCGGGCAAACACTAGGCGGGCTTCTTCTCGATCTTCTTCGGCCCCACCCGCGTCGTGACCACTTTCCAATCTTCCGCCGGAACACCGGTATGCTTCTCCATCGCCTTCTGCCACGGGAGAGCATGCCAGATCTGGCGCGTGTGCACGGGCCCGATGAGGTTTTCGGTCATGTGCGCTCCATGGCCTTTGTACGTCAGCGCGCCCGTGCCGATGATGGCGGTCTGCATGCGGAAATAGCGGTTCAGGTTGGTGAATTCCCGTCCCTCATGCGGCATGGCGAACAGATGCGCCACGTCGTCGATCAGCATGAGGCGCGCCTCGGAGTCCGGGTCGCTGCCGCGCCCCACATCGGCCAGCCAGCCAGTGAATCCGGGCCCGCCGGCAAACATCCGGTTGACGCGATAATCCGCCACGCGGATGACGTTGAAAATCACATGCGCGCCGCCGGGGTGGGGCACCATTTCGATATCCAGGTGGCAGCGGATATTCGGGCGCATGTAGGCTTCGTCGAGTTTGTCGTAATCATCGGGCGTGATCAGCCAGTATTTCCAGGCCCAGAAGTCCTCGATTACGCTCTTGTACTCGCGCTGCCAGGCCTCCCACAGCATGCGGTCCCACGCCTCGGCGCCGAAGCGGTCGTCCTCTTCCTGGTAGTAGCCGGTGCAAGGCCCGTTCTTCATCTCCACCGCGCGCATGTGCACCTTGATGCGCAGCGTGGCGCACAGGTTGCCGCCGTCGTTGCGATCCTTCGCCCAAAGGCTCGAGTCATAGTGCTCGGAGTCAATGAACTGCCGAACCACGCGCTGGCTGTCGAATTCCGGCATAGGTCTCCCCAATCAATAATGCGCAAAACTGCGCGCCGAGTCCATCACCCGGGCGGCATCTGTCAAAATGAGCAAAAGGAAAGCCCAATGCGACTTGTCTTCATTCCCTCATTTTTCGCCCTGTGGTCCCTGCTGGCAGCGGGTCCAGGATTCAACGGCCGGTGGGACATCACCGTGAAAGGCGAGCCGCGCAGCCGCGCCTGGTGGCTCGGAATCGAGGGCGCCGGCACACCCCATCCCAAAGGAACATTCATCAGCGCCTTCGGCGGCGCGTTGAATCCCATCGAGGAGATTTCCGTTCAGGGTGACCATCTCACCTTCGGCTTCAGCCATGAGGGCCGGCACCTGGTCTACAAGGCAAAGCTGGCCGGGGACCGGCTGGAAGGCGTCTTCGAGGAGGACGGAAAGCAAAAGCTCACCTTCACCGGCGTTCGCGCCCCCGTCATCCGTGATAAAGAGGACGGCACGTGGAAGAAAGGCGCACCCATCAGCCTGTTCAACGGCAAGGACATGAGCGGCTGGAAGCCGCTGATCCCCGACATTCCCCTCGGCTGGAAGGTGGAGAACGGCGTGCTCACCAACACTCCGAAGGCGAATAACCTCATCACGGGCGGCAAATTCTGGAACTTCGAACTCGATGCCGAATTCCGCGTCGGCCCCCACAGCAACAGCGGCATCGGCCTGCGCGGCCGCTATGAAGTGCAGATTCTCGAAGACTACGGCCGCCCGCCGGACGTGCATTCAAACGGCGCCCTGTACAGCCGCATCGTCCCCAGCGTCAACGCAAGCAAGCCGGCCGGCGAGTGGCAGACGTACCACATCCGCCTGGTGGGACGAACCGTCACCGTGGTCCTGAACGGCAAGAAGATTATCGACAAGGGGCAAATCGACGGCCTCACCGCCGTCGCCGTCGACCCCAACGAGGGTGAACCGGGACCGCTGATCCTTCAGGGCGACCACGGAAGCGTCGAATTTCGCAAACTCGTGCTCACGCCCCTGACGCATTGAGGGCCCACCGGATGCACCGCCGCAAGTTCGTCTCCACGGCCGCCGCAGCCCTCTCCACCTCTGTGCAAGCCCAGGAAAGGAAATCCCCCGTGCGCTTCGGCATCGATCTGTTCAGCATCCGCTCCCAAAACTGGAGCCCCTTTGAATACCTGGACTACTGCGCCAGGTGGAAGGCGAAGGTGGTCCACTTCTCCGAAATCCGCTTTATCGGCAGTTTGGAGCCGGCCCATCTAAAGCAAGTACGCGCACATGCCGAAAGACTAGGGATTGAGATCGAATTGGGAATGCGCTCGATTTGTCCCTCCTCGAAGGCGTTCGACCCTGCCCAGGGCACGGCGTCCCAACAACTGCTCCGCATGCTGGAAGCCGCGGGACATGCCGGCTCGCCCATCGTTCGCTGCGTCCTCGGAACCATGGCGGACCGGACGGGGGGCTCGACGGATATCGACGGCCACATCGAGAATACCGTGAAGGTGCTCCGTCCGCTGCGTTCGCGGTTTCAGGACGCCAACATCAGGATCGCCATCGAAAACCACGCCGGGGACATGCAGGCCCGGGAGCTGAAAACGCTGATCGAGGAAGCCGGCAAGGATTTCGTCGGCGCCTGTCTCGATTCGGGCAACCCGGTGTGGGCCATCGAGGACCCGCACCTCACGCTCGAGACCCTGGCTCCTTATGTCCTCACCAGCCACGTCCGCGACAGCGGCGTGTGGATGACGCCCGAGGGGATCGCCGTCCGCTGGATGCGCATGGGGGAGGGCAATGTGAATATCTCCGGCTGGGTGCGCAAGTACGCCGAACTGTGCCCGGGGCGCGCCATGTCGCTCGAGATCATTGTCACCGGACCGCGCACGCACGCCATCTACGATCCCAAATTCTGGGACGGTTACCGCAAGACGCCCGCCTGGGAGTTCAGCCGGTTCCTTGCCATCGCGGAAAAAGGGAAGCCCTCCCCCTACACGCCCCCGCCCAAGGAGGAGGCCGTCCGCCGCGAGCGTGAGGATCTCGAGGCGAGCGCCCGCTGGGTGCAAGACTTCTTCCACTTATGAGCCTGAAGGACAAGGTGGCGCTGGTGACCGGCGGCAGCCGCGGCATCGGACGCGCCATTGCCGAAGCCTTCGCCCGCATGGGCGCCACCGTCGTCATCTGCGGCCGCAAGCTCTACACGCTCGAGCAGGTGGCGCTCGACAACGAAATGCTGCCCGGCTCCATCGTCCCCATCCAGTGCAACGTCACGCGGCTTGAAGAGATGGAGTGCATGGTGGAAACCATCCTTCAGGAACAGGGCCGCATCGACATTCTGGTGAACAACGCGGCCCTCAATGTCTTCACCGGGTCGGCTCTCGAGCTTGGCGAAGGGGAGTTCGACCGGACGGTGGAAATGAACATCAAGAGCGTGTTCCGCATGACCCGGCTGGTGGCCCCCTCGATGTGCGATCACCGCAGCGGCGCCATCATCAACATCGCCGCCACCGCCGGCCTCCGCCCCGAGCCCTGCAACCTGCTCTACTCCATGACGAACGCCGCCGTCCTCATGATGACCCGCTCGTACGCCCTCGAACTTGCTCCCCATGGCGTGCGCGTCAACGCCATTGCGCCGGGTCTCATTCAAACCGAAATGAGCAGCCATGTCTGGAAGGATGACTACCGGCTGCGGGAACATCTTGCCCGGCAGCCCGTCCGGCACGTGGGGCAGCCTGAAGAGGTAGCCGAGATCGCCCTCATGCTGGCGGGCGAGCGCGCCTCGTTCGTCACGGGGCAGACTTTCGCGGTGGACGGGGGACTCATGCTCACGTAATCCGGGCGCGAGCCGCCGCCGGATGGATGCTACACTTGACCGCGATGTCCCAGGGAAACGTCGAAACCGAGATCAAACTCCCCGTTGCCAGCCTCGAAGAGGTGAAACGGCGAATTGATGCGCTCGCCTTTCGCCTCAAGACGCCCCGCGCCTTTGAATCGAACGTCCTGCATGACACCCGAGATGCCGCGCTGCGCGGCCGCGGGTGCCTGCTGCGCCTGCGCGAAACCGGCGGGAATGCCATTCTCACCTACAAGGGACCGGGAAAGGCGGGGAAACACAAAGTCCGGGAGGAACTCGAAGTGAGCCTCGGCGAGGCGCGGGCCGCTTCCCTGATTCTTCAGCGGCTGGGCTATCATCCGGTCTTCCGTTACGAGAAATACCGCACGGAATACACGGACGGAGCCGGGATTCTGACTCTGGATGAGACACCGATCGGATGCTATCTGGAGTTGGAGGGGAGCGCTGAGTGGATCGATGAGGCGGCGGAGAAACTCGGGTATGAGGAGGGGGAGTATATCACGAAGAGCTACGGGGGTCTCTACCTATCCCACTGCCAGGAAAAGCATATTCCCCCCACGAACATGGTCTTCAGGGATTATCCCGAGGACACCGCAACAAAATAGCCTTAGTACCTTGGAAATGCTTGCCTTGCGGTGCGACCCCGGTTATCTTTGACATGGAGCAGATCTCTAGAAACGCATGTTTGTGAGCATCGTCATTCTCGGTTTCTCCGTACTGCTGTTCCTGTACTGGTTCCGCTACACGTGTCTGCTGATCCTGAGCACGAAGACGGCGAAGGATTACACGACGCAAGTAGCCGCGGCGAACCAGTTGGA
Organism: Bryobacterales bacterium; assembly: GCA_020847975.1. GTDB lineage: Bacteria > Acidobacteriota > Terriglobia > Bryobacterales > Bryobacteraceae > CADEFT01. The sequence continues at coordinate 197 of JADLBD010000125.1, read as the reverse complement.
GTTCCCTGCCATTCGAGCGCACCTGAAGCACGCGGTCGCCGAAGGCGGAATGGACTCGCTACAGCGGTCTCTGGAGAAAGACTACCAGTTGCTGACGGGCCTGTTACGGCACGCGGCACAATTTCAGGTGGGCGGCCTGAGCTTGGAACAGCGGATGCTGATGGTGGATTACCAGGCGATGAAGGTGTGGTTTGCCT
>JADLBD010000124.1 GCA_020847975.1 Bryobacterales bacterium | reverse complement strand
TTGAGCCAGATGGTGTACGACTTCGGGCGTACGGGAGATCTGGTGGAGTCGGCGCGATTGCGGGCGCAGGCGCAGGCGCAGAGCACGACGGCGACGAAGGACGACTTGATTCTGCTGGTGAGGCGGACCTACTTTTCGGCGCTGCGGGCCGGAGCGTTGGTGAAGGTGGCCGAGCAGACGGTGAGCACGCGGCAGGTGCTGTTGGACCAGGTGCAGACGATGGCGAAGAACCGGCTGAAATCGGAGTTGGATGTGCGGTTTGCGAGTGTGAACCTGGCGGATGCGAAGCTGCTGCTGTCGACGCAGCAGAATCAGATGCAGGCGGCAAAGGCGGAACTGGTATCGGCGATGGGGATTCCGACGCCGCAGAGCCTGGAGTTGGAGGAGGCTCCGCTGCCGCCGGACATGTCGAACGATTTGGGGCAATATGTGCAGCAGGCGATGCAGGCGAGGCCGGAATTGCGGTTGCTGCGCCTGCAGCACAATGCGGCGCTGCGGTTTGCAAAGGCGGAAAAGAAGCTGATGTATCCGGCATTCGGGATGCTGGCGACGGCGGGTGTGGCTCCGGCGAGGGACATGCAGGTGGCGAACCGGTACGGCGGGGTGGGGTTGAATATGAACATTCCGATATTCAACGGATGGCAGTACCGGGCGCGGAGGAATGAGGCGGAGTACCAGGCGCTGGCGGCGGAGCAGCGCACGCGGGATCTGGCGAACCGGATTGAGCGGGATGTGCGGGTGGCGTGGCTGGGGGTGCAGAACGCGATTGAGCGGCGGGGTCTGACGGCACAGCTGCTCGAGCAGGCGAGGTTGGCGCTGGAGTTGGCGCAGGGGCGGTACGACCTGGGCTTGGGGTCGATCGTGGAACTGAGCCAGGCGCAATTGAATCTGACGACGGCTCAGATAGCGGAGACGAACGCGCGGTATGACTACCAGTTGCAGCGATCGGTGCTGGATTACCAGGCGGGGATGATTCCGTAGGGAGGGTTCTGGCGAAGAGCTTGATAAAGGGGTATTCGGATGGCTCGGCGGGTGGGTGGCTGAGATGGGGAGAAGGTTCGTGCAGAGCTTTGAGGTCAGCCCTTAATTTCGACCGGGCGCATTTCGACGCTAGCCTGGAGTCTGCTACCGGGCGCTCCGGCACTTACCTGACGGGGCTTTCACCCGCGAGAACAATGCGTCTTTCAGGACGCGCCATACCGGTCAATATAGCAAAAGAATTCATGGTGGTTTGACGGTTTTCAGGCTGCGTTCTCGGATTCTATGTCAGGCATCGCAAAGCAAACTGGTGCCGGAGAAGAAGGAGACCTTGACATGACCGTGTTCCGATCGCATCTATTAATCCCAGATTCGTGCCTTTCGAGAGCTTCTGGCAGATTCCTTACCTTTGTTCTCGGTGTTCTTTTCTGTGGCTTCGCCCTGCCTGCAAGCGCCCGAATCACCAGAGTGACGATTACGAGCGTGCAATCGCCGACATTCGGAGGCGCCACGTTCGGCAATGCCGGACAATACAAGAAAATCGTGGGGAAGGCATTCGGCGAAGTCGATCCCAACGACCCTCACAACGCGGTGATCACCGATATCGGCCTCGCACCGCGTAATGCCAGGGGGATGGTCGAGTATTCCATGGACATCTACCTCTTGTTGCCCCTCGATCTGTCGAAGGGAAATGGCAAGCTCTTTTACGAGATCAATAACCGCGGTAACAAGCTGGCCCTCAGCGGCACGTTTGGCAGTGTCAACAGCAGCCCCACCGGAGGAAACGATCCAACGACCACCGCGGACGCTGGTAACGGCTTCCTGATGCGCCAGGGATACGCCATCGCATGGAGTGGATGGGATGCAAGCGTGGCGCCAGGGAACAACCTCCTGACGATCACCGTCCCAAGAGTTACCAATCCGGACGGATCTTCGATCACCGGCCGTGCGCTCGAGGAATTCTTCATCGACAACAGCACAACGATGACTGGGGCGCTCACCTATGCGGCGGCGACGCTAGACCAGTCTCAGGCAACCCTTACGGTTCGCAATCGCTACGCTGATTCGCCGGTGTCCATTCCCGCCTCCGCATGGCAATATGCCGACGCGAGGACGATTCGGTTGCTACCTGCTGGAACCCCCTTTCAACCGGGTACACTTTATGAATTCACCTATCCCGCGAAGGACCCGCTGGCGGCAGGGCTGGGCTTTGCCGCGACGCGCGACTTCGCCGCGTTCCTGCATTGGGAAACAGCCGATGACGACGGCACACCCAACCCACTTGGCGGCGGGCTGCAATATGTCTACACGTTCGCCGTCTCCCAACCCGCGCGTCTCCTGCACGACTTTCTGTATTTGGGCTTCAACGAAGATGAGCGAGGCCGTCAGGCGGTGGACGCGATGCTGAACTACCTCGGCGGAGGGAGCGGAGGATTCTTTAATTACCGGTTCGCCCAGCCTGGGCGAACCCACCGGCAGCATATCCACCGCTGGTACCCGGAACTGCAGTTCCCATTCGCGAACCAGATCATCTTCGATCCAGTCACGGGGCGGACTGACGGGCGCCTCGCCCAATGCCAGGCCACTGCGACCTGCCCGAAGATCTTTGAAGTGAACTCGGAGAACGAATACTGGGCCAAAGCGGGGTCGCTTCTCCACACCGACTCTTCCGGATTCGACCTTCGTGAGGCGCCGAACACCAGAATCTATCTGCTGTCGAGCATCGCACACGTCCCTGCCACGGGTGCCGGCATTTGCCAGCAGCCCAGGAACCCGGTCATTCCCGATCCAGCTCTGCGGGCCTTGCTGGCCGCTCTCGACGAGTGGGTGACGTTGGGTCTCCCACCGCCGAAAAGCCGATTGCCTCGGCGGGCGGATGGCACGCTCGTGTCGCCGTTACCACGAGAGTCGGTCGGGTTTCCCCACATTCCCGGGATCAAATACACCGGCGTTCCCCATACTGGGGACCTCTACGACTTCGGGCTTACGTCGGGTACGCTGACGGTTGTCCCGCCCACGATCAAGGAGTACGCTTATCCAGCCCTGGTTCCGCGAACTGATCCCGACGGCAACGATGTAGCGGGTATTAGACTTCCCGAGATCGCGGCGCCTCTGGCAACCTATACCGGTTGGGGCCTCCGAGATGGTCCGGCCGCGGACGACGGGTGCGATGCATCCGGCCAGCAGATCCCCTTTGCGCAAACCCAAAGCGAGCGTCTCGCCAAGGGCGATCCGCGGCTTTCGATTGAGGAACGGTACCAGAACCACGACGGATATGTGCGCGCGGTGAGAAACGTTGTGCGGCGGCTCCTGAGAGAGCGGCTTCTACTTCTGGATGATGCGGAGCAGTATGTGACTGCGGCCGAGCGCAGCACCGTTCTCCATTAAGAGCTTAGGACAGCGCCAAACAATGCGCCGCACGAAACGACGTTCTGGTGAATTGGATGGGTTGGGTTGGGTTGGGTTGGGTTGGGTTGGGCGGCGCTCTAGGCCGCTCTAGTTTCTAGCACAGCCGAAACTGAGAATTCATCTCTCACAAACTCTAGCCTAAATAAATAATTCGACGCCGACATGAAAAAACTCGGCTAGTTTCTTTGCTTGTCCCTTACTGATGGAGCACTTGCCGGCAAGGATCTCCGACACTCGGCTCTTTGAGCCAATAACGAACCAGAGATCTCTCGGCAAGAGTCCGCGCCGTTGCAGGAGAAATGCGAGCATCTCGCGCGGCGCGGATTTCTTGCGGGGTGGATACGCGGTGGCCTCGTAATCCCGAATGAGGTTGGTGAGCAGATCAAGAAGCGCGTCCTCCTCGGGTGTCATGTTGCGCTCGCCCTTCTGTATCAGAGATTCGACGATTGCCAATGCGCGTTCGTGCCCGCCCTTTGTAGTGATGACGCGCGGGGCTGTCTTTGCCAGAAGGTAGCCAGGCAAGGGAATCATTCGGTTGCGCCTAAGATGGTGAGGGCCAGGGCGCCGAGGAGGAAGATGGAGCCGGTCCAGTAGGGGGCGCCGGGACCGAGGAAGTCGAACATGGCTCCGGCGTAGAGGGGGCCGGCGACTCTGGTGAGACTGAGGACAGATTGGGTGGAGCCAAGGAGCCAGCCTTGTTCGCGGGCGGAGACGCGGTGGGAGAGGAGGGCGGTTTGGGCGGTGGTGGCGAAGCCGATGCCGGCGACTCCGGCGATGGCGATGAGGAGTTGCCAGGCGGTGTAGGAGAAGGCGATGCCGAGGAAACCGGCGGAAAGCATGAAGACGCCGAGGATGGCCATGCGGCGTTCGCCGAGGACGGGGTTGAGGCGGCGTACGAGATAGCCCTGGACGAGGGCGGCGAGGAGGCCGATGTAGACGAACACCATGGCGGTCTGCTGGGGCGAGTAGTGGAGGCGGACGAGGGTGAAGACGGAGAAGTTGCTCTGGAGTCCGCTCATGGCGAAGTTGATGAGGAAGAGGGCGGCGAGGAGGAGGCGGAGTTCGGCTCTGCGGAGCAATTCGCCGAGGGGTGTTAGAGGGTTGAGGTCCGCGAGACGGAAACCGTGGGGCCGGCGTTGGTGATGGGGCAAGGACTCGGGCAGGGCGAAGTAGCCGAAGCAGGCGGTGCCGAGGGAGAGGACTCCGGCTCCATAGGCGGGAGCATGGACGCTGATATGGCTGAGCGCGCCTCCGATGGCGGGGCCGAAGATGAAACCGAGTCCGAAGGCGGCTCCGATCAATCCGAAATTCTTCGCGCGGTCTTCGGGTAGGGTGACGTCAGCGATGTAGGCCTGGGCGGTGGAGATGTTGCCTCCGGTGAAGCCATCGAGGATGCGGGAGAAGTACATGACGGCGAGGGAGCCGGCGAGTCCGAAGAGGAAGTAGCCGAGGGCGGAGCCGAGAATGCTGAGGAGGAGGACGGGGCGGCGGCCGAAGCGGTCAGACATGACGCCGAGGATGGGGGCGGCCAGGAACTGGGCGGCGGAGAAGCTGAGAGAGAGCAAGCCGATGGTGGTGGCGTCACTGCGGAACTGGCGGACGAGGTAGGGGATGATGGGCAGGAGAATGCCTGCTCCGAGGAGATCGAGGAATACGGTTAGAAAGAGGAAGGTGAGAGCCTTCCTCGAGACCGGTGGATTCGCTGTAGAGGGCGGGTTCGCGATAGGCGGCTAGATCTCCGCTGCCAGTTTTTCGATGGTGAAGGCTTCGATGATGTCGCCGGGCTTGATGTCGCCATAGGAGGCTAGACCGATGCCGCATTCGTATCCGGTCTTGACTTCGCTGACATCGTCTTTGAACCGGCGAAGGGAGCCGATTTTACCGGTGTGCACCACAATGTTGTCGCGCAGCAGGCGAGCGGAACAATCGCGGGAAATGGTTCCGTCGAGCACGTAACAGCCGGCGATGGTGCCCACTTTGGTGATTTTGAAAACGTTGCGCACCTCAGCTTTGCCGCGGTAGGTTTCCTTGATGACGGGTTCGAGCAAGCCAGCCATCGCCTTCTTAATCTCGTCGGTAAGCTCGTAGATGATGGTGTGGAGGCGGACATCCACCTTTTCCTGCTCGGCGATAGCGGTGGCGTTCTTATCGGGGCGGACGTTGAAGCCGACGATGACGCCGTTGGAGGCGGAGGCGAGGAGGACATCGGTTTCGGTGATGGCTCCGACGCCGGTGTGGAGGACGCGCACCTTGACTTTTTCGGTGCTGAGCTTTTGCAGGGTGTCGGAGAGAACTTCGCAGGTGCCGCCGACATCGGCTTTGAGGATGATGTTGAGTTCCTTGACCTCGCCCTCGCGAAGGGATTT
>JADLBD010000123.1 GCA_020847975.1 Bryobacterales bacterium | reverse complement strand
CCACTCAAAGTCAAACCGTCCGCACAAAGGCTACGCCAACTGCGCATCACTCGGCACACAATCCTCCCCAAGTGGAACTACACAATCGCCCCTTCCGATAGCAAATAATTCTTGCGCCGTTTCTTAGCTAAGCTAGGCCGCTGTCGTGACTTCGATTTCACCCGCAAGGCTCGAAGGCTCCGGTACCGGATCCCCAAATTCCCGCAGCGTCGCGAGATGCCCGACAATCGCCTCCCGAATGTTCACCTGAGTCTCCTCGAGCGTCTTCCCCGTCGTCATACACCCGGGAAGATCGGGTACGTACGCTGCCCAGTTGCCTCCGGCTCGCTCAAAAATAACCGCGTACTTGACATTCATTTCTTGTTCTCCAGCATAGCCGCGCGAAGTATGGCCCGCAAGGTCCCAACTGGAATGTCGTCACCCGGATGTCCGGGGATCGTCACAACGTTCGCCTTCCACGGGTGCTTGAAAATGGCGATGGGAGCCGGTGGTTCGCACATGCCGCCAACCGTCTGCCTCGATCAGGCGAATCAGGTCTCTGACCTTCACTGATTATTGTTTTACGGATCGACCAGCGGCGGAACCAGCCTGCGGCGCCATAGGCTATGCAACCGAAATCATTTCACCCCCCATACGCCCGCCGCGTCAACAACCGAGCCTGCATCGTTCCCAATCGCCCCACCAGCATCCGGTAAAACTCCTCCTGCGATCGCTCCCTCACCAGCCGCCGCATCACCTCCTCCTGCCGCCGGAAGCCCGCCGTAGTCACCGCGTCCGGATCCACCAGCGACGTCAGTAGCCCGTGCAGTTCCTTCCGCACCTCCGCATACCCCGGCTCCTTCGCCAGGTTCGTAAACTCCCCCGGATCCTGCTGCAAGTCGAACAACAGCGGCTCATCCCCGGTGAAGTAGATGTACTTCCATTGCCCCTTACGAATCGCGAATGACCCCGTCCCATTGCCCTCCGAATGCGATTCGCTATACGCAAACCCCGGATGCTTCCCATCGAGCAGCGAATGCCCTCGCAGCCCGCACCCTGTCTCCGCACCCGCCAGTTCAAGCAGCGTCGCGATCAGATCCACGTGCCCCACCGGACTCTCCACCGTCTTCCCCGCCGGGATCCCCGGCCCGGCCAGGATCACCGGCACACGCGCCGCCCCTTCGAGCAGCACGTTCTTCAGCCACAAGCCGTGCTCCCCCAGCATCTCTCCGTGGTCGCTCGTGTACACCACTACGGTGTTCTCCGTCTGCCCCGTGCGCTCCAATTCTGCCAGCAGACTGCCCACCAGTTCATCCACCTCCGTTACCATCCCGTAATAGGCCGCCCGCGCCCGCTGTACGCGATCCCGCGGTATCGGCGTCTGGATGTTCTTGAAGTTCGCCAGCAGTTGAAACATCGTGTGCCGCTTCTCCAGATACCCGGCCGGCCACTGCGGCAGCGGCATCCGCTCCGGCGGATACATCTCGCGGTATTTCACGTGTGCATCCCACTTCGGATGAGGTTTCGTGATCCCCACGTACATGCACCACGGCCTGTTCTGCTTCCGCGATTCCTCGCGCAGAAACCGCAGCGCCTTGTCCACCTTGCCTTGATCCGGCGACGGCCTGTCCGTGAACGTCCCGTTCACCTCCTTCCGCTCTCCGGCGCGAAAGCACACCGGCATCCGAAACAGCGACGTGATATCCGGATCCTGAGAGTGGCCGTGCGACGTTCCCTCCTCCCGAAAGCCGAAATCCTTGCCTTTCCAAAGATCCATCTTGCCGGTCGCCCAGTTCGAATATCCCGCGTCCCGCAACCGGTTCCCCCAACTGGCCACGCGCCCGTCAAACGGCGTGCTGTTGCAGTACGAGCCCACGTCTGAGGCGAACATCCCGGTCATCATGCACGCCCTCCCCGGAGCGCACACGGGATTCCCGGAATACGCATAACGGAAGTTGACGCCGCGCGCCGCCAGGCGATCGAGGTGCGGCGTCTTCACCACCGCATGCCCGTTCACTCCCATCGCCCCGCCCGTGTGCTGATCGGAGCAGATGTACAAAATGTTTGGCCGCTTCCCGGATTGTCCCAGCGCTGCGCTCACCGCCGAGGCTTGCAGCACGGCTCGGCGCGTCATCTCTGCCATAAGGCTCCTCCTCTCGTTGATCCTTTGATACTATCGACCCAGATGAACCGCAGACAATTCGCCGCCATCAGCGCCGCGGCGGCTTTGCACGTCCCTGCCGCGGAAAACCGCCGCCCCAACATCCTGCTGCTTTTCCCCGATCAGCACCGTCACGACTGGACGGGCCTCGGTCCTTCGCTCGACGTCCGCATGCCCAATCTCCGCGCTCTCGCCGCCCGCGGCACTCGATTCACCAATGCCATCGTCGGCTCTCCGCTCTGCGCCCCATCGCGCGCCTGCATCGCCGCCGGCAAGGAATACGCCCGCTGCGGCGTCGCGAGCAACGCCCACGACTATCCGCTTCCTCAAACCACTTTCTACTCCCTCCTCCGTCAGGCCGGCTACCACGTCGCCGCGTGCGGCAAAATCGACCTGCACAAGAAGACCGAAGACTGGGGTCTCGACGGCAAGCGCCTTCTCCCCGAATGGGGCTTTTCCGACGGCATCGACAACGCCGGGAAATTCGACGCTATCCGCAGCGGAGCCGTCACTCCGAAAGACCCCTACATGGCCTACCTCCACAAGCAGGGCCTCGCCGCCATGCACGTCGCCGACTTCAAGCGCCGGCAGCGCGAAGGCTACAAGGACACCGAGCCCACTCCGCTGCCTGACCCGGCCTACTGCGACAACTGGATCGCCGCGAATGCGCTGCACCTCCTCCACGCGGCTCCCAAAGGAAAGCCCTGGTTCCTCGTGGTCAATTTCACGGGGCCTCACAATCCCATGGACATTACTCGCTCCATGGAGCCTGCCTGCCGCCATCGCGACTATCCGCAACCCAATCGCTGCGACCAGTACGACACCGCCACCCACACCGCCATCCGCCAGAACTACACCGCAATGGTCGAGAACATCGACCGCCGGGCAGGTGAAATTTTGAGCGCCGTGCGCGAGTGCGGCGATCTCGACAATACCATCGTGATCTATTCGAGCGACCACGGCGAAATGCTCGGCGATCACAACCGCTGGGGCAAAACACAGCCTTACCAGGCCTCCGCGGGAGTCCCGTTCGTCGCGGCTGGTCCGGGCATTCCACGCGGCCGCACCGTCACCGCGCCGGTCACCTTGGTGGATCTCGCCGCCACTTTCCTCGACTACGCCGGCGCACCCACGCCACACGACATGGAAAGCCGCTCCATGCGCCCGCTCCTCGAAGGGCGCGTCAAGCAACACCGTACCGCGGTCCTCTCCGGACTTGGCAGTTGGCGTATGGCCTTCGATGGCCACTACAAACTGATCCACGGCTACCACCCCGACCTGAAGAATCAGGCGCAAGTCTCCGCCACCGCGGCGCCGCCGCTCCTGTTCGATCTCACCGCCGACCCGCTCGAGAACAACAACCTCGCCGCGAAACTACCGCGCCACGTCCAGCGCCTGGAACAATTTCTTGCCTAGCGGCTCGTAGAATCGATGTATGTAAGTTGGAAAGGAATCCCCGATGAATGAAGTTCGTATCCCACCCATCAGCCGGCGCCGCCTCGCGCAGGCCGCCGGCTCCACCGCCGCCGCCAGTTTCCTCCCCGCTGCCGCCGCGCCTTCGTCCACGCCTTCGGCGAACGTCTACACGCGCCTCGGTGTTCGGCCATTCATCAACACTACGGCCACCCTCACCATCAACGGCGGCGCCCCCATGCATCCGGAAGTCCGCAAGGCTATGGACGAAGCCGCGCTTTGGGCCGTCAATCTCGATGAACTGATGGAGAAGGCCGGCGCCCGCGTCGCCGAGCTGCTGGGAGCAGAGGCCGCCATCATCACCGCCGGCTGCGCTTCCGCCCTTTGCCACGCCACCGCTGCCGCCATCGCCGGATGCGATCCCGAACGTATGAAACGCCTTCCGGACTCCGCCGGAATGCGCAACGAAGTCCTCATCGCCAGACAGTCGCGCAACGATTACGACCACGCCTACCGCACCGGAGGCGGCAAACTCATCGAGTTCGATTCACGCGACGAATTCCTCGCCTCCTTCAGCCGGCGCACCGGCCTCGTCGTCGTGCTCGGCACGGGAGAAGCAAAAGGCAAGGTGCGCCTCGAGGAAATCGCGGAAATCGCCCACAAACGCAATGTTCCCGTCATCGTCGATGCCGCCGCGGAACTGCCTTTCCGCCCCAATCCCTACCTCTCCCGCGGCGCGGATCTTGTCGGCTACAGCGGCGGCAAAATCCTCCGGGGCCCCCAAAGCGCCGGCCTGCTCCTCGGCCGCAAAGACCTCGTCCGGGCTGCCTTCCTCAACAGCGCGCCCCACCACGGCTATGGCCGCGCCATGAAGGTCAGCAAGGAAGAAGTCGTCGGCATGTGTACCGCCATCGAACTTTTCTCGCGTGAACGGATCGACGCCGACTACCGCACCTGGGAATCCTGGCTACACACCATCGCCGAATCCCTCAATAGCGTTCCCGGCGTCACCACGAAGATGAGCCCGCCCGCCGGCGCGAGTCCTTTCCCCGTGCTCCGCGTCTCCTGGGACCCGTCCCGTATCTTCCTCACCGGCGCGGAAGTTCATGCGCAACTGCTCGAAGGCGAACCACGCATCATGTCCCATGCCGCCGGCGACGCCACCAGTTTCGTCATCCGCCCCGTGGCCATGCGTCCGGAGCACCCGCCCATCGTCGCCCGCCGTATGGCCGGAGTGTTCCGCAAAGCGCCCACTTCACCCAAAGCTCCGCCCGCGGCTCCCGCCACCGATCTCACCGGAGCTTGGGATGCCGCCATCGAATTCATCGCCGGCAAAACGCATCATACCCTCGTCTTCGATCCGCCCAAGGACAATCCCTCCAAACTGCGTGGCCTCCATTTGGGCAAATCCGTGCAGAGCCGCTTCACTGGCTCCATTTCCGGCGACCGCATCAAGCTGCAAAGCACGCTGCCGCTGGAAGGCATGCACATCCACTACGACTTCCAAGGAACCGTCAGCGGCGATACCCTCTCCGGGGATCTCTCGCTTGGCGAGTTCGGCATGGCGCGCTTCACCGCCCGCCGCATCTGAACACACAAAGGCAATCCACTCATGAACGACAAAAACTCCCGGCGCAACATGATGAACGCCGCCGCTCTCCTGCTCGCCGGCGCGGGCGGCGCACAAGCCCAATCCTCCTGGTCCCCCAAGAAACAACTGGTTGGGGGCGTCATCCGCTCCGGCAATCTCCTTTTCCTCAGTGGCATCGGAGGCTGGTATCCGGAACGCCGCCCCAAGCCCGGCGACGTCCGCGAGCAGACCTCGGACGCGCTCACCATCATGAAGCAATCGCTCGAAAAGGCGGGCTCGTCGATGGACAACGTTCTCAAAGTGCAGGTCGCGCTGGTTGACCCTGAAAAGAACTGGGACGGGATGAACGAGGCCTACAACAAGTTCTTCACCAAGAACCGCCCGGCGCGTTCCTATTTCGGAGCTACCAGTTTCCGCCGTCCCGGGCAATTATTACAGATCGATTGCATCGCCTACGTCGATTAAAGCGGCAGGAGTGCGGCTTGCATCTCAGGGATTGTGAGTGGAAGGGGCGTGAGTGTACTTTCGTCCTACGCCCCATCCATTTCCCTATCCCTCTCCCGTAACCCTCTTCTATTGTGCGCATTGTCTCCGCTTCCCCCCTCCCCCTATCCCCTCCAGGGCTCCCCTCCCAGTCCTATGAGTCCCTTATTACTAAAAACGAAATCTAGGTTCGGCTAAGGCGTCTCGCGGATGGGACCCTCCCCACGGAACTGCTCATATTGAATTGTGACCCCCTCTTCGAGGACACAATCGGGGCGTATGCGCCCGGCAGGTTTCCGCTCGCTGTCGACGAAATTCTTCGTCTTCACCGCTTCGCTCCTCTTCTGGGTCGTCTTCACTTTTCTCGCCTTCGACCTTCGACACGGCAATGTCGACTGGGTGAAATGGACCTTGGGCAGCGTCCTTGTCGTCGTTGTCGCCGGCGGACTCTCCCGGTTCACCATCAAACTCCTCGCCCGTCCTCTCATGCTCCTGGAAGAAGGCATCCAATCCGTCGGCGAAGGCCGCCTCGATCCCATCCAGGTCAGCAATACAGGGGACGAGATCGAATTCCTCGGCAACAGCTTCAATCACATGATTGACTGTCTCAATACGACCCGCAACGAGGTCCGTCAGCACCAGGAATTGCTCGAGGAACGTATCCGCATGCGCACCGAGGAACTCGAACAGGCCATGCAGCGCGCCCAGGCCGCCAGCCAGGCCAAGAGCGAATTCCTCGCCAACATGTCCCATGAGTTGCGCACGCCCATGAACGGCGTCCTGGGCATGATCGACATCGTGCTCGACAGTCCGCTCACCGCCGAGCAGCGCGAACAGCTCGAAACCGCCCAGCGCTGCGCCAACTCTCTTCTGTCCCTCCTCAACGACATACTCGATCTTTCCAAAATCGAGGCCGGCAAGATGGTCCTCGAGCGCATTCCCTTCGATATCCGCGTCCTCATTGACGAAGCTGTGCGCGCGCACCGTCCCCGGGCCACCCACAAGGGAATCACCGTCGGCGTTGATGTCGCCCATGATGTTCCCCGCCGCATCACCGCCGATCCTCTCCGTATCCGGCAGATTCTCTCGAACCTGCTCAGCAATGCCATGAAGTTCACCGAACGCGGTTCGGTGAAGGTGCGTGTTCTGCGGACGCCCAAAACAAAAGGGCATGAACTTGTTTTTGAAGTGATCGACACAGGAGTCGGCATTCCGAGCGACAAGCTCTCCTATATCTTCGAGAAATTCACGCAGGCTGACGGCAGCATCACGCGCAAGTACGGAGGCACCGGCCTCGGCCTCGCCATCACGAAGAAGCTCGTCGATATGCACGAAGGCCGCATTTCTCTGGAGAGCGAACTCGGCAAGGGCAGCACTTTCCGCGTGTGCTTTCCTTCCAGCGTCTGCCATGAGCAGGCCCCCACCGGCGTCGAGACTCCCATTGCGGAATTTCCAAGCCTCCTTTCAAGCGACGACGACAACGGCCCGTCTATCCTTGTTGTGGAAGACAACCACGTCAACCAGAAGGTGGTCACAGCCATCCTCCGCAAGCGAGGCTACCATGTCGATGTCGCCAATCACGGACGCGAAGCCCTCGAATACCTCGACCTCCTCGCCTATTCCCTGGTCCTCATGGACGTGCAGATGCCCATCCTCGATGGCCTGGAAACCACCCGCGTCATTCGCCGGGACAAGCGCTTCGCCAATCTCCCCATCGTGGCCATGACCGCCCACGCCATGAGCGGCGACCGGGAACGCTGCCTCGCCGCCGGAATGAACGGCTATCTCGCCAAGCCGCTCAACCCCACCACGTTATTGCGCGTCATCGAGGAGTTCCTCACCCGGTCCCGGAATCTCATCGAAGCGCCTGCGCCTCAGGATGACGGCTGGAAAAAGATCGATGCGACTGCCATGGACCCCGACGTCATGGCTGGACGCCAGCGAAGCTTCCTGCAAACTACTCCCCCGCTTGTGGAGCGGCTCCACGCATGCCTTCATGGACCGGATCTGCCGGGCCTCATCCACGAAGCGAATCAGCTTTCCCTTTCCGCCGAAAAAATCGGGGCCGCGCGCGTTGCAGAAGCCGCGCGCAACCTCGAGCAATCCGCCGTCGCCAGAGACCTTGACGCCCTGTGCAAGCATCTGGTCACAGTGGAACACGAACTCGAAATTGCCAGCCGCGGGCTCGCCCGCTCGGTGCAGACCATTTATTGATTCGCCGCGCTCATCTCGATCACTGACTTCCCCACTGCCCCCCGGTTTGCCAAATCCCGCAACGCACGCGGCGCGTCCTCCAATCCGTACTGGCGCCCGATTACCGGTTGAATCCCTCCCGCCCGCCAAATCGCCACCAACCTGGCGTGCGTCGTCTGAAGATACTCGGGGTGCAAAGTGGTCCAACTTCCCCACACCGCGCCGGCAACAGCGATGTTTTTCAGCAGCAACCGGTTCGTTGCCACAGTGGGTATGCGCCCCGACGTGAAGCCGATCACCAACAGCCGGCCGCCCGGGGAGATGCACTTCATGGAGAGGTCAAACACGTCCCCGCCCACCGGATCATAGATGACGTTCGCTCCGCCGCCGGTGATGCGCTTCACTTCGTCCACCCAACCCGTATCGGCATAGGAGATGGCTGCTTCGGCCCCTTGCCGGCGGCAAAACTCGAGCTTCTCCTTCGTGCTCGCCGTGGCGATCACGCGGGCTCCCAGCGCCTTCCCGATCTGTATCGCCGACATCCCCACCCCGCTCGCCCCCGCGTGCACCAGCAGCCACTCGCCCGCCTTCAACTGTCCACGGTCCACCAACCCAAACCACGAACTCTGGTACACCACCGGCATCGCAGCCGCCACATTGAAGTCCATTCCGTCCGGAATCGGCAGAATCCTCGCTTCCGGACATACCACCTCCTCCGCAAAGCACCCGAAGGAATTGAGAGCGATCACACGGTCTCCCACTCGCACTCCGTTCACCCCTGCCCCCACCGCATCCACAACTCCCGCCGCTTCCGCCCCCGGCGTAAACGGAAACACGGGCTTCGCCTGATACTTTCCCTGCACCAGGAGCAAATCGGAAAAATTCACTCCCGCTGCCCGCACCTGCACCCGGACTTCGTGCTCCTTCACCTCCGGGGAGGGAACCGTAGCCAACACCATCTCCTCGGGTTCGCCGAATCTCAAAACATGCCACGTACGCATGAGCGGCAGTGTACCATTGCCGCGGGCTATACCAGAGTCGCTCCTCCATCCACCACAATCGTCTGACCCGTCACATAGTCCGATGCCGCCGAAGCCAGGAAGATCGCCACGCCCTTCATCTCCCCTTCGCTCCCGCACCGCCCCATCGGCACATCCTCTTCCATCTTCTTTTGCGCCGCCTCCCAAATCTTTTCCGTCATCCGCGTCTCGAAGTACCCCGGTGCAATCGCGTTCACACGGATGTTGTGGCAAGCCCAACGCGCAGCCAGTTCCTGCGTCAAACCGATCAATCCCGCTTTCGACGCCACATACCCGCTCAGATGCGTTTCCTTCAGAATCAGCCCGCCGTAAATGCCGTTGATCGAGGCAATGTTGATAATCCGTCCAAAGCGCCGTTCGATCATGTGCCGCCCCACCGCCTGGCAGAACAGAAACGCGCCCGTCAGGTTTACCTCCAGCACCATCTTCCATTTCTCGAGCGGCATCTCCTCGGCCTTGGCGCCCCAGGTCACCCCAGCGTTGTTCACCAGAATGTCGATCTGCCCGTATACCTCCAACGTCCACTTCACCGCCGCTTCCACCTGCCCGGGTTGCGAGACGTCACACACCATCCCCTCCACCCGGTATCCCCTCTCGCGCAGATCCGATACGGCCGGCCTCAGCCATTCCTCCCTCCGCGCCAGCAGCATCAGCGAAGCCCCGGCCTCGGCGAGGCCCTCCGCAATCTCCAGTCCCAATCCTCTCGATCCGCCGGTCACCAGGGCGACTTCCTCGCTCAAATCGAACAGGGCTTGTGCGGAGTTCATGGGTATAGTAGAGAAGAACATTCATTATGGGCACATTCCGCGCATTCGTTCTACGCCAGACCGGCGGCCAGTTTTCCGCTGCCTTCGAGGATCTCTCCCAGGATTCGCTCCCCCCAGGCGACGTCCTCATCCGCGTCGCCCACTCGAGCCTCAACTACAAAGACGGCCTCGCCGTCACTGGAAAGCCGGGCGTCGTACGCACCTTCCCCATGGTCCCCGGCATCGACCTCGCCGGCACGGTCATCGAATCCGCCTCGCCCGCATTCTCACCCGGCCAATCCGTGGTGGTAACCGGATGCGGCACCAGTGAAACCATCTGGGGCGGCTATGCGCAGATGGCTCGCATGAAGGCCGAGCACGTCGTCCCTCTGCCGGAGGGACTCACATTGGTGCAGGCAATGGGCGTCGGCACCGCCGGATTCACCGCCATGCAATCCGTGATGGCCCTCGAAGCCCACGGACTCAACCCAGGCGGCAAGCCGGTCGTCGTCACCGGGGCCGCCGGCGGAGTCGGAAGCGTCGCCATCGCCATCCTCGCCAAACTGGGTTACACCGTCGTCGCCTCCACCGGGCGCGCCGAAGAGGCGGATTACCTCAAATCCCTCGGCGCCGCCGAAATCATCGGCCGCGAAGTCCTCGCCGGGCCCGGCAAACCCCTCGACCCCGAGCGCTGGGCCGGAGCAGTTGACAGCGTCGGCGGCGACACTCTCGCCGGCATCATCCGTACCCTCGCCATCGGTTCCAGCGTCGCCTCCTGTGGCCTTGCCGGAGGACCCAAACTCAACACCACCGTCTTCCCCTTCATCCTCCGCGGCGTCAACCTCCTCGGCATCGATTCTGTCCGCACCTCCAACGCTACCCGCCGCGCCATCTGGCAGCGCATCTCCACAGATCTCCCCATCGATAAGCTCGATGCCGCCATCCACACCGCACCGCTTTCAAGGATCCAGGAACTCGGCGAGCAGATCCTTGCCGGAAAGACCCGCGGACGGACCGTCATTGACGTGAACGCATAATCGGCTAAGCTCGTTGATGGAGGGGATGATGCAATACGTTCTCAACGAAGTGCCGCCGGACGCCCCCATCCGCATCGGCGCCGAAATGAGCGACGAGGAGTTCCGCGCGTTCTGCGATGCCAACCCCGATCTGCGCATCGAAGTCAACGCCGAAGGGGAGATTGAGATCATGCCCCCAACCTACGCCTCCACCGGGTACGAGAACAATGAGGTCGCCCGTCAGTTGGCAAACTGGGCGGTTCGTGATGGCAAGGGCTATGTTTTCGATTCGAGCACCGGGTTCCGGTTGCCCAGCGGCGCACTGCGCTCCCCGGACGTCTCCTGGGTCTCCCGCAATCGTCTTGCGGCTTTCACCGATAAGCAGAAAAAAACCCGGTTCCTCCCACTCTGTCCCGGCTTCATCATCGAACTCCGCTCCGAATCCGACAAACCCGCCCGTCTTCAAGCCAAGATGAGCGAGTGGGTCGCCGCTGGCGCCCAACTCGGCTGGCTCATCGATTCCACGAGACAGGAAATCCACATCTACCGCCCCGGCCGCCAACCCGAAATCCTGCGCAAGGCTTCGACAGTAAGCGGGGAAGGTCCAATCGACGGCTTCACTCTCGACCTCGCCCCCGTCTGGAGAGGACTTCAGATCTGACCGGAGTAAAACTTGAGGGGTGATGCAATACGTACTCAACGAGGTCCCGCCGGATGCCCCCATCCGCATCGGCTCCGAAATGAGCGACGAGGAGTTCCGCGCGTTCCGCGATGCCAATCCCGATCTGCGCATTGAATTGACCGCTGAAGGGGAGATTGAGATCATGCCCCCAACCTACGCCTCCACCGGCTATGAGAACAATGAGGTCGCCTTTCAACTCACGCGGTGGGCGAAGATCGACGGCAGGGGCTTAGTCTTTGATTCGAGCACGGGCTTCCGCTTGCCCAGCGGCGCTCTACGCTCACCGGATGTCTCCTGGGTCTCCCGTTCCCGCCTCGCGGCGTTCACCGATAAGCAGAAAAAATCCCGGTTCCTCCCTCTCTGCCCCGACTTCGTCATCGAACTCCGCTCCGAATCCGACAAACCCGCCCGTCTTCAAGCCAAGATGAGCGAGCGGATCGCCGCCGGCGCCCAACTCGGCTGGCTCATCGATTCCACAAGACAGGAAATCCACATCTACCGCCCCGGCCGCCAACCTGAAATCCTGCGCAAGCCTTCGACAGTAAGCGGGGAAGGTCCAATCGACGGCTTCACTCTCGACCTCGCCCCCGTCTGGAGAGGGCTTCAACCCTAGCTCAGCCTACCCCACCAACTGCTGAAACAACTCCTCCAACCGTGCAGCCGGATCTTCGCAAGTGCCCCCATGCACCGGCGACATCTGGATAATCGTGCTGCGCGGCGCCGCCAGCCAGTGGAATCGCTCGCTCAACGACAGACTCGCAATCGGGCCTGCCTCCGCATCCCCCTCGCAAACACGCCGGATCCCCTCGATGTGACGACGCACCAGATCCACATCCACCGAAGGCGCCAGAGCGCGCAACCGCGCCTCATTGATCCCCACCCGAGCCGCCAGGAAACGGCGAGCCTTCGAAAACAGGATCACCCCCGCATTGAGAAACTCCTCCCGCTCCACCCGCGGCACCACCCGCACAACCGTATAGTCATACGAGGCGCGCGCGGGCATTCTGTGCCTCCTCGATGAACAGCGGCGCAGCCTCCAGCCGCGTCAGGAAATACTGCACATAGCCGGCGCGTTTCACCTCCGGCGTTTCTGCCCCCTGCTCGGGAGGCAGCCACTCATCCGGCACCTGTCGCAGAATCTCTTCCAGCACGCCCCGCGTCAGCCGCGGCCGCAACCGCGCACCGGCATCTTCCAAACCCGCGGCCCACGGCAAGAGCACGTGATCCCGAATCAGCGGAAACCGGCTGCGCGCCCGTGTCTCGAGATCGCTCCAATCGTGATGAAAATACAGCGCCGCTCCATGATCGATCAGGTACAACGAACGGTGCCAGCACAACAGATTCGGATTGCGCGCCGTGCGGTCCACGTTCGTAATCAAGGCATCGAACCACACCGTGCGCGCCGCCAGTTCAGGGTCCACGCGGTCGCGCGCCGCCGGATCGAACATCGCCGACCCCGGCAAGTAGTCCATCGCCAAATTGTTGCCCACGCTCGCCTGCAGCAGTTCGCGAATCTCCGGATCACCCTCGTTGCGGCCCAGATCAGAGTCTACCGAGGCGAACACCACTTCCGGTACCGGCAGATCCAGCGCCCGGCCGATTCCGGCGCAGATCAGTTCCGCTGCCAGCGCGAGCACCCCTTGCCCCGCGCCCCGAAATTTCAGAACGTACAGTCCGAAATCATCCGCCTCCACGATCGCCGGCATCGAACCGCCCTCGCGTAACGGTGTCACATAACGCGTCGCCGAAATGGTGCGGATCATGACCGATCTCCATTATGGCGGTCCACACGGTTGGATTGACAGTTCATATATTTTATCCGGATAATATTATTTTACCCGGGCAGAATTGAGAAAGCGACCTCCAGTGAACGAACCACCCGTAACCTCCTGCACCGCCTTTGCCGGCGCACGCCGCATCGCCTCCGGTCCCCTGCCCGAGGTTGCGCTCGCAGCCAAGCACCTGCTCGATCGCGAACCGCACGCTCAAATCCTCATCTTCGATGACGTTACCAGCCACTTGATCGAACTCGACTTTCGAGGGACTCCCGCTCAAGTCCTGAAGCGCATCGCCGGAGAACTGCCCGCTTCTTCCGCGCCCGACACGGAGCCGCGCCGCCCCGGACGCCCGAAGTTGGGCGTCGTAGCCCGCGAAGTCACTCTCTTGCCGCGGCATTGGGATTGGCTCGCCACCCAACCCGGCGGCGCTTCAGTAGCCCTCCGAAAACTGGTGGAGCATGCCCGAACCGCAAACGCGGAGAAGGATCGCCTGCGCCGTGCCCAGGAAGCCGCCTACCGCTTCCTCTCAGCCATGGCGGGCAACGAACCCGGCTTCGAGGAGGCCATCCGGGCCCTCTTCGCCA
The DNA here is from genome assembly GCA_020847975.1 of Bryobacterales bacterium. GTDB lineage: Bacteria > Acidobacteriota > Terriglobia > Bryobacterales > Bryobacteraceae > CADEFT01. Next base: position 15,357 of record JADLBD010000123.1, on the reverse strand, counting down.
ATAACTCGACCCGCTTCGAGGCGATGGTCGAACCGTGGCCCGCGGACATCCGCGACCATGCCAGGAAACTCGCCGTAGCGGCTTTTCCCAAGCCCAAACCATGAGGTCCCGCCAATGCTTTCGAAAGAAGAACGAAAAGAAGCCATCAAAAAGTTCGAGGAACGCAATCCGATCCTTGGCGTTTTCGCCGTGCGCTGCATCCCCACCGGCCGCCTCTGGGTCGGCTCCTCGCGCAATCTGGACGCCGCCAAAAACCGCATCTGGTTCTGCCTCCGCCACGGTAGCCATTCCGGCAAGTCCCTCCAGGAGGAATGGAACATTCACGGGGAGCCCGCATTCCGGTACGAGGTTTTGGAAAAACTCCCCGACGACGTCCATCCCCTCGCCGTAGCCGGTATGCTTCAGGAAAAAGGAAAGCACTGGATCGCCCAACTGGGTGCGCAGCCACTATGAGGCGTTCGCTAAGCCGCCCGCTCCCCCCTCACCACCCACATCGCCGCCAGATACAACACCCCACCCAGAATCAGCGTCTGCTGCAATCCCAGGTACAACCCGAAGAACATCGATAGCGCCGACCCCATCACGCTCGATGCCGCGTTCAACGACCACGCCCAGCGTACCGAAGGCTTGTGCCGTTTCTCCAAATGGCTGAGCCCGGTCGGGAACGGCATTCCCATCACGAAGCCCGCCGGCGCGATCAACACCACCGTCACCGGCACCTTCACCCACAACGGCAATCCCACGCCCACGGAAATAATCGGACCAACCGCCAGCGCCAGCGCCACTACCAGCACCGTCACCAGACCCAAAGCCTTCATCCACCGCTCCTGCGATCCCGTGAGCGCCTTCCGGCTGTAGTAGCTCCCCAGCCCGCTCGAGATCAGCATCGAGAAGATGATCACCGTCAGCGCATACGTCGGATGCCCCAGAAACAGCACGAATTTCTGGATCAACGCCACCTGGATCAGGATGTACCCCACGCCGATCGCCACAAAGTACAGCAGAAACCGCCGCACTCCCTTCTCCGCCGGCAGCCGCGTCCCCAACAGCAGAGGCGGCAGCGCCAGTGTGATCACCGTCGCCAGCAGGCTCACACCCACCAGGCCGAACAGCAGCGGCACTGCCCGGTTGATCTTGTAATCGGCCGAAAACTGGTAGGCATTCTTCAGAAAGTGCACGAGATCCCCCGGCTGCACCGTGTAGAAGAAAAACGGCCGGTTGTCGCTCACCGGGGTCACGTCGTACTGATAGCTGCGGTAAAATTGCGCCGGATCCTTCGCCCTCAGGTAATCGGAAAACGCGCTCGGAAACGGTGTCCCCGGCCAGTACACGGGCGTCAGTCCCGCTGATCCGATCTGCGCCACAATCGCCGGAATGTTCTCCCGCGGAACCGGCTTCCGCGAAATGATCACCGTATCCGTCGCACCCCACTTGTTCAGCAGTTGCGTATTCTCCCGCCCCACCAGCACGTGCCCGGCAATATCCGTCTCCCCAAGCCGCAGCAGCGCCACCCGCGCCAGCGACAGCAGCCGCAGCGACTCCCGCGGCGGTTCGAACCCCCACCGCGTAAACGCCAGAATCCCGTCATCCGTCAAGTGGCTCAGGTAATCGTAGAAAGCGTCCGTCGTGTACAGATTGTTCTCCGTCAGCGCGAACGCGCCGGCCGCCGTCGATGCCCACGTGTCCACCAGCGTCGCCTGGATGATCTGGTATTTTTCTTTGCTGCGCCGCACAAACCCGCGTCCGTCTTCCACAAACAGCCGGATCTCCGGCCGGAAGTACAGGTAATGGCTCATCTGCGGAAACCGCTCCCGCATGATCGTGTTCGCGATGATCGGATTGATCTCCACCGCCGTGATGTCTTTGCTACCCGACGCCAGCGCCCGCGCCACGTCGTACCCGCCTCCCGCACCGATCACCAGCGTCTTGGCGCGATGCTTCAGCCGGTACGGCAGCGCCGGACCCTGCGTCAGCAGCCCCTGCCGGTCGCTATCGGAAAGGTGATCGAAATCGTAATTGGCGATCCCCGTGGCCGCATCCGCGTCGATCACAATCGAGTTCGACTCCTTCACCAGACCGATCCGCGAGAAGCTGTTCCACTTGACGAACATTTCCGGCGGCAGTTCGGCCCCTTTCGCAAAGTGCACTTCCACCACCGGGCGCTTGAAGTTCAGGATCACCAGCGAAGTCAGCGCCAGCGCGATCAGCACCGCCCCGGCTCGCCCCTGAATCCGCCCCTCCAGGTGAAACCAGATCGCCCCTGCCGCCGCGAACAATACACCTGACGTGATCAGCGTGTTCGGCCCGCCCAGAAAATTCAAGAACGGCACCAGCAGCAAACATCCGCCCGCCGCCCCCAGCAGATCGAAGAAGTACACCCGGTCCACGCGCTCAATCGTCTCCGCAATCGCCATCGCCACCACCGCGCCCGCAATCACGAACGGCAGCGCCGACATGAAATACACCGCCGCCAGCGTCAGGTTATCGAACCCCTTCTGTCTCGTCAGCAGAAACACCAGCGAGGCCGGCACGAGAATCGCGTTGCACGTGGAAAGCAGCCCCAGCTTCGAGAACACCTTACCAGTCTTCGATGCAATCAGGTAGCTCAGCACCCCACCCACGCCCAGTCCGAACAGCGCGATCGAAATCGCCAGGAACGCGAAATGGTAATAGAACACCACCGAAAAGATGCGCGTCAGCGACAACTCGAGAATCAGAGACGCCAGCGTGGTCAAAGCAACGCCCAGGTAAATTTGCGGCCAGCTCAGAGGCTTGTGGGGAAACGGAGAATCGATACGGGACAAGTATCTATCGTACCGCGAGCAGCAGTTCCCCAAGCCGCGCTGCCGTCCGCTCGAACCGCCGTTCCCTCGCATATTCGCGGCAAGCCGCCCCCATGCGCCTCCGCCGCTCCTCGTCCCCCAGCAGCCGCGCCAGCGCCAGGCGCAATCCCGTCACCATCGCCGCCCTCTCGCCCAACTCCACCATCTCCCCCAACTCCGGACGCATCACTTCCCGCGCCCCCGCATGACCCAGGCACACCGCCGGCACGCCCGCCGCCAGCGCCTCCATCAGCGTCAGCCCGTAGCTCTCATGAACCGACGGGAAGGCATACACATCCGCCAGCCCGAAAAATACCCCCTTCCGCTCTCCCGTAACATGCCCGGGAAAAAATGTTTTCACCTTCCCCAACCTGCCTGAGAGCGCCCGCAGCCGCTCCAGATGCCTCCGCCCCTGCATGTACGCCGCCTCGCCGCAAATCATCGCTACCACTGGCCGCTCGGGAAAATCCGCTTGCTGCTCCCAGTCGAGCAGCGCCTCCAACAGCAGATCCTGGCCCTTCTCCGGAGAGATACGGCTCAGCGCCAGCACCACCAGCGCATCCGCCGGCAACCCGAACTCCGCGCGCAACGCTGCCACGTCCGCTTCCCTCGCTTCCGCGGCAGGCGTCACCCCCCAAGGCAGCACCGCCACCCTTCCCGCCGCCTCCGCCCCATAGCAGCGCCCCAACACCTCCCGCATCTCCTGAGATGGCACAACCAACAATCGCGAATGCCGCACGCTATCCCGCTGCTTGTCCCAAATCAGCCGCAACACGTCGGGCACGGGCAGGCGCCTGAATCGTTCCAACCACCGCACCGTTGCCTCCGGCCTCACCCAATCCCGCAGGTACATCCTGCTCACGTACGCCACCACATCCACGTGATAGATGGTCGCAATGCGAAATCCGGCTTCCGCCAGACGCCGGAAATCCGGCCCTTCGGAAACATCGTTGCTCAGCACCACGGTCTCCCGCGGATCGTGCCGCAATACCTCCTCCGTCACCGCCGCCTCGAACCGCCGGCAAAACCGCGCGTACTCCCATTCCGAATACCGCACCAGGTCCGCCCCGCCCGGAGCCTCCGTGCCCAGCACATCCGGACCCAGCACCCGCACGGCAAACGGCTGCGTCCGCCGCCACTCCTCCACCAGAATTCGGCATATCGCCGCCCCGCCCCCGAGCGGCAGCGCTTCGCTGCCCTCCACTCCGTGCGCCGCTGTGTAGAGAACCTGCAACCCGTTATTCTACGTTTCCGGTAAGATGGAACGCGCATGAACCGAAGGAATTTCCTTGCCACCCTCGCCGCCGGGCTCCCTGCCACGGCGCTCTACAACCGTCCCCTCGTCGCCCAGGCCAAATCCCTCAACCTCAAGATCACGGGCCTCCGCACCATCACCGTCAACGTCGGCAGCGTCAACTGGGTGTTCTGCAAAGTCGCCACCAACCAGGGCATCACCGGACTCGGCGAAGGCTCCATCACCAGCAAGGAAGCCACCCTCAGCCAGGCCATCATGGAGCACGAGCGTTACCTCCTCGGCAAGGATCCCACCGACATCGAACTTCTCTGGCAGGCCATGTTCCGCTACCCGCGCTGGCGCGGCGGACCTATCCTCAACAGCGCCATCAGCGCCATCGAAATCGCCCTCTGGGACATCCTCGGCAAAGCCCTCGGGGTGCCCATCTACAAACTCCTCGGCGGAGCCGCCCGCCGGCGCATCCGCCTCTACAAAGACGTGGGCGGCTCCAGCGTCGAACAACTCGTCGCATCCTTCCAGCAGGCCAAGTCCGAAGGGTTCACCGCCGCCAAATCCGGATTCATCACCATCCAGAACGAACTCGTCCGCCCCGCCTTTGCCGTGCGCGAAGCCGCCCGCAAGCTCGAAGCCGTCCGCAAAGCCATTGGCGACGACTTCGACATCTGCATTGACGCCCATGGCCAGCTCACCACCGTCATGGCCGTCGATTTCTGCACCCGCATCGAAGAACTCCGCCCCTTCTTCGTCGAAGAAGCCACCCAACTCGAAGACCTCGGCGAACTCGAACTCCTCCGCCAGAAAACCAAAGTCCCGCTGGCGACCGGGGAGCGCTCTTTCACCAAGTACGGCTTCTCCGAATTCTGCTCGCGCCACCTGGTGAACTACGTCCAGCCCGATGTCTGCCACGCCGGCGGCATTCTCGAACTCAAGAAAATCGGCGTCCTCGCCGAAACCTACCGCGTCGAAATGGCGCCCCACAATCCGCAAAGCATGGTCAGCACCCTCGCCTCCCTCCACGTCGACGCCGCCACGCCCTCCAGCACCATCCAGGAATACAACCCCAACCGCCAGCAGTGGGTTCGGGATCTATTCCAGGGCTTCGTGCTCCCCGTCAAAGACGGCTTCGCCGCCCTCCCGGACCGTCCCGGCCTCGGCGTCGATGTCGATGAAAAAGTAGCGGCCCAACATCCCTACAAGCCCGTTAATCGCCCCCACTTCGTCTTCGAGGACGGAGGCGTCGCCGACCACTAGCCAGAGAGTGCATCGCCAAAGGACTTGGGTGACAAGAGCATGAGTGATAGAATTTCTGGCCAGAACATTCGTTATTGAATTTGTTTAGGGCCGAGCCCCTAATATTGCGAGGCGCTTCACTGCATGAGTCGGGCCATTAATCTTTGCCTGGTCCTACTGAGCATTGCCGGCTCAGTTGTAACGATTGTTGTTGCCTATCAACAGTGGTACCCTGCTGCTTCTCCTGACGGCAAGCTAGCTATTTCATTCCTTTCTACGTGCGTGCTAATGTTGGCAGCGGCGGCCGTTTGGCAAGAATACAGGTATTCTCGAAGGGCGCGCTACGCTGAAATTCTCGCCTCAGTCACCCAAGTCTTCATGGCGCTAAGCGCCAAGAATCCGGAGCAGATGCAGAACCTTGAAGAGGTCACGAATGTGTGCCGCATCATCGTGAACCGGCTCGGACGCATATTCTCCCTCCTGACAGGCACAAGCTGTTCCGTTTGTATAAAAGTGATTGTTGTGGGCGAGGGGGACCGGCCTCAAGTCGCAACTCTCTGCCGTGATGATACATCGCTCCATAGAGAGACGGGCCGGTCTCCGACTGAAGCGTGGTTCTCGACTCTTGAAGATTCTGATGCCGTTCAGCACTGGATCAGTGAGAATACCGATTTCAAGGAAGTCTTCCGTAGAGCTGGGACCCCTCAGCTCGTATACATGTCAAATGATCTCCCGAATGAGCCGTTCTACGCGAATACAAGCTTCAAGATCTATGGGGAGCCGATACGAACGAGCATTCGCTTGCTCCGTTCCCTGATGCGGCCTTTGCCCTACCGCAGTACCATAGTTGCTCCAATCGGTGCGAGGGATAAAATAGGCCGATACTTGTTGAGCGGCTACCTGTGTGTGGATAGCTCCTCACGATACGTGTTCTCGCGTCGATACGACATCCCACTCATGTCTGCTGCCGGGGAGGGCTTGCACGGGCTTCTACAGCAATACCTGGAGTTGGCCGATGATCTGATAGCAGGGGAAGGACTAGAATAGAAATGGGTCGAAAGATGAAAAGCCCACAACAACAAGTGCCAAGCATCATCTTTGAACCGGTTGCCGGGGATTCGAAGCTGATCCGCGCCCTAACATATCGAAACAAAGCAGCCAGGCCAGTAGAAACGATCGTCCGAGTGCTCAGACTCAAGAAAAAAGGCCAACGCTCCAATCAGCCGGCACTCACAACCTAAGCCTGGAGGCATATTGCGCTGCGACGGGGACTGGATCACCTGCTAACCACTTCACACTAGCCGAACTCGAACCCCGCCAACCCGTAAATCATCGGCCCCGACGCCACCCCCGCTCCCGCAGCGTCCCCGCGGTACATCCGCATCAATCGCCGCACCGGCGCATACCCCGCCTCCCGCGCCATCCGCGCCGCGCCCTCATTCTCATCGCAAAAGTCCCACGCCGTCGACTCCCCCGTATGCCGCGCCAGAAACGCTCCCAGCAGCCGCCGCGCCGTCTCTTCGTCCCGCGCTACGCACGGTCCGAAAAATCGCCCCAGCCGCCCCGGCCGCGACATCGCATACCCGCGCCCTGAGACCGCGTACACCTCCTCCCCCTCCAAACTCCGCAGCAGCGCCGACCGGTCCACGCCGAACGCTTCCCGGTCAAGTTCAAAATCCACCGCGTGGCTCACCTCACCCGAAGCCCCCGCGAACGCACCCGCCACCCGCACCCATCGCGACACCGGACGTTCCTCCACGAACCCCAACTTAGCGTACACCGGACGCCCCAAATCCGTCGCATCCAGCTTCACGCACCGCACCCCCCGCCCATCGCAGTAGGCGAGCGCCTTCCCCAACAACTCCCGCGCGAATCCCTTCCCACGCTGCGCCTCCGTCGTCAGCACCATCCCGATCCACGCCAACCGCTCGCCATACACCAGCGCTGTCGCTGTCGACACCAGTTGGCCCTCCACACGTTTCCCAAAGCACCCCTCCGGCGTAAGCTCCAAGAGCCGCTCCCAGTCGCGAACCGTCTGGTTCCACCCGGCTTCATTCGAGAGGGCCAAAGCCTCATTCCCATCAAACGGAGGTATCATCGGCGAATATGCGCGATAGTACCATTAGCCGCCGTACGGCGTTGTCGATGCTCGCTTCCGCCGCCTGGGCTCAGCAGCCGGTCCCCTACCGCGATTACTCCCGCTGCCTCCCCGAATTCCTCCGCCACCTCGCCGCGGAATCCGTCAAAAAACGAAACGAAGCCATCGCTCAACTCACCACGCAGCAGGCGATCGCCGAGCGCCAGCAATGGGTACGCCGCACGTTTTGGGAGATCAGCGGTAAGCCTCCCGTGCGTACACCGCTCAATGTCCGCACCACCGGCAGTTTCACCCGCTCCGGCTATCGCGTCGAAAAAATCATCTACGAAACCCAGCCCGAACTCTTCGTTCCCGCCAACCTCTACATCCCTACCACCGGAAAGGCCCCCTATCCCGGAGTGCTCTTCCAGATGGGCCACTCGCTGAACGGCAAAGCCGCCGCAGCCTACCAGAAGTGCTGCCAGGCCCTCGTGCAGCTCGGCTTCGTCGTACTCGGCTTCGATCCCATGGGCCAGGGCGAGCGAGCCTACTACCCGCGCCCGGATGGTCCCCTCACGCGCCTCCGCTCGGCCGACGATGAGCACACGGTCCCCGGCCAGCAACTTCTCCTGCTCGGCCTCTCCGCCACCTGGATCCAAGCCTGGGATGCCGTCCGCAGCCTCGATGTCCTCGCCTCCCATCCCCTCGTCGACCCCAAGCGCCTCGCCTCCACCGGCAACTCCGGAGGCGGCACCACCACCATGTTCCTCGCCGCCGCGGATGATCGCCTCGCCGCCGCCGCTCCCTCCTGCCCCAACAGCGAAAACTTCGCCTGCGAGGACTTCAACCCGCCCGGCTCCACCGACGACGCCGAACAGGATTTCGCCGGCTCCGGAGCCCTCGGTTTCGACCGCTGGGATCTCCTCTACCCCCTCGCCCCCAAGCCTCTCCTCGTCCTCGTCAGCGCCAAGGACTTCTTCGGCACCTACTCCCCGCGCTACATGCAAAACGGCCGCCAGGAGTTCGCCAAACTCGCCGCCATCTACCGCACCCTCGGCAAAGAGCAGCAGATCGCCTGGTGGGAATCTCCGCTCCCCCACGGCCTCAACTACTCCGCCCGCATGCAGATCTACCATTGGTTCCGCCGCTGGCTCCAGGACGAGCGCACACCGCTCAACGCGGAACCGCCCGTCAACCCCGAGCGCGACGAAACCCTCTGGGTCACCGAAAAAGGCAACGTCGTCCGCTCCCTCGGCAGCACCCGCCCGCTCGATCTTGCCCGCGCCCGTCCGCAGACCCCGGCGGACCTCAAACAGTTGATCCAACTCGAGGAAATCCCCACACGCCCGCGCCGCGTCAAGATCGCCGAAACGCCCTCGGAAGGCTGCACCATCGAAGCCATGGAAGTTGCCACCGCCACTCATGTCTGGGTTCCAAGCTGGGTCTTCCACCCATCGAAATCGGATGGCGTCACCATCCTCCTTCACCCATCAGGCCGCAACGCAAGCTGGGGGGAAGGCGGCCTCTGCCATCAACTCGCCCAAGCCGGCGTCACCGTCTGCGCCCCTGATCTGCGCGGCATCGGCGACCTCACCGCCGAAGCCGGACGCGGCGCGCTCCACTACACCCTCCCGCACACCAGCGAACACGATTACGCCTGGGCCAGCATCATTCTCGGGCAGAGTCTCCTCGCCCAGCGCGTCACCGATCTCATCACCCTCATCCGCACGTTCCCAGGTCAGAAAATCACCCTGGCCGCATTCGGCAAGATGACAGTCCCAGCCCTATTCGCCGCCGCCCTCCAACCCATCGAAAAGCTCTACCTCGCCGGAGGCCTCGCCTCCTACCGCCACCTGCTCGAAGTCGAGGAGTATCCGCACCCCTTCGCGAACTTCCTCCCCGGCGCTCTCCTCCACACCGACCTGCCGAAAATCGCCGCACCCCTGCGCAACGTCACCGTGGCGGGACTCGTCGATGGAGCCGGAAAGCGCCTCCCCGCCGTCGAAGTCACCAGGCTCTACCCGAATGCCGCGGTCCTCCCCGACGCCGCCTGGACCGCGGAGCGCCTCTCAAGGCTTTAGCCATTCGTCCAGGTGCTCGCGTACGAACTCGTCGTCGGTCAGGTGCGGATAGGCCTGCACCACGCGGTCAATCTCTTCCATCTGCCCGCGGGACAAGCCTTCCTTCGGATCCAGGCACCACAAACCTTCGAGCAGCCCCTGCCGCCGCAGAATCTCATGGATCCCCGCAATGCACCCGTGAAACGCGTTCGCCACGTCGAACAGCGCCGCATTCGCATCCGTCAACTGCGCGTTCAAGGCCAGAATCTCCGGCGAAGCACCCGCGCGCGTTCGCTCCAGTAACTCCACCGCCCGCTTCGTCCACACCGCCCACTGCCCCAGCAACCCGCCGCAAATCCGTACCGTAGTTCCTTCCACCGCGAACGGCGTAATCAGGTCCGCCAGGATGTTGTCGTCATTGCCCGTATAGAGCGCCACTTCACCCGCCCGTCCCGAAGCCGCCACAGCCCGCACCACATCCAACGTCTGGTAGCGGTTGAACGGAGCCATCTTCACCGCCACGACATTCTCGATCTCCACAAACCGCCGCCAGAACGCGTACGGCAGCAACCGCCCGCCCACCGCCGGCTGCAGGTAGAATCCGAACACCGGCAACACCGAAGCCACCGCCGCCGAATGCGCGATCATCTCCTCCACCGTCGCCGTCTTTAGCGCCGCCAGGCACAACAGCACCGCGTCATACCCCAACCGCGCCGCCAGCTCCGCTTCCTTCACCGCCTGCGCCGTCCCGCCGCACACCCCCGCAATCCGCAACACCCCGGACGCCTCTTCCGCCGCCATCGCCAGCACCGGCTCGAGCAGCCCGCAATCCCGAATCGCGAACTGCGTCGTGTGCACCCCCACGGCCACACCACCCGCGCCCGCCGCCACGTAATACCGCGTCAACGCCCGCTGCCGCCGTTCATCGAGCCTCCGCTCCCCATTCAATGCCAGTGGATGCGCGGGAATCACCATTCCCTGCAACAGTTTTTCACGTAGATGCATGCTTCTTAGCATGGTAACCTTGTTTCACCGTCCGCAGCCTTTCGGAATGCAGAATCGCCGGAGTTCCGCCCATGGAAAGAAGAGAATCGCAGGCCGCAGTTCGCCGGAAGAAGAACAAGCCGCCCACCGCGCAGACCGCCGAAGCATATCAGCGGCTGCTGGATATCGGCGCACAGTCCGACGCTCGCGAGGGCATCCGTCAGGGTCTGAAGGACGTGAGAGAGGGCAGGGTCCAGCCGGCGAGGGCATTCTCCGCGGAATTCGAATCCCGGCATGGCGTGGCTCGTTGATGAGCAACAAGGCGCCAAAACTAACATTTCAATCGAGCACTGTCCAGTACCTTTACAACCGGTACGTGGGAACAGACCCCAAGCGCGTGGAAGAGTACGAAGAGGAAGCCCTCAATGCAGAGATCGCACGCAAAATCTATGAGCTGCGAACCAAAGCCGGCCTCAGCCAGCGCGAGCTTGCAAAGAAGGCCGGAACCTCCGCTTCCGTCATCTGCCGCCTTGAAGATGCCGATTATGATGGGCACTCGCTCTCCATGCTGAAGCGCATCGCCGAAGCTCTGGACAAACGCGTGGAGATTCGAATCATGCCCGCAAAAAGACTACGCTCGGCTTGACCTGATCCAGGCTTGGAATACGCAAAAGTCCACTCAACCAAGCCCCACCCAAAGACTCCGCGCCTTCTATGAGAAGGTCTTAAGAGTCAAGGCCGACGTGGCGGCCCACAAATCTTTTTTCTCCGAGCGCCGGCGAACCTTCCCTGCCGACCGGCGGGAGGCGGTGAACACTCCAGATCCATGCGCTGTTTCCTTCCTTCATCGGTTCTTCCTCTTCCACATGCCGCCAACATCCGCTGCTGTCTGGCATCATTCATTTCTCCTAGTCACGGCAACCATTACCCCAGTTGGGGCTCTACCCACAATCCGAACACCAGCCTTCGCCTTCCGCTACACTGATAGTGCCCACGGCAGAGGATAGGGCAACGCAGGGATGCGGCCCGAGCGCTGCCAGGGTGCGGACAGGCAGGCGGCCTCGGCCGCCCGCTTGCTTTCACACCTGCCTGTCTGCTCCAATGCGATAAATCCCAGGGGGGTGGGTGGACAGAGTCCCACCATTTCAGAGACGCCCCCTTCCTTCCGGCAGCGCCTTTTTTGTGGCGCCAATCCTTCCTCGTCATCGTTGTCCTCAGGCAGCCCTGCCTCCGGCTGCGCCGGATTGAATAACCTGTGACTGCCGGCCATTGGGAGACTCTTCCTTCCTCAACCAGGTTCCCGCTCATTTCCTGTTCCTCGGGGTCTCGCCAGGCGCTGCCGTCTTCCGTCCACCGCGCCGTCGCCTCGCTTCTATCCGCACTCGTGCGAGCGGCTCTGCGCTCGGTGCCTGCTGGGGTCCGGCTGGACCCCCAGTCCGCCACTTGCCAGCAGTGGACTGGGGTTACTGTGGGGCTGCCATCTCTGCGGCGGTTTCCCTTTTCAGGGCCAAGACGCAGATCGCAGTCTCCCGAACAAGGCGTTGGGGTGGTTCGGAATCGCGGTTCACTCACGGCGACTCCCTTCCGTTCCGATCATCCATTCCCTGGTCTCATTTTCGATTCCCATCTCCCGCTCCTCCAGTTTCTTCCTACGCTGCTTGCTCCCCCGCTGCCACTCCCTCTTTCCTGCTTTCCTTCTCTGCCGCGATCTTCTCTCCCTCTTCCTTCAACCGCGCATTCCGCAGCGGTTCATACTTCTCCCCACTCACCCACAACCGGTGCAGCAACACTCCCAGCCGCCGCGCCACCGCCACCACCGCCCGCTTCTTCCCGTTCTTTCCTCCGCGCTCGCTCAGCGCCAACCCATACCGCCTCAAATCACTATCCTTCCCAAACGGCCCCAAAATATAATGCGCGCTCCCCACCAGCAAACAGCGCAGATCCTCAGCCCCGGCCTTGGTGATCCGTAACTGCCGTGCGCTCTCTCCGCTCTCCTCCTGCCGCGGCACCACCCCCAGATACGGCCCCACTTCCCGGCTCTTGCGAAATCTCGCCGGGTCCCCGATCGTCAGCACATACACCAAAGACGTCAACGCTCCCACCCCTCCGATCTGCCGCATCCTCCCCGTCTCCACTCCATACTTTTCCTCCGCCAGCTTTTCCACTCCCGCGTCATACTTCGCTATCGTTTCGTTCAACATCCCCAACAACTCCACCACCGGTTCGGTCAGCTCCTGCAACTGCTCCGGCATTTCTTCCCCTGCCCGCTCGGCGAAACTTTGACTCGAACATTTTCCCAACCGCTCGCCGTAGCTCTTCACCGTTCCCCGCAAGGCATTGATCAGCTTCGTGCGCACTTCCACCACCGCCCCGCGCAGCCGCACCAGCGTCAGCCCCTGCCGCGTCTCGCCGCCCCGCTGCTCGATCGGGTATAACGGTTCACAATCTTCCCCGGCTGCATTCTCGCGATATTTTCCAGGGTGTTTCTCATGTTGCCGATGGACCGCGAAGAGCGATAGCAGAGAGACCGGGATAGGATACCTTCTCGTATAGGCGGAACAGGGTATCCCGCGAAAAAATCGATAAGGAAAGCCCCGGCGCCAAAGCGCGCCGTGGCAGACTTCGCGTTTTAACTCCGAGGACAAGCTCGGAAGCTGATCCCAGTATTCTGTTTTTTGAAAACACGAACCCCGCCGGAACCGATGGCGGCGCCGGCGGGGGTTGGACTGAGGAACAGGTCTGGGCTGCAGATCCGTCGCCAGCCTCGGGCCCCGCTCCCCGCGGGGCAGGGTTTGCGCCGGCGCGACCCGGCGCAAAGTCGTGAAGTTCAAAGCGGCAGTCGATACTGTCCGTTGGCCTGAACGATGGAGCCTTGTTGGCAGGCTTCGGCGATAGCCAGTTGCGCGGTGCGCCGGGAACAATCGGCCAGACCCATGACCTGCTCGCGTAGTTGGTTATAACGAGCCTGCTGGCCGAGACCGGCCAGAGCCTTGGTCACATGTTCCGGTTCCACCTTCTTGCGCGCGGCGGCGGCCTTGGCTGGCGCCAGACCGGCGGCGGAAAAACACAGCGTGTGCGGGTCCAGTTGGAGCAGTCGGGGCTCCGGCGCAGCGGCGTAGCGAAACTGGAAGCGTAACTCGACGGTGGCGGACAGATGCGCCGAAGGTCGCGTGAGCAGCAGATAGGAATCGCCGACCGCATGGAGCGCGGAGGAACCGCGGAAGGCGCTGCCGATCTCTTCGCGGCCAATCGATTTGCGGACGTGATGCACGACGATGAGCGCTGCTTTGGAGGCATCGCGCAGCCGCAACAGGCTCTGGCATAGCGCCGCCATCGAGCGCGTATCGTTTTCGTCCTGATCGTGAGTCGAGTACAAAGGATCGAGCACGATCACCTCGGCGGAGGCTTGACGGGCGGCGTTGAGAAAATGATTGAGTCCCTGTGGCGCGCTCAGTAGATTGCCGCCGGCGCGGGTGTCCACCAGCAGGTTTTGGTCGGCGGCGGCTCCCACGGCGCGGCGCATCGACGCCAGACGCTCCACAAACTGCGGCGTGGGCAGTTCGAACTGGCAGACCAGGACCCGGCGAGCGGCCGGTATGCGGAAGCCGGCGCGATCTTTGCCCGCGGCCAGAGCGAGAGCCAGATTAGCCACCAGTAGGCTCTTGCCCACCTTGGGCTCCCCACCCACAAACAGAATGCCGGCCGGCGGCAGCAGCCCCGGCTCGATCCAGGCGGGCGCGGGCGTGTCCGGTTGCTCGGTGAGTAACTGCGCCAGCGAGATGACGGACGGTTTCGGGGGCGTCTTGCCGGCGCTCTCTTTCACAGCAGCGCCTCCGCCGTGGCATCCAGCAAGATAGCTTCATTGACAGTCTGCGACTTCGACGCCGCCGCCAGGCGCAACGCCGTCATGGCAAGCTTGTTGACTTTGCGCGGAATGCCCTTAGTGGCCTGATACAGCCCTTGACGGGCGGTGTTGTCAAACAGCGGCTGCGACACACCGGCGGCTTTGAGTTGTTGCGCCAGGTAGGAGTCGAGTTCGTCGCGCGTGAGTCCTTCGAGGTGATACTGCACGCCGATGCGCTGCCGCAAGGCTTCGTGCATCTGTAAGGAGAGCGTGCGTCTGAGCAGCGGCTGGCCAACCAGCAAAAGGGTGAGATAGCGGGAGGAATCCATGTCGAAGTTGAGCAGCAACGGAAGCTGTTCCAAGGCGGCGTGGGGCAGCAGGTGAGCTTCATCGCAGATCAGAATGGGATGCTGCTTCTTGCTCTGGTTGAGACGCACCACGGCAGCGGCGATCTGGCGCACCAGGTCGCCGCGGAAGTGCGCCGGCTCCAGGTCCAGTTCCAAAGCGATCTGGCGCAGCAGGTCCAGCGCCGAGCCCGAAGAGAAGTGGACGTAGAGGATTTTGTAGAGGTTGGTGTTGAGCGTGGCGGTGAACACGCGCGCGGCGGTGGACTTGCCCGCGCCCACCTCGCCGGTGACCAGACCGGCGCCGTGATGTTGGGCCAGAAACTCCAGCCGCGTCTTAACCTGGTTCCAGGCTTGGGAGGCGAAAAGTTGTTTGGCGTCGGGGCTATCGGAAAACGGGGTTTTCTTGAAGCCGAAAAAGGACTCCCACATGGTTACTTCGCCTCCGTTTCCCAGGGCGGCAGCAGCCCATTGACGACGGCATCGACCAGCCGCGCCACGCCTTGCGCTCTGCCTTCCGAGTAGATTTCCAGTTGCGTCAGATCGAGCGGATCGAAGCGCACTTCAATGCGCTTGCCGGCCAGATGTGAGGGCGCCTCAAAGAAACGGTTTTTCGCCCCCTCAGCAGAATTTGTGGGTAGATTCGGGCTCCGGCAGTCGCCCCAAGTTGTGATACAGGGCGAGTTCCATGGCCTTATACGTGCGGAAACCATAGGATCGTCTGGTAACCACTCGAATCTT
>JADLBD010000122.1 GCA_020847975.1 Bryobacterales bacterium | reverse complement strand
CGGCCGGGACGATCCCGCCGTGTTGCACGCTCGGTTCCGGCAGCCCTTCGCGCTTCCTTCCGGCACGGCGGGAACTAATCTGAGACAAGCTGCTCGCTACGCGTGGGAAAACTGCGACCCGTTACAGTGGGTTACTGACCATGTCGTAGAGCGGGAACAACTGGTTAGGCTGAACGCAGTGGCGGAGAATCCAATTCTCACCCTTGCTGTTGAAACGATCCTCACAAGAGCCGCAAAGGAAGAGTTTCTTTACGTGGTCTGAAGTAGGAACTGCCGACTTGCCATCTACCACGATGGGATTTGGATTGGGTAGTGATGGTTCGCGCATCCATTTGTAGAGCGCGGCCGGAAGAAGGTGGCTATTCTCCAAAATGGCATCTTGCTTGCATAGTCCACATGTTCCGTGCGCCGTTTGATGGAGCTTACTGCGTTCCATGTAACAAGCATGACTGAAGAAGGGGCGGTCCCTCAAGCTGACGCGCCCGACTCCGCTCAAGCGATGAAAGAACGGATGATTCGGTTTACCGACATGGGACTGATCCCCACCTCGGAAGCGATCTCCCGGCAGGATGAACCAGCAGCGTGCATCGCCATAACCCGCTTGCGATCAACAATCAGGCGCGGGCGCCCAAGGTGCTCCGTCTTCCCCTGCCGGCGAAGACGCGAGATTGCAGCGCGGGCGCGCTCGCTACGACGAACACGTTCTTGTTTCGCGATGGTTGCCAGAATGGAGAGAACCGCATCTCGAAAGATCCCCACACTGTCGAGATACTGCTCGGTGAAACTTTTCCACTCAACACCGGCAGCCGTCAGCCGGCGCAAGTGTTCGAGTGTTTCGAAGACTCCTTCACGGCTGAACCTGTCGAGCGACCAGAACAGCACCAAATCGAACTTCCGCTGCCCTGCATCGCGAAACATTCGTTGGAAGTGCGGCCGGTTCGGTTTGCCGCCGGAATCGTGGTCCACGTACTCGTCGGCGATCTTCCAGCCTTGCTTCCCCGCGTATTCCCGCAAGGCTATCAACTGGTTTTCGGTGTCTTGCCCTTTGTCCTTTGTGCTGACACGAGCGTACAGCGCGACACTTTCGATTTCGGATAGACGCTCATGGCTGCTTTCAATGTATCATAAAGTAATCTTTCTTGTACAGAGAACTGCCCCTGCGAAGTACCTTGTCCTTCAGTACCGGAATCCAGCTTCCCAGAAGTGCTTTTTGATACGGGTTCTGTCATTGTTTCTTTGCCTCCTCCTCAACTCACTGCCGCCTCGTCAAATCGCCAATAAACCTTTGTGCACGCGCGTGGTGCAATCGCCGAGCCCTTCCCCATGCGATATCCCTACCCCGATGCCCGCGGCGCGCCCCAGCGCGGACGTGGCTCATCGCTGTGCCCTCGTGTTATCGGCGCTGTCGGCCTGTTCCGCTTCCTCGAGTACCTGCCGCGCCCAGGCGAGGATCGGCGACTCCGGGTCGACGAGCGGCCACGGTCTCAGGAGCAGCCGGGCCAACCTGACGCGATCGCGCTCCCAACGTCTCGCGCGGCTCCGAAGTGGCATAGATTCCTTCCTGAGTGCTCGGATTCTGCTTTGCAGAATGCCCACCCTTTTGTCCTGTATTAGCGAAAGCATGTTTGAGCAGGAGGGGGTTCATGCGCTGTCACAAAGCGACGTTGGCGTCCGGCTCCATCATCCGGTGTTTCCGATCTCTGTGAAGCGCGAGTATGGCTTCTCGAACATCATCCGCACCTCTCCCTTCCGCCCGCCACGATTCTTAGCCACGTCGATGGTGACCTCCATGAAAGGCTTGTCCTCGTCGCCCTGTTTGGCAAGTATGAACAGCGCGGTACTTGCGTCCTGTTCGATCGCTCCCGATTCGCGTAGGTCGTACAACTCTGGCCGCCGGCGCTGTTTTGCCGCATCGCGGTTAAACTGCGATAGGGCGAGTACAGGAACCTGGTACTGAGTGGCAAGCCGTTTGAGTCCGCGGCTGATCTCCGCAACCGCAGACGCCCGCGTGTCCGCCCGCCCGGCAGCCTCCATGATTTGCAGGTAGTCCACAATGACGAGGCGCGGCTTCGTCTTCGTTCTCGCCATAGATGCCACGATTGCTGGCACTGTGGACGCCGTCCGGTCGTCGATTAAGAGCGGCAACTCGCAGAGCTGCGCGGCGGCCGCCTGGTATCGCAACCGTTCCTCCTTCGTCATATGGCCGTTCAGGTGGACATAAGAATCCACTTCGGCCAAATGGGAGGCGGCCCTGTGGCCAATCTCCAGGTTGTCCATTTCCATGCTGAACATGGCTACGGGGAGGCCGCGGCGGACGCAGGAGAGGGCGATGTGTAGCGCCATGGCGCTCTTGCCCTGCGAAGTATGCGCCGCAAGCACGATCAGTTGCCCCGGCCTGAAAAACGGGTAGATCTTTCGGAACTCTGGCCATTCATCGGGAAGGGGTGTAGCGTTAGCCATTGAGGCTTTGGGCGCGCAGAACTCTTCAATCCCGACAGCCTCGATGATCGCGCCGATGGATTGTAGCGGAGTTTGAATGGGAGAGTTTTTCTCGATTTTCTCAATGAGCCCGCGCGCATAGGCCAGAGCCTCCGCGCTGTCATTCCCCGGCTCTACGCATCGAAGTAGTGCTTGATTGAGAGCCACGATTGCCCGGCGCAGCGTCGCTTTTTCGTTGAGCGTGTCAAGATGCGGGTCGAGCACCAAGCCGTGCGGGATGTCCGCGTCCAGGTCCACCAGTCGGCCGAAACCGCCGACGGCCTCAAGCAGTCCGCGCTCCTTTAGCCGCTGAGCTATTGCCGCCCTGTCTACTCCGATTCCTGCGTCACGCGCTTCACACAGGGTCACCCATAGACGGCGGTTTTCTGTGAGCGAGAACGAAGTCTCATCGAGCGCCAGACGAACATGGTCGAACACCTCAACATCGCCGAGACACGAGCCGAGCACGATCCGCTCCGATTCAGGCGCGGCCGGAAGCCCTCGGGATTCAATCATGTCGCCCGCCCATTTCATGACTTCTTCCCCTCCTGGTGTACGCGGATCATTTCGTCCTGCTCGGCCATCGTCAGGTAGCGCGGTCCGCCCTCACCCTCGTGTGCGGTTTCCGGTTGCGGCGGATCCATCCACCCATTACGCTCTGCGTAGTTGCCCAGTTTCGGCGCATAGCGGCCTCCCTCGCGCTTCCATTCTTCGGTGGCACACTGAGCCGCGTGATTCTGGTTTGCGGAACGCACAGCAGCGATCGGGTCAACCGCTTCGGAGAGTTTCTGGGCAAGTCGATGTTTACCCTCGGTCAGCCCAGTCTTGCGCGGATGACGTGCAGCAATGCGCTCGATCGTTTCGAAAAATTCGTCGCTCTCGCGCACTTCGGATTGGGTGTGAGAGGAAGAGGAAGAGGAAGAGGAAGAGGTACCGCATTCCGACGCATCACTTTCGCAATACGTCCCGCATGCGTCAGGCATTCCACCCGCATTACCCGTAGCACTGCCGTGCGCATCCGACAAGCCAGCGTTGCGCTCGATCTTCTCCCTGTGTTTTCTCCATCTTATGGTCGCTGCTTTCGAGCTTGAACGCCTGCGGCTCTCACTATTTGACAGCAGTTCCGGAAGGACATCCTGAACCTTCGGGTGGGTGAGGTCTCCGGATTCGGTTTTGATCAAAACCGCTCGAACTTTCGGCCATGAGCGACGAAATTCTTTATCGGACGCGCCAGTGAGGCGCTTGATCAGTTCCGGATTCTCCGGGATGCTGCCGTTCACGTACAGCTCATCAAGAACCTCCCGATAGAGCCCACGTTCTTCGAGGTTCATCGTGAGCCGAGTTCGGGAACCGCGCCAGTCTGCGGTGTACCAAGGGTAGGAGTGGATCACGGCATGCGCTCCAGTCGCCGCGCCTCCATCTCCAGTGCTTCCAGCCGCGGCAGCAGCGACGTCAGCGTCCACCAGGCGCACTCCCAGCGCGGATCGCCACGGTACGCGTCATCGTCGATATGCCGATCCCCCCACGCGATGGCCCGGCGCGCCGTCTGTCGCAGGCCGGTGAGCAAGTTCGGAAGGTCAGGCTCGGCGCGACTGCTTCGATTGGTCATGCCGCCGGCTGCCGCCTCCATCCGCCAGCGAGAGACCGACCACCGCTGCGCTTAAATTCCTCCCAACGGCCTACATCAATGAAAACCCGCCGCCCAAGGCGGACGGAAGGGAACCCTGGCACGGTCCGAATCGCATGGTATACCGCCTGATCGCTGCCAAACGCAACGGGTTCTCGCATGCGAAACTCAGGTATCGTCAGCAGTCCGCTCTGCTCAAGTTTCATTTGACTCTCCTTAGGTAAGAATAATATCACCGGATATAAACCACTTCAAGTGAAACTATATATATTGTGTTTGTAATATGTTACAGTGTTATCACTGTCGGCCAATGAGTCGGAGTGACTTCTTAGTCTGAGTTTATGTGTGCCACATTTTAGCTAAATTGTGCAACAATTTTCCTAGGCAGACATTCGCTTTGGTGACCATGGGTTAACAGCCCGTGGTAGTAGTCTCGAAAGACCGCTTGCTGACGCGCGCGGCTCAGCTAGATCAATCATTTACAGAGCCGCGGGCCGTGAGGAAGCGGTTAATACCACAGGCTGTTAAGTCATGCACAGCGCTGTGCGTGGTTTGGTATCATGTGGACATGGCAAGGAAGAATCCAGCAGCGGTTTCGCTGGGGCGCAAAGGCGGGAAGAACAGCCGCAAAAACTTGAAGCCTGAGAAAAGGACCGAACTGGCCCGAAAGGCCGCCGCAGCGCGGTGGGCGAAGGCGAAGGCGAAGGGTCGGAGCAAGGGAGCATAGCTATGGCAGGGCAACTCATACCGAGAGGCAAGAACGTCTGGCTTGTGCGCGTCTTCCTTGGGCGCGATCCGCAAACCGGCAAGCGTGAATACTTGAACCATACCGTTCACGGCGGCAAGAAAGACGCGCAGGACTACCTGAACCGCAAACTTGTGGAGCGGGACAAGGGCGACATCAAGGCCGGCATGGCTGCCTCTATCGATCACCTCATCGACCGTCTCTTGCTCGATTACAAGGTGAACGGGAAGTGCCATGAATGGGCGGAGCAAGTGACACGGAAACACCTTCGTGGCCCATTCGGTAAGATGAGCCCCAAGAAGCTTACCACGCACGCCCTACAGCGATACATCGCCGATCGGCAAGCGGAGGGCGCCGCGAACGCGACGATCAATCACGAACTCGCCCTGCTGCGGCGGGCACTCAATCTCGGCCGGAAGGCAACTCCTCCAGTGGTGACCACAATCCCTGAATTCCCCATGCTCGAGGAGAACAACATCCGCAAGGGATTCTTCGAGGATCAGCAGTACCAGGCTCTCCTTGCGGCACTGCCGGAATACCTCCGCCCCGTCCTGGCGTTCGCCTATTACACGGGCTGCCGCAAGGGTGAGATTCTCAAACTGAGATGGACGCAGGTGGACCTGAAGCACAAAGTTGTGCGGCTGGAGCCCGGCGAGACGAAGAACAAAGAGGCCCGCGTGATTCCCCTAGTCAGTGAACTCCATGCGATGCTCACACTCCAGTGGGAAATCCGGGACAGCAAGCACCCGGAGTGCCCCTGGGTGTTCTTCGGCCAGACCGGCCGCCAGATTCTCAACTTTCGCAACGCCTGGGACCGGTCCTGTAAGCGAGCCGGCCTCGTCGACGAACAAGGGGAGGCACTGCCGCTATTCCATGACCTACGGCGAACCGGCGTCCGTAACCTCGTTCGGGCGGGCGTCTCTGAGGCCGTGGCGATGCGGATTTCCGGGCACAAGACGCGGGCGGTTTTCGATCGCTATAACATCACCGATGAGCGGGACCTGCACGAAGCCGCGGCGAAGCTCGGCTCCTACATCGGCACACATCGGAAAGCAGCGGAAACGGAGGCCGAAAAAATTCCGCACACTATAGGCACACAAGACCAAAAACGGCCTCTTCAGTAGCTCTATCGATTCCCTGTATGTTCTTGATTTTTGTGGTGCGAACGGGGAGGGTCGAACTCCCACGCCCTTGCGGGCGCTGGAACCTAAATCCAGTGCGTCTGCCAGTTCCGCCACGTTCGCACAAAGGTGGCCCGCTACGATGATAACATTCAAGGGGCGTGCTACAATCCGCCCATGCGATTGAGAATAGTGGTGCTGGGGCTGCTGTGGGCGGGTCTGGTGAGCGGACAGACTATTGTTTTGAAGGCGATGCGGCTGTTCGACGGGCGGACAGGGAAATTGCAGAGTCCGGGAGTATTGGTTGTGACCGGGGGTCGGATCGAGTCCGTGGGAGGGGTAGCGCCGGCTGGGGCGCGGGTGGTGGATTTGGGGGATGCGACGCTGCTGCCGGGGTTCATGGACGCACACACGCATCTATCGATGCCGTATTCGAGTGACACCGGGACGGGGGCGTTACAGCCGTTGCAGCAGACGGTGGCGGAGCGGGCGCTTCAGGCGAGCGTGAACGCGAAGAGGACGCTCGATGCGGGGTTCACGACGGTGCGCGATTTAGGGGGCATCGACTTCATCAACATCGGGTTGCGGGAGGGAATCAACAAGGGCTACGTGGAAGGGCCGCGGATGCTGACGGCGGCGTATGCGATCGGGACAACGGGCGGGCACTGTGATCCGACGGAAGGTTTCCGGTTCGGAGTGTTGAATCCGGTGATGGACGTGCCGGCGATCGGGAACGGGGCGGATGCGATGCGGGCGGCGGTGCGGTGGAACACGAAGTACGGGGCGGACGTGATCAAGGTGTGCGCGACGGGCGGCGTGCTGTCGCTGACGGACGATGTGGATTCGCCGCAGTTGACGCAGGAAGAGTTGAACGCGCTGGTAGATCAGGCGCATACGCTGAAGCGAAAGGCGGCGGCGCACGCGCACGGGGCGGAAGGGGCGAAACGGGCTATCCGGGCCGGGATTGATTCGATCGAGCACGGGTCGTTTCTGGACGATGAGGCGCTGCGGATGATGGTGGAGAAGGGCACGTACTATGTACCCACGCTGATGGCGATCGAAGGGCTGAGGATGGCGCTTCCGGGAGGGAAGATTGATCCGCGGATCGCGAAGAAGGCGCGGGCGGCGATGGATGCGATCGATGTGACGGTGAGGAAGGCGATCGGAATGCATGTGCGGATTGCGTTGGGAACGGACGCGGCGGTGTATCCGCACGGGATGAACGCAGGGGAGTTCCGGCTGCTGGTGGAGCGCGGGATGAAGCCGGAGGAGGCGTTGATGGCGGGGACGAGCGTGGATGCGGAGTTGCTGGGCCTGTCGGACCGGCTGGGGACGCTACAAGCGGGCAAGATCGCGGACGTGGTGGCGGCGCCTGGGGATCCAACGAAAGACATCCGGCAAACGGAGCACGTGTTCTTCGTGATGAAAGAGGGCCGGATCTACCGCAACGACCGGAAGTAAGGACGATGCCGGAATTGCCGGACATCACGGTCTACATTGAGGCGCTGGAGCGGCGCGTGAAGGGGAAGGCGCTCGAGAAGGTACGGGTGGGGAGTCCTTTTCTGCTGCGGAGCGTGACGCCGCCGCTACGAGAGGCGGAGGGGAAGGCGGTGCGGGAGTTGCGGCGGTTGGGAAAGCGGATCGCGATGGGATTCGAGGGGGAGGTGTGGCTGGTGCTGCACCTGATGATCGCGGGGCGGCTGCACTGGCGGAAGAAGGGGGCTCCGATCGGGAGCAAGAATACGCTGGCGGCGTTCGATTTCGAGACGGGGAGTCTGGTGCTGACGGAGGCAGGATCGCAACGGAGGACGTCGCTGCACACGGCGCTGGGGGAGGAGGGATTGCGGGCGCTGGCGCGGGGCGGGCTGGAGGTGATGGAAGCGAGCGGGGCAGCGTTCGCGGCGGCTCTGCGGCGGGAGAACCACACGGTGAAGCGGTCCCTGACGGACCCCGACCTGTTCAGCGGGATCGGGAACGCGTATTCGGACGAGATTCTGCACAGGGCGCGGCTTTCTCCAGTGGCGTTGACGCAACGGTTGAGTGATGAGGAGATCGCGCGGCTCTATGAAGCGGTGCGATGAACGCTGGCGCATTGGGTGGAGCGGCTGCGGGCGGAGGCGGGGGATGACTTTCCCGAGGGAGTGACGGCGTTTCGCGAGGGGATGGCGGTGCATGGGCGCTTCGGGCAGCCGTGTCCGGTGTGCGGGGCGAAAGTGCAGCGCATCCGGTATGCGACCAATGAGACGAACTATTGCGCGAAGTGCCAGACCGGCGGGCGGCTGCTGGCGGACCGGGCTTTATCGCGGCTTTTGAAACAGGACTGGCCGCGAATGTTGGATGACGCCTGATGAGGCTGGGTTCGGTTCGTTGGGGGTGAGTTTGCGGATGCGGTGGTTGCCGCGATCGACGATGTAGATGGCGCCGGAGGGGTCGACCCAGGCGGATTCGGGGTTGGAGAAGCGGGCGGAAAGGGCATCGCCGCCATCGCTGAAGCCGGGGATATCGCCTCCGGCAATGAGTTCGAACTCGCCGGTTGAGTGGAGGAAGTAGACCGCGCCGAGAGTGGTGAGGACGAGCGAGCCTCTGGGGTCCACGGCAACGCCGTTGACGCGGAACGGAGTTTCGATGGGGGAGACGGCGCCGTCCGGGGAGATTTGGCGGAGTTGGCCGTTGGCGACGGTGAAAACGGGACCGTCGGGGGCGGCGGCGAGGGTGATTGGGTTCGTCAGGGTGGCGAGAGTGGAGGAGATTCCGGACGGGGTGAGGGCGCGGATTTCGCGCGGGGCGGTAAAGAAGAGGTTGCCGGAGGGTCCTGCGGAGAGCCAGCGGGGGAGGGTGTCTTCGGCGATGGTGAGGGGAGGCCCTTCGGAGGGAATCTCGAGGATGCGGTTATTGAGCGTGTCGGTGAGGAGGACGCGGTCCTGGGCATCGACGGTGACGGCGGTGGGCTGGTTCAGGCCATTGAGTGGGAGGGTCTCGAGGATGCCGTCGGGGCGTACGATTTGGACCTGGTTGGCATTGGGTTGGGTGATGTAGAGGCTGCCGGTGGATTTGGCGGCGACTGAGGAGGGGTCCAGAAGGAGGAAATCCGTGGCGGGGATGCCGGGGCGGCTGCGGCGGACCTGGTCGCCGGCGACGGGCGCGCCGATGGAGGTGTAGCCGGGCGCCCAGATGTTCATCTGCTGGGGATAGGCGATGAAGACGTTGCCTGAGGGATCGACGGCGAGGGCTTGGGGTGGGCCGAGTTGGGGAAAGAGGGTGTCGATGATTCCATCCTTGGTGACACGGCGGACGCGGCGGTTGGCGGTGTCGGCGATGTAGAGGTTGCCTTGGGCGTCGAGGGCGACATCGCGGGGGGAGGCAAGCTGGGATTCGGCGGCGGGACCGAGGTCGCCGGAGAATCCGGGTGTGCCTGCTCCGGCGATGGTGGCGAGTTTGCCGTCCGGGGAGAGTTTGCGAATGGTGTGGTGGCCGGTGTCGGCGAGGAAGAGGTTGCCGGAGGGGTCGAGTGCGAGTCCGCCGGGGAAGAGGAAGCCGCCGGCCAGGGTGGTGACGGTTCCATCGGAGGAGATACGGCGGAGGCGGGCATCGCCCGCTGGGTTCGCCTCGCAAAAGAAGATTTCGCCTGAAGGGCTGAGGGCGATGCCGGAGAGGAGGCCGAGGGGAGAGCGGAGTGCGGGGATTCCTTCGTCGCCCTCGCCGGGCCGGCCGGTTCCGGCGATGGTGGTGATGATGCCTTCAGGCGTGATCTTTCGGATACGGAAGTTGGCGCGGTCGGCGAGGAAGAGATTGCCATGGGGATCGAAGGCGAGGAAGCCTGGGGAGGAAAGGTGGGCCTCGGCGGCGGGACCGCCGTCGCCGCTGAAGTAGGGGGCGCCGGCTCCGGCGAAGGTGGAGATGGGGCTGTAGGCGTAGCGGATTTCGACGAAGGGCTGAGTGGAGTCGATGGGGACGCGGCGGATGCGGTGGGCGGCTCCGTCGGAGAGATAGAGGTTGCCTCGGGCATCGAGGGCGAGGGCAGTGAGGTTGGTGAGGATGGCGCGCATGGCCTGGCCACCGTCGCGGATGGGGTCGGCTCCCGCGACGGTGGTGACGGTGTAGGATCCGGCGCACAAGGTGGAGGCGAGAAGGAGGGTGGCGGATAAGAACAAGAGTGGATTCTCCTTTTATCTCTTGTAAACGCGAGACGGATAGAAGTAAAGGATCACGGCCCCTTAGGGGTTGAGGACAGGCGGGGCGGACTTGCCGCAACAGCGCTTGAACTTGACGCCGCTGCCGCAGGGACAGGGGGCGCCGCGGGGGACGAGGTGGGGTTCGGGGGCGGTTTCGGTGGAGGGCTGGGTTTGGTCCGTTGGGGGAGGACTGACGGAGTTGCCGAGGATCATCTGGATGACCTTGAGGCGAAGGGCAGGTGGGGTGGAGGGATTGTCGAGGAATTGGGAGAGACCGTGAAGGGCTTTCGCGCGGAGGTCGTGGATGTGGTCGCGGCAGGAATCGGCGTATTCGAGCGAAGCCTGATCGATGGCGGATTGGAAAGCAGGGATGGACTTGCGCCAGTTGTAAATGGTGGCGCGGGTGACGCCGGCGGCAGCGGCGGCGGAGGTGACGGAGGAGCCCGCGGCGAGGGCCTGGACGACTTGACGCTGAGCGGGTGTCAAGTCTGTCAAATTCTGTATAACGGCGGATTGAGTTGCGGTGTGAGTCATGGTGTGGCTCTCTGGGGCGAGTGTACTACGGGGGTGGGGCGGGAGGTGGGGGAGTTCTCGCAGATTTTCTTTTAGTTTGAACAGGTTAGAAAATTATTATGGGTTGTGACCAGATTCTGTTACGCACTCCGTCTGGCCTGATCCGCGCCCTGGCAGTCGCCGGGGAGTGCGAATTCTGCCCGACTTTTCCGTGCTCCTCCTCTGGAACCCGCTGATTCCATAGACTCGGCGGTCCCTCCAAAGAACTCTGGATTTGCGTATCGGGGTTCGAGGCTGTATGGAATGTCTCTAACTTCCCTTCCTGCTATCACTTGCCGGCGTTGTTGCTGAAGGTCGATGGCCATGCTTACTTCCTTTCCACGCCGATGTGCTGACGGTCTGATTTTGCAAGAGCGGCTTTCAAAATCGAACGTTTGTGCCGGGGACTGACAGTGGAAGGTGAACAGGCGTAGAATTTGAGACTGAACGCTATCTGGAGATCTTCTATGACCGCCGCAGGCTTTGACCGGATCACGGTAGACCCAAAGCAGATGAACGGCCAGCCGTGTATCCGAGGCATGCGTTTGACGGTGCGCCGCGTCGTGGAAGCCGTGTCGCTCTATCCGGATCGTGAGGAACTCTTCCGTGAATATCCAGAGCTTCGAGAAGAGGACATCCAACAGGCCCTCGAGTTTGCCGCCGCCAACATGGAAGACGTGATCGACTTCCGGGTGGCATGACGCTTCTTCTCGACCAAGGGCTTCCGCGCTCAACCGCTGCTCTCCTTCGTGAGGTAGGCATCGATACGATTCACGCCGGCGAACTCGCACGTGTCTGACGCCACGAACCTTCGCGTGGTAGCTGCCAGACGTCGGCAAGAGTGCCGACGCGGCACGCGGAGAGGGTGCGCTACAAAGCGAGGTTCGTGGAGAGTGCGGAAACGGCGGGCAGAACACGCGGTGGTCGCCACAGCGGAGACGGAAGCCGGTTAGTGGCGGCTTGAGCTTTTTCACGTCGCCGACGCGGTTGGCCAAGTAGCGGCCCACGCAGTGGAGAATCTGCAGCGCTGTTTCGCGATCAATGGCCCGCAGGTCGGCGCGGGGGCGACCAGATGACGGCGATCCGTTCGTGCGCAGGTTGCTCCCCGCTCACTGTCCCAGCCCGAACTCGCGCAGAATCTCTTCGTGCGGTATGCCTTCCCCGCGGTGGAGGGAAGCACGGGAATTGTCGATCGCCGCGGCCGTCTCGGGCGCGATCTCTTCCTCCTCCAGCGGCGCTAAGGCCGGTGAGCGTGCCAGAGGTTCCACTATAACTTCCAATAGAGTCCGCACAGCATTCAGTTTCTCGGCCGGTAGCATGTCCAGTAGCGCGTGAGCCTGCCGGCGTTCCTGATCGAGATTCGGTTCCATGGTTTCCTCTTGGCTGCTATCAGAGCCTTCTGATCTTCATCGGAAAGACCGGAGCTACACTCTCACCTATTCATACCGCAGCGCTTCCACGGGATCCAGCCGGGCGGCTTTGCTGGCGGGCCAGATGCCGAAGAAGAGGCCGATGCCGACCGACACGACTACGCCGAGGGCGACGGCCCACAGCGGGACGGCGGTGCGGAGGCTCGGGAACACGATGCTGGCGGTTTTCGAGATCATCCAGCCAAGCACCATGCCGAGCAGGCCGCCCATGCCGGTGAGCACGACGGCTTCGGTGAGGAACTGGAGGACAATATCGGCGCGGCGGGCGCCGACGGCTTTGCGGACTCCGATCTCGCGGGTACGTTCGGTGACGGAGACGAGCATGATGTTCATCACTCCGATGCCGCCTACGAGGAGGCCGATGGAGCTGAGCACGACCATCACCAGGGCCGTCACGGCGGTGATGCGGCGGAAATCCTCGACCATCTGCTCGGCGCTCGAGATGTAGAAGTCGTCCGGTTTGTTGTGGGGCACGCGGCGTTCGATGCGTAACACCGCCCGCAGTTCGTCGGCG
>JADLBD010000121.1 GCA_020847975.1 Bryobacterales bacterium | reverse complement strand
GGTGTCTATGATTTGGCTCAGAACACGGGATGGGTCAGTGTGGGAGTGGACCACGACACGGCATCATTTGCCGTGGAAACAATACGGAGGTGGTGGCAGGCGATGGGTCAGGAGAAGTACCCCCGCGCCGAACGTCTGCTCATTACCGCAGACGGAGGTGGAAGCAATGGATCTCGCGTCCGGTTGTGGAAGTTGGAATTGCAGCGCTTAGCCGACGAAACTGGGTTGGCGATTGCGGTGTGTCACTTTCCTCCCGGCACCAGCAAATGGAATAAGATTGAGCATCGCCTGTTCTCGTTCATCAGCAAGAACTGGCGCGGACAACCGCTCACGAGTTTGAAGGTCATTGTCAGTCTGATTGCGGGGACAACGACCAAGAAGGGATTGAAGGTACATGCCCAAGTGGATGACGGCACATACCCGGCGGGCGTCAAAGTAGCCGACGACGAGATAGGGAGCATCAATCTCCAAAGGGATGTCTTCCATGGAGAGTGGAACTACAAAATCCTGCCTCGCTCTGGAAAATTTATTTCTTAACAATGCCTTAGGTCTTAACAGAGTCTTGCAGTGATTGCGCTGGAAATTCCCGACGGCCCGGCGGCCAGGCCGCAGGCGCAAGCATGGGAGCGCGGACTCGAGGCGACGGCGGCCCGTGCAAAGCTGATCTCCTGTCTTCTACTGGATCGCCCTCACCGCTCCCGAGGACGAGGTGTATGGGCGTGCCCTGGAGTTGAGCCGCTCCCTCATGCCGGATCGAATCGTCACGACGGATGAAGTCCTGAACGAGTACCTGGGGTTCTTCTCCGGCATGAGGCCAAGCGTGCGACGACAGGCGGGCGAGCATGTTGCCGGGCTACTCCGAAATCGCCGTGTTGTGGTTATGCCCCAAAGACAGCTTGACGGACCGCATTTCGATGCAGACCATGCGCCACCAAAGGCTGAGGGACGTGCTGACCAATGACCGGCATTTTGAGCAGGAAGGCTTTCGTGCTCTGTTTCGCTGAAACGGTGGCACCGTCACTCCTTGGCGAGCCGGGAATTGTTCCCTTCTTCCGGAGGCACCCTCAGGGTTGAGGCGCTTCGGCAGGTTTCCGCCTAGCGGTATGCGCTGCGGCGGTCGCGGATGCGGTGAATGGTGATGGCCTCAGCAGTCTCCTTGAAGAAGACGCGGTGGTTGCCGACGCGGAGGCGAAGAAAACCTTCGAATTCGCCCGACAAGGGCTTGACCCGGCCGGTGCCGCTTTCCGCGTAACGGTGAATGGCTTCGAGAATCGTCATGGCGATATGTTGTGGGATGGCGCGGAGCTGAGCCGGAACTTCCGGCTCGAAGTAGATCTTCTTCACAATTGGAAGCTATTCCTTGCCAGGGGCGTCGCCGCGGATCTGTTCCATGGTAAAGCCCAGTTCGGCGACCACTTGTTCGAAGGGGACGCCCTGGCCTCCGTTGCGAAAGTATTCGCCGGAGGCGCGTAGGGCTTGTTTGTCTTCTTCGGTCAATTCGTCTTCGTCGTCATCGCCGATCATAGCTTCGAGCAGGGAATGCACCGCGCCGAGCTTGGCGGGTGGCAACTGATCGAGCCAGGCGTGCGCCTGCCGGCGTTGTTGCTGAAGGTCAATGGCCATGCTTACTTCCTTTCCGCCGATGTTGCTGACGGTCTGCGGGCGCCGTGCTTCTGCTGCAAGGACCATTCCTTCGAGCAGCGGCCGCATCACACCTTCTCCTCTTCATTTAAGCGGCTGAAAGCCTCGAACTGCAAGTGAAGATCCTCGCATGAGCCGTTCGCCGTGGCTGATCCGGTCAGCGGTACACGTCGCGGCGATGCCGCACGGAGAGGAACTGAATGCAGCCGCCAAGATCGTGGAGGCGCACGCGGTAGTCTCCCACTCGAAGCCGGTACTCTTTCGGACTTGAATCCTTCAGCAACTTTACGTCGCCTTCCTCAGTGAAGAGGAATCTCGCCAAAGGCTCCGATATCCGCATGGCAGCGGGAGCGGTCCATTCAATCCGTTTTTGCCATGTGCCATGCGGTGGAAATCGTCCGCCGACAGGCCGAAATCCCGGAGCACCTCCTCATGGGGAATGCCTTTGCCGCCGCGCTGGCGCAGCCATTCTTTGGATTGCTCGACGGCCCGGCGTTCCTCTTCCGTTTCCGGTTCGTCATCGATGGGCGCGGCAGCGAGCTTGCGCGTCACAGGATCGATCATGGCCTCCAGCAGTCCAACCTACTGTGGAGAGCTGGTGCGCCGGGAGCTGCTCGATTAGCTCATGCGCGTGTTGCTTGTCGTTTCCCGGGTCGTTCGCCATGGATTGGCTCGCACGTACTGTTTTACCATGCGGCTTGCGCGCTCCAGGAGCTTGCCTGGAGCCCTGAGCGTGGAGCGCGTCCTCGTCACAGGCATGTCTGCGGTTCCATGACGCATGGTGCGTCGCTCGCCGTGCGTCGAGATTGGCAGGAGTGCCTGCGCTACTCGTAGCGGAGGGCTTCCACGGGATCAAGCCGGGCGGCTTTGCTGGCGGGCCAGATGCCGAAGAAGAGGCCGATGCCGACCGACACGACTACGCCGAGGGCGACGGCCCACAGCGGGACGGCGGTGGGGAGGCTCGGGAACACGATGCTGGCGGTTTTCGAGATCATCCAGCCGAGCACCATGCCGAGCAGGCCGCCCATGCCGGTGAGCACCACGGCTTCGGTGAGGAACTGGAGGACAATATCGGCGCGGCGGGCGCCGACGGCTTTGCGGACTCCGATCTCGCGGGTACGTTCGGTGACGGAGACGAGCATGATGTTCATCACTCCGATGCCGCCCACCAGCAGGCCGATGGAGCTGAGCACGACCATGACCAAGGCCGTCACGGCGGTGATGCGGCGGAAATCCTCGACCATCTGCTCGGCGCTCGAGATGTAGAAGTCGTCCGGTTTGTTGTGGGGCACGCGGCGTTCGATGCGTAACACCGCCCGCAGTTCGTCGGCG
>JADLBD010000120.1 GCA_020847975.1 Bryobacterales bacterium | reverse complement strand
GCATTTTCTCTACTTTCAGGACGATTGGAAAGTGAACAACCGGTTGACGCTGAACCTGGGGATGCGCTACGAATTCGCCTCGCCGCAGTGGGTGAGCGACAACCGGCTGGCGAACTTTGATCCGGCGGCGAACTCGCTCATTCAAGCGAAATCGGGCGGCCTCTATGACCGCTCGCTGCAGCATCCGCGCTACAACAACTGGGCTCCGCGCGCGGGCTTCGCGTGGCGTCCGATCGCGAAGACCGTGTTCCGCGGCGGCTACGGCATCAGCTACCAGCAGTTCAACCGGCTGGGCGGCGAGAACCTGCTGGCCTATAACGGGCCGAACATCATTGACGCGCAGATTGACCAGATCCCGAGCCAGGGCATCTGCAGGAGCCCCTCCGATCCGCCGCTATCGTGTTTCCGGCCGACGTATTTCGGCTATCCGGAGAACTTCGCGGTGCCGGAGAACTTCAACCCGCTGCGCGCGCAGGCTCGCTATATTCCCGCCACCAATCCGACGGGCTACGTGCAAAGCTGGCACTTCACCATCCAGCGCGAACTGGCGCGAGACCTGGTGCTGGACGTCGCCTATGTCGGTAATCACGGAGTACATCTGATGATCCTCGGAGACTACAACCAGGCGGCTCCGAACAATCCCGGACAGAACCTCACCCTCCAGGCGCGCCGTCCCGTCCAGAACTTCGCCTATATCGAAATCGCCTACGGAGCCGGATGGTCGAAATACAACGCGATGCAGGTGAAGCTGGAAAAGCGATATTCGCAGGGACTGTACCTGCTGAACTCCTTCACGTGGTCAAAGGCGACCGACATAGCCTCCGGCCACCTCGAGACGGCCAACGGGGACAACTCGCGGGTGAACTTTGCCGATCCGAACAGCGACCGCGGCCTGTCGAGCTACGACCAGACCTTGAACAACACCACTTCGATTGTCTGGGACATGCCATTCGGCAAGGGGAGAAAATATCTCTCGAGCGCGAATCCGTTCGTTCAGGGAGCGCTTGGCGGGTGGAAGCTTTCGGTGATCAACACGCTCACCAGCGGATTGCCGATCAATATCACCTACAGCCCGACGCCCCAATTTCAGGTGAGCACAGCGCCGAATTACCGGCCGAATCTCACCGGCAATCCGGTAACTCCGGAAGGGCAGCGCACGACCAACAACTATCTGAATGCGGGCAGCGTATCCATCCCCACGGACCCGCGCTATCCCTGGGGCAGCGCCGGACGAAACGTGGCTCGCGGCTACCCGTTCTACCAGGCGGATATCGGCTTGCACAAAAGCTTCCCCCTGTGGTCGGAAGCGCGGCGGCTGGAGTTCCGCGCCGAGGCGTTCAATCTTCTGAACCAGACGAACTTCATGGCTCCGAACAGCAGCGCGAGTTCCACTTCCTACGGCAGCATCACGTCGACGTTCCCGGCGCGGCAGTTACAGTTTGCGATGAAGTTCCTATTCTGAGCGCTGGCCGTGCGGCATCGCGCCTTGCCCGCCGGCCGAACAGCCGGGTCATTTTTTGATCTGATAAGAACATGCAAGAAATGACCCGGCGTCAACTGGCGGGGTTCGCGGCGGCTCCGGCCGTTCTGGCGCGAAACGAGCGTCCCAACATTCTGTTCATGATGACGGACGACCATGTTCCGCGCGCCATGAGCTGCTACGGCAACAGGATTCTGAAAACCCCGAACTTTGACCGGCTTGCCGAAGAAGGATGCCGCTTCGACAACGCGTTCTGCACGAACTCGCTGTGCGCGCCGAGCCGTGCTTCCGTACTCACCGGCGCCTATTCGCACATCAACGGCATTCGCGGGAATTCCGAAGCAGCCGACGCCATCGAGAAGATCGACTCGAGCCTCCCCACGTATCCGCAGGTTCTCCAGCAGGCGGGCTACCGCACGGCGATGATCGGCAAGTGGCACTTGAGCCACAACCCGGTGGGGTTCGACTATTCGTGCATTCTCCCCGGGCAGGGCGTCTACTTCGATCCCATCTTCATTGAAAACGGCGTGAAAAAGACATTCACGGGCTACGCGACGGACCTCACCACGGACATTGCGCTGCGGTTCCTGAGGCAGCAGGACAAGTCCCACCCCTGGTGCCTTGTCTACCAGCACAAAGCGCCGCACCGTCCGTTTCAACCCGCGCCCCGGCATCGCAAGCTGCTCCAGGATATCGAACTGCCGCATCCTTCCACCTACGATGACGACTACAGCACGCGCCGCATTGCCAAGGAAGCCGCGGATATGAAGTTTGAACAGAGCCTGGAAGGCGACTACCAGGACCTACCCAAAGGGCTTCCCGCGAAGGAGAAGAAAAACTGGATCTACCAGAGGTTCGTGAAGGATTTCTATCGCGCCGCCTACGGCGTGGACGAGAACCTGGGCCGCATACTCGACCATCTCGACAGGACGGGGCAGGCGGAAAACACCCTCATCATCTACACATCGGATAACGGATTCTATCTCGGCGAGCACGGGTGGTATGACAAGCGGTTCATGTACGAGCCGTCGCTGCGCCTGCCGCTGCTGATTCGCTATCCGGCCTTGTTCCGCGGCGGGCGCGCGGAAAGCCGCTTCGCGTTGAATGTGGACTACGCGCCGACGATGCTGGACCTGGCTGGGGTGAGGATTCCCGGCACCATGCAGGGGCGAAGCCTGCGTCCGCTGCTCGAGGGGAAAGCGCCGAGGGATTGGCGCACGTCGATGTACTACACCTACTACGAAAACTCGTGGGCTCTACACGGAAAGGGGAAGGAGGCGATGAGCGATCCCACCTTCCAGTATTTCACTGCGCACCGCGTGGGGCCGCATCGCGGGGTGCGCGGCGGGCGCTACAAGCTGATCCACTATTACAGCGAGGGGGATTACTGGGAGTTGTTTGACCTCGAGAAGGATCCGGACGAGTTGCGCAACGTGTATTCCGAGGCTTCCTACGCCGCGGTCCGCGATTCCCTGAAGAAGGAGATGGGCCGGCTGAAGCGGTACTACCGCGACAATTCCTGAGGCCTCAGTATCTGCTGCGGAACCTGCCGGTCTTGGCGTACACTCAATCTCATGCCCTCCGATCCGGTACTCGACCTGGAAGCACTGCTTACGCCGATAGCAGGCGATAATCCCGCCGGCCAGAGCTTGTTTGCCACCACGATTCTTGCCGATTTGCGGGAATACCGCCGTTCGGAAGACGTGGAGAGCATGGGCGAATGGGCTCCCGCGGAAACAAAGACGGCGAACTGGAACAAACTGGACAAAGTCGCCATCGACACGCTGACGAACAAGAGCAAAGACATCCGTGTGGCGGGGTACCTCATGGAATCGAAGGTGGTGCAGAAGGGCTTTCCCGGGCTGCGGGACGGGTTAAGGCTGATACGGGAGGTCCAGGAGCGATTCTGGGATAACTTCTACCCGGCTCTGACCGCCCCCGAAGGGGAAGAGGAGGAATACGAGGACGATAACCCCATCGAGGTGCGCGCGGCGGCGTTAGGGCAGATTGACCGGCTCCTGGTCATGCCGGTTCGCTCCATCGCGTCGACGAAGCCGCAAGGCGGCGGCAATATCTACTCGCAGGTGGATTGGGATCAGGCCAACTACGTCGACAACCTGAAAGGGAAGCAGCAGGAGGCGTATGACCAGGCGGTTTCTGAAGGTAAGCCCACGGGGGAACTGTTCGCGCGCGCGGTGAGCCTCACTCCGGTGACCTTTTATCAGAAATTCGTCGAGGATCTGGACGAGTGCCACGAAGAGCTTCGGCTGCTCAACGAGTTGATCGAACAGCGATACCAGGAGACCGAGCAGTTGCCGATTCTCTCCGGAGTCCGCAGCGCGCTCGAAGGCGTGGAGCGGATGGTGCGCGACATCGAGAAGATCCACGGCAAGCTGCGCAAATCCGAAGAAGCGGAAGAAGAGCAACCCGAGGAAGCGGCGGAAGGAGAAGCCGTAGGGGTGGCGCGAAAGGTCGCGTTCACCGGCGAGGGGATTCCTCTCGAACCGGTGGACCGGGCCGACGCACTGCGCCGGCTGCAGGCGGTGGCGGCGTATTTCCGCAAGGCGGAGCCGCACAGCCCGATTGCCTTTCTGATTGACCGCGCGATCCGCTGGGGGAATCAGTCGCTCGATCAGTGGCTGATGGAAGTGGTGAAGGACCACGCGGTGCTGGGCACCGTGCGCGAAACCCTGGGGTTGAATCCGGATACCGGCGAGAGCATGTAAGGATCAGGCGCCGGCGCTTTTGGCGCGCAGCCCGACATCCGTGCCGCAACGGAGGGTGGAGTGCTTCTCGAACTCGGGACGTTTTTCCGGAAAGTCCGAGCGGTAGTGGCCTCCGCGGCTTTCCTCGCGGGCGAGCGCGCAGCGGGCGATGAGCAAGGCCACCGCATGAATGTTGCGCAATTCGTAATCCTGCCGGTCCGTGCGCGGGAGCGGCATAAAGTCAACCGCTTCCAGTTGCTCGATGGCGCGCCCGAGACCTTGCGCGTCACGCACCAATCCGATGTCGCGCCATGCCAGATCACGAAGTTCCCACTCGCGGATCTGGGGGAAGGAGATTTGCGGCGAGTCGGGCTGCACGAAGGCCGGGCGCGCAGGCCATTCCTTCATTGCCTCGGCGGCCCGCGCTCCAAATACGATGCCTTCGAGCAGGGAATTGCTGGCCAGGCGATTGGCTCCGTGGACCCCGGTGCAAGCCACTTCACCGGCGGCATAGAGCCGCGGAATTGTAGTGTGGCCGGTGAGGTCCGTGCGGACGCCTCCCATGGCGTAGTGCGCGGCGGGGTGGACGGGCGCGGGTTGTTTGGCGAGATCGATTCCGTAGTGCAGACAGGTCTGGTAGATGCGGGGAAAGCGCTGCGCGATGCCGGTGAGGTGCGTGAGATCGAGGAAGACATGCGGCTCGCCGCTGCGCTGTAGTTCCTGAACGATGTTGCGCGACACCACGTCGCGGGGGGCCAGTTCGGCCATGGGATGTTTGCCGGTCATGAACCGTTCCCCGGCGGCGTTCCGCAGATACGCTCCCTCGCCGCGCAGGGCTTCGGAGAGCAGAAAGCGCGGCGCTCCTTCCAGGTGGAGCGCGGTGGGGTGGAACTGGACAAACTCGAGGTCGCTGATTTCGGCTCCCGCGCGGTAGGCGACCGCAACTCCATCGCCGGTGGCCACATCCGGGTTGGTGGTTTCCTTGTATACGCGTCCGAGACCGCCGGTGGCGAGCAGCACGGCGCGGGCGCGAATGGAGATGTGACGCTGGCGCTCCCCGTCGAAGGCGAGCGCTCCGGCGGTTTCCCCATCCTCCATCAGCAGGTCCGTGACGGCGGCGAAGCTTTCAAAACGGATGCGGGGCAGTGTCACGCCATGGCGATAGAGGCTGCGGACCATCTCCTGCCCGGTGGAATCGCCGTGGGCGTGCAGAACGCGCGAGCGGCTGTGCGCTCCCTCGCGGGCGAACAGGAGTTTGCTTCCTTCGCGGTCGAATTCCGTTCCCCAGGCGATCAACTGTTCGATAGCCGGAGGGCCTTCCTCCACCAGCACGTGGACGGCATCGCGGTCGCAGAGACCGTCGCCGGCGACGAGCGTATCCTGCTCATGGAGTTCGATCTGGTCATCGTCGCTAAGGGCGACCGCGATGCCGCCTTGCGCATATTGCGAGGAGGATTCGCGGATGGAATCCTTGGCGAGCACCAGCACTTGGCCGGCCCCGGCAAGCGAGATGGCCGCGCGCAAACCGGCGACGCCGGCGCCGACGACGAGGAAGTCAGTAGTGAGTGTCTCGAGCGGTTGTGTGATTCCTTCATGGTACAACGGTGGATATGCCCGCCTTTCGAGTTGAGACGCCGCCGCGGACCTACGATGCCATTGTCGAGCGAGGGATTCTCGCGCGCGCCGGTGAGTTTATTCCCCACAAATCAGGCTCCCTGTTCGTAGTGACGACACGCGATGTGTGGGAACTGCATGGCGGCAAGCTGGAAAAAGCGCTCGGGGAGCGGTTGCGGCGGGTGTTGTACTTCCCCGGCGGCGAGGATCATAAGCGGATCGCCGAAGTGGAATCGCTGGCCGAGCAAATGGTGGAGGGCGGGGCGGACCGGTCGAGCGTGGTGGTGGCGTTCGGGGGCGGGATCGTGACCGACATGGGTGGATTTCTGGCCGCCGCATTCATGCGCGGGATCCCCGTGTTGCAGATTCCCACGACGCTGGTGGCGCAGGTGGACGCCGCCGTCGGCGGCAAGACCGGGGTGAACCTGGTGAGCGGAAAGAACCTGGTGGGCGCATTTCATCAGCCGCTGGCGGTGTTGATTGATCCCGAGGCGCTGGCTACGCTTCCCGAGCGGGAGTACCGCGCCGGCCTGTACGAAGTGATCAAGTGCGGCGTGATCCGCAGCCGCCGGCTGTTCGATCTGATGATGGACCGGCAGAAGGATGTGTTCGCCCTGGCTCCCGAAGTGGTGGACGAACTCATCAGCGAAAGTGTCAGCATCAAGGCGGAGGTGGTTTCGGCGGATGAGAAGGAAGGCGACCTGCGGCGGATCCTGAATTTCGGCCACACCATCGGCCACGCGCTCGAGGCAGAAACAGCCTACTCGCGATTCCTGCACGGCGAGGCGGTGGCCTTCGGGATGAACGCGGCCACGCATCTCGCGCGGATTCAGGGTCTGCTTTCGGAGGCGGACACCGCGCGCGTGCTCGAGTGCGTGCGCCGGTACGGGCCCATTCCGGCGCTGCACGGGATTACCGCCTCGAGCCTGGTGGCGCGGCTTGGCGCCGACAAAAAGACTATTCAGGGCAAGGTGCATTTCGTGCTGCCGGATTCCATCGGGACGGTGAAGATCCTCTCCGGAATTCCCGAGGCTCGAGTGCTCCAGGCCACCGAGGCGGCGCTCGCATGAGTCCGATGGGGACCACTCCCGCGGGGGTTCAGGGCGAGGAGCAGACCGCTCGCTGGGTGCGGGAGATGTTTTCCGGCGTGGCGGGCCGCTACGACCTGCTGAACCACCTGCTCTCGTTCCACATCGACAAATACTGGCGCCGGCGCACGGTGCGGCGGGTGAAGGGGATTCTCCAGCGTGGCGATTCCCGGGTGATGGACCTCTGTTGCGGCACGGGCGACCTGCTGGTGGAACTCGAGAAGGCGGCCGGGCGGACACTCATCGGCAGCGACTTCTGCCATCCGATGCTGACGGCTGCGCGGGATAAGATTGCGGCCAGGCGGTTCCGGTCGGTGGTGTTTGAAGGCGACGCGCTCCGCCTGCCTCTGCGCGACGGTTCGCTCGACCTGCTCACCGCCGCGTTCGGGGTGCGCAATTTCGCCAACTACAGAAAGGGCTTCGAGGAGATGCGGCGCGTGCTGAAACCAGGCGGCGTGGCGGCGATTCTCGAGTTTTCCCAGCCTACGAACAGCGTGTTTGCAGCCTTGTACCGATTCTATTCGACGAAGGTGCTGCCCGGGATCGGCGGCTGGATTTCCGGGTCCAGGAAGGCCTATTCATACCTGCCCGATTCCGTGCGCAAGT
Source organism: Bryobacterales bacterium (assembly GCA_020847975.1). Lineage (GTDB taxonomy): Bacteria > Acidobacteriota > Terriglobia > Bryobacterales > Bryobacteraceae > CADEFT01. Next base: position 20,904 of record JADLBD010000120.1, on the reverse strand, counting down.
TCCCGAATGCAGAGGAGTTGGCGGTGATTCTGACGGAGTGCGGATTCCGGGAGGTGGAATTCGAGCGAATGACCTTCGGGACAGTGGCGCTGCACCTGGCAAGGGCGTGATGGGAAGTATTCCGAACTTTTGTCCTGGATCGATCGTTCCGCGCACCGGCGTCTGGCGGTATCCAACCGGAAGTACCAGGGGCTCATTGTATCCCGCGTGGGGTTCCCTCAATCTGGAATTGCCAACAGGAGATGTCCGTCATGAACGCACTAACCGGTGTCATTCTTACTCCCGACCGGGCGCTTCGCAGCGAACTGGAGAACGTGCTCGAGGGGATTCCCGCTTTCCGGCTGATGCCGTACGAAGGCGAGCCGTATCCCCAACTCTCCGGGTTGCGCGCTCTTTTCAGCCGCAACGCGCCGGAGGTGATGTTTGTCGATATCGATGATCTGGCCTCCGCTCTCCACGTTCTCTCGTTTACCGCCAGCGAACGCCCCGCGACCCAACTGGTGGCGATCGGACGGTGTTTCGAGTCGCAAACGGTGCTGGCGATGATGCGCTCGGGAGTACGCGAGTGTCTGCCGTTCCCCTTTCGCCCCGAGGAAACCCGCGAAGCCCTATCCCGCCTGCAAAGCGTTCTGGGGCAAACGCCGGTGGCCGCCGCGACGGCGGCCGGCGTCTTCAGTTTCCTACCGGCTAAACCCGGCGCCGGGGCGTCCACCATCTGTTTGAATACGGCCGTGGCGCTGTCGCGCCTGCCTGACTCCAATGTGGCGCTGCTTGATTTCGACCTGTACGCGGGCACGCAGGACTTCCTATTGAACCTGGATGCGGGGTTTTCGGTTCGCGACGCCGCCGAGCATGCCGGGCAGATGGACGACACCATCTGGACTCGGATGATCACCAAGGCCGGCAACCTGGATGTACTGCGGGCCGGACGGCCGGATCCGGACCGGTTCCCCGCGCCCTGGCGTTTCCAATCTCTGGTTCGCCACGCCCGCAAGCACTACACGGCGGTCTGCATCGACCTGCCCGGAGCGGCGGATCCTGTTTCCGCCGAAACGCTCCGCAATTCGAACCGCATCTTCCTGGTGACGACGCCGGAGATCGCCTCGCTGCATATGGCGGAGCGTGCGATCGCGCTGCTCAAGGAGATGCGTCTCGAGGATCGGCTCGGCATCATCTTGAACCGCATCGAGTCCGCGTCGCCGAAAAATCGATTCCAGATCGAAGAACTGCTGGGAATGGAAGTGGAGGCTGCCGTGCCGAACTCCTACGATGTATTGCAGCGGGCGCTGAATCTGGGCCAGGCTGCCATCAAAGACGGGCTGCTCGGCAAACGCTTTCTGGAGTTTGCGGAATCACTCCGGCCCGGATATAAGCCGGCAAAGAAGACAGGGTTGCTGCACTACTTCGACAGGATGTTGGGGAAAGCTCCGGTTCACCGGCAATCCTGAGCCGGCTCGAGGAGCCAGCGCTGGCCGTTGAGAAATGTCTTGCCGCCCTGGTCTGTGAGCGTAATGCGGCCTTCAGCACCGTTGGCGAACAACAATACCAGCATCACCTGATCGAGATTCGGCGCCAGCTTCCATTTGCCCGCGTTGCCGCTGTTTCGCCCCATGCTGGCGCTTGCTCCCGGCACGTCGATGGAGCCGCTGAAGTCTCCCTGCGAATGAAAACTGCCGTCCGCGCAGAGGCTCATTTGCTTGTGCTCGGCGTAGCCGCCCGATGAGCCCGCGCTCGAATAGCGGCTGAAGTAGTGGAGTTTCTTGCCTTTCAGCCGGGTGGTCCAGAAGTCCATTGCGGGGGTGACATCGAACTTCTGAAACTGGACGGTTTTCGCAATGGCATCGGCGAGCGTGGTGTACTCCCGTAGAGCGCCCTCGCTGCCTCCTGCAAGGATCATGGCTCCGCCGCCATGGGGCGATTGAAGCACGACGAGCCTTGCTTTTCCCGGGCGGCCTTCGATTTGGCCTGTCAGATCGAGCGCCATGGTGGACGGCGTGAGCATGGTGGCCGGGCCGGCTGGCATCAACTGGATTTCCTGTCCGTAGGTGATTCCCTCCGCGGACAGCTTCTTCATTTCCTGAATGCTTCCGGCCGTATGACGCATGACAAGAATCCGCGCCTCCGTTTGGGGGGAGATCAACTGGTACCAGATCTTGCCGGGAAGGGCGGAGAAGCCATCGGGAGTATGGAAACGGAAGCCCAGGCTCGCGTCGTTGACGTCCTGGAGCCCCTGCTGCCGGGTGAAGGATAGCTCAAGGCCGCCTACGGAAAGCAGAAGCTGCTCGCCATTGGCATGGGCCGCAAACCGCAGCGATTCCTTGCCGTCTTCGAGGACGCCGCTCATCTGATTGCCCTCCGCCATGGCAGTCAAACGGGCGGAGTTCCCGTTCGGCAGGACAAGGGTCCCTCTCACCGCGCCTGCCCCGGCAGGCCGGAGATCGAGAATGGACTCGCCAGCCTGGCTCTTGGCAACATAGCGTCCGGAAAAGGGGTTCGCGCAGAAGGCTGCCGGAGGCAGCAGCGCGAAGAGCAACGTGCCAATGAAGATGTGCAGTCGCGTCATGTGGACAGTATAGGGCACGCAACGCGAACACGTGGCCAGTATTTGGCAAGTCTCTAGTCAGCCCTGCCTCCGGCTGCGCCGGATTGAATAACCTGTGACTTGAAACGCGCGAAGAGAAGTCACAGGCTAGCGTGGATGGCCCGCGCCGGCCGGCTTAGTTGCCGTTATACGGCCCGCAACGCGAATTTTGCTCTCGTTTGCTGGGGTCATGCGGCGACCTTGAGTCCAACGGACCGCAGCAGGGCATCCAAGTCATCGCAGATACGCTGATACAAGCGGTCGAGTTCGCAGCTTTTCTCCTCCGCCAGGGTGCGGTCTCCGCGGAAGGGCTGGAGCAAACCTGTTGTGAGAGGCGCGTAGATCTTCTCAAACAATTTGAGAAAAGCTACGCAAATGGAATAGCCCTTGCCCACCAGTCGGTAACGAAGCGAGTGCGGAATTCGTTCCACCAATCCCTTCGCGCGTAGCTTTGACAGGTCGTAGCGAACGAGGCCAGCGAGTATTGCGCCTCGGTCTTGCCCAGAGCATCAAAAGCCGAGCACGCGCTCCGGTTGCTGAAAAGGCTGGATCAAGCTGAGCAAGAGACGATCGAAACACCGGTAGCTGAACTGGATGCTAACCTTGTGATGCTCGACGAAGGCGTTCATGCCTCATCCTCCTCTGTGGTGAGATACCAGGGCATACCGCCGTGAACGCCTTCTGATGTCTATGGCCACTGCAAAACCGGCGCGGACGTTTCAGGATCTGCTGGTATGGCAGAAGGCCCACCGGTTCGTGCTGGAGGTCTACTCCTTCACCGCAGCGTTTCCCAAGCACGAGACCTACGGCCTCTCACTCCAGATGCGCCGAGCAGCCGTATCCATTCCAGCCAACATCGCCGAGGGATTCCGCCGTCGCAGCAAGCCGGACAAGGCCCGGTTCATGAACATCGCCGAGGGGTCGGTCGAGGAATGCCGCTATTTCCTGATTCTTGCCAAGGATCTCGGCTACGGCGACACCGTAACGCTCGCTGCCACGCTGGAAGAAGTCAGTCGAGTACTCAACGCGTATGTCGCCGCCATTCTAGCCTCCTGACTCCTGCCTCCCAACTCCCGCCTCCCCACCTCCTCACCCCTACCCCCCGCCTCCCGCCTCCCGCCGTTCCACCCCCCCTCCCACCGCAACAAACTCCACATCCAGCAGCACCATCAGCCCCTCCCGCATCATCCCCTGGATCTCCGGCAACACCGCCCGCAGTTTCTCCTCACTGTCCACCGACATGATGCTCACCGGCTTGTCATCCGAAATCCCGAACAGCCGCCGCCGGTGCACATAGCTGTGCGACCCGTACCCCATCACCCCCATCTGCACCGTTGCCCCCGCAATGTGATGGCGATGCAGCACCCGCACAATCGCCTCGTACAGGCTCGTGTCCCCATGCCGGTCCGTCTCGTCTACGTAAATCAGCAGCATCTTCCTGGCTTCGTGGTTCATCTCTTGCTCCCGTCTCAATTATTGGCCATGGAAGTCCCGCTCACGCCTTCGATCAGGTACAGGCTGCGCGCGAAATTCGCCCGTGCCTCGTTGTAGCTCTGCCGCGATTCATTGAACGCCCGCTGCGCGTCAAGAAACTCCACAAAGCTCGCTTCCCCCCGCCGGTAGCTGTACTCCGTCGTCGACCGCACATCCGCCGCCTTCCCCAGCAGTTTCGCCTCGATGTCATCCAGCAACTGCTTCGAGGTGTTGTACTGCTGCCACGCCGTCGCCACTTCCGTATCGATTGCCGCCCGCATCGCGCGAACCCGCGCTGCCGCCTGCTCGATATCCCGTTCCGCCCGCGCAATTTCGCCCTGATTCCGGTTGAATACCGGCAGCGGCGCGCTGAAGAATAATCCCAGCGAGTTCCCCCTCCCGCTGACGCTCATCTGCCGGTGATACATCGTCCCCACCGTGTAATCCACCTTGCCCTGCGCCAGTTGCAGCCGCAGGTCCGCCTGCGAACGCGCCTGTGTCTTCTCCATCAACCCCAGGTCCGGCCGCAGCGTCACCGCTTTCTGTTGCAGATCCGCCAGACTGAACGGCACAGTGTCCCGGCGTATCTCCGGGCTCACATCGTAATCCGGCGTCACACTCGTCCGCCCCAGCAGCAGCGCCAGCCGCATCTTGGCCTGCCGCAACTGCAGTTCCGCCTGCCGTACCGCCGTCTCATACTGTAGCGCCGCAACCTGTGACCGGCTCAACTCCACCTGCGCCAGGTCCCCGTTCTTCACCCTCACCGTGTTGATCTCGACAATCCCGTTCAGACTCTTCAGGTTGCTCTCCGCCAGCGCCAGGTTATCCTTCGCCTGCTGTACATCCACGTACGCCGTCTGCACATCCAGAATCACCCGCCGCATCACATCCCGCACCCCCAGTTCCGCCACCGTCTTGTCCGCCGCCGCCACCGCCATCCGGTCCCTTCGCTTGCCTCCGCGCTCGAAGACGAAATCGGTCCTCGCCGCCACCTCCATCGGACCGGCGCCGTTGATCCGGCTAAACTCCGTCCCCAGCACAGGCAGGTAATCCCCGTCCAGGGTAATTACCGGGTTCGGCCGCAGTGCCGCCGTGATCTGCCGCGCTTCCGCTACCCGAATGCTGAACCTCTCCGCCGCCAGCGATAGATTCTTTTCTATTGCCTCCTTCACCGCCCCGTCGAGCGTGATCACATCCTGTGCCCTCGCCGAGCCTGCCAGGAGCAAGACAATACTGGACAAATAACTCATTCTCATGCACACTCTATGATGACGTATCAGCGAGTTCCGTAACTAGCTTCTTTCCGCTACAGCCATTCTCCGTTTTCAGGTGTCCCCACACCTTACCAGAGGACATTAGCCTCCCTAGGGGATGTTTTCAGACGCCCGAATCCGCCATTCTGGCATCAGAGGAACACGCGGCCCTCGAACCGGGGAAGAAGTGCAGGCGGGGAAGCTATACACTGGAGAAGAATCTCACGCGGGTCATCATGACCCCGCGGCGATCTCTTCTTCCATGAAAAGAGAGAACATCCTCCGGATTCTCGCCATTGGTTTCGCCCTCGTCATCCTCCTCCTCGGCGCTGCCTCCTACCTCGCCTTCCAGCATTCCCGCTCCATCCAGCTCAGTTCCGCCGAACTCGTCCGCAAACACCTCCTCACCGGCCGTCTCGTCGACGATCTCCAGGAAGAGCAGCAGCTTCTCAGCGGCGTCCTGTTCCGCATCGCCCGCCTCCGCGGAGCCAATACCCGCGACGTCTCCCGCGAAGTCGACCGCATCGAAACCGAGGTCCGCAATATCATCGAGCGCGCCAGAACCACCGCTCCTTCCCGCCTCTGGGATCAACTGGAAAACGTCTCCTCCGCCTTCGCCAAGGAAACCAAGCGCATCCTCGCCGCTACTCCCATCGAGGACCAGGACCTCGACCAGCTCGCGGCCCTCCAGGAGCAGTTCGTCGAACTCGCCGGCCAGATCGTCAAAGAGGACGCCGAACGTTCCGTCTCCGTCGAAAGCCAGATCGAACGTCAGTCCCGTGCCCTCATCAGCGAGTCCCTCTGGCTGCTCGGAGGCAGCTTCCTCCTGTCCCTCGCCTGCGCGGTCATCACCGTCCGCACCACCAACGAGTCCTTCCGCCAGATGCAATGGCAAGCCGACGAACTGAACCGCGTCTCCTGGCACATGCTCGAGGGTCAGGAAGCCGCCGCCAGGCGGTTCTCCCACGAGATGCACGATGAGTTGGGTCAGTCTTTGACCGGCCTCAAAGCCATGCTCGTCGGTCTCAAGCCCGATGATTTCCTCACCCGCCGCGGAGAGTGCCTCCGGCTTCTCGATGAATCCATCAGCAACGTGCGCGAACTCTCGCAACTCCTGCGCCCCGTCATCCTCGATGACTTTGGCCTCGACGCCAGCCTGCTCTGGCTTACCGAGCGCTTCATGGATCGCACACGCATCCACGTCGACTATACCTCCACTCTCCACGAACGCCTCGCCGAAGACCTCGAAACCCACTTCTTCCGCATCGCCCAGGAAGCCCTCACCAACGTGGCCCGCCACTCCGGAGCCACCAGCGTCCGCATTGCCCTCATTCTCGAGCGCGATCACGTCCGCCTGACCGTCGAAGACAACGGCAAAGGGATGCCTTCCCCTAACGGAAGCAGGCCTTCCAGCCTCGGCATGGTCGGCATGCGCGCCCGCGCCCACCACGCCGGCGGTGAACTTAAAGTTGGCGGAAGTCCCCTCGGCGGTGTGAAAATAGAGGCGTGGGCCGTCGCCCGAAAAGCAGCGCATGACGCAGAACAAAAAGATCCGTATTTTGTTAGCTGATGACCATTCCGTGGTTCGCCAGGGGTTTCGTATGCTCCTCGCCGCCCAACCCGATATGGACGTCGTCGGCGAAGCCCAGAACGGCCGCGAGGCCGTCGATCTCGCCCAATCCCTTCAACCCGACATCGTCGTGATGGACGTCTCCATGCCCGAATTGAACGGCATCGAGGCCACCCGCCGCATCGGCGATGCCGCGCCCCGCGCCCGCGTCCTCGCCCTCAGCATGCATCGCGATTCCGTCTACGTGCGCGAAATCCTCCGCGCCGGAGCACGCGGCTACCTCCTCAAAGACGCCCAGGAAAACGATCTCCTCAACGCCGTCCGTGCCGTCTCCAAAGGCGAAGGCTACCTCAGCCCATCCGTCTCCGACGCCGTCCTCAACGATTACCGCAAGCACGTCACCGATCCCATCGACCTCCTCACCAGCCGCGAGCGTGAGGTCCTCCAGATGATTGCCGAGGGCCAGACCAACAAAGAGATTGCCGGCACACTCAATCTCAGCGTCTACACCGTCGAGGCCCATCGCGGCCGCATCATGGAAAAGCTCAACCTCCACAGCACCGGCGAACTGGTCCGCTTCGCCGTCCGCAACGGCTTGATCGATTAGATTCACTCTGCCGCCCCCCACCCACACAACGGCATCTGTTTGGAGATACAATGGCCCTTCCTATAGGAAGGAACATGAATCGTAGATCTTTCTTTCAAAGCAGCGCGGCTGCGGCTTCTCTCACCGCGGCTTCCGGATCCGCCGAAGGCGCGCCCGGAAAGTGGAACAAGCCCATCCGCTTCAAACTCGGATGCCAGAGCGGCCCCACCACCGAAAAGCGTCTCCAGTTTTTCAAACGCCACAGCGTGAATAACATTTGTGGCTACGCGCGCAGCGCCAACCGAAACGGACCCAACACCCTCGAAGACCTCCAGCGCATGATGGACCTCTGCGCGAAACACCAGGTCAGCGTGGATTGCCTCGCTCCCCCCTTCCTTGCCTCCAGCCACATCGATCACACGCCCCGGCCCGCCATCATGCTCGCCGAAAGCCCCGAACGCGACCGCGACATCGCCGAAGTGCAGCAACTCATCCGCGATTGCGCCAAGGCCGGCATCCCCTCCATCAAGTACAACATGAGCATCCTCGGCGTCCTCCGCGTCGGCCGCACCCCAGGCCGCGGCGGCGCCACCTTGAGCACCTGGCGCCTCCGCGATGCCAAGCCCGAAACCCCGCTCACCAAAGCCGGCGTCGTCAACGCCGACCGCTTCTGGGAGCGCATCACCTACTTCCTCGATCACATCATCCCCGTCGCCAACGAACACAAAATCCGTATGGCCTGCCACCCCCATGACCCCGGCGTGCCCCCCGCGGGCTACCAGGGCGTCGACCGTGTGTTGGGCACCGTCGACGGTCTCAAGAAATTCGTCAGCATCCGCGAAAGTCCCTATCACGGCCTCAACTTCTGCCAGGGCACCGTCAGCGAAATGCTCCACAACCCCGGCAAGGAGATCTTCGATGTAATCCGCTATTTCGGCTCCCGCAAGAAGATCTTCAACGTCCACTTCCGCAACATCCGCGGACACCGCGACGATTTCGTCGAAACTTATCCCGACGAAGGCGACGTCGATTTCGTCGAAGCCATCAAAGTCTACCGCGAAGTGGATTACCCTTACATGCTCATGCCCGACCATGTGCCCCACCATCCCGATGATCCCGGCGGCGATCAGGCCTTCGCTTTCTGCTACGGCTACATCCGCGCCCTCATTCAGGCTTCGGACCGGCTTGTCTAGGTAGATGGAAGAAAAATATGCGCTTTCTCTTGACGCGCGCCGCGCCACAGAGAGAAAATATCCCATCAGTTCGATCCAATGTTCCTTCTTCGGTGAGCGCGGCCCACTCGCGGGTGTGCCTTGCCTCCCCAGGGAACGGTGTAGTCTAGTAGGAGAATTACGTAGTGAGAGAAAAAGGTGTAGTCAAGTGGTTCAACGCCGCCAAAGGGTACGGCTTCATCCAACGGTCCACGGGTGAAGATGTGTTTGTTCATTACTCCGCCATACAGATGAACGGGTACCGGACGCTCGACCAGGGATCGGAAGTGGAATTCGAGGTCAAGACCGGTCCAAAAGGCCTGCAAGCCGAAAACGTCAATCGCCCTTCCTGACACGAAGGGCTGACGCAATCCACTTTTTTTCAGGCCGCCTGCCAAGGGCGGCCTTTCGCGTTTTGGATCGAAGCAGGACAATGCCGGGCGAATCCAACCCTGTTCGGAATGACATCGTCAGCCTCCTGGTGGTCGGATTCACGGCCGCCCCCCTCACCTTCCTTGCCGTCCACTACCCCGACATGCCCGCCCGCGTCCCCGTGCATTGGGACATCCACGGCCTCGCCGATCGCTGGGCCGCCAAAAGCTTCCTCGCCGTCTTCTTTGCACCCATTCTCTCCGTCCTTCTCCAAGTCATGCTCGCCTTGCTCACCTCAGACCTTGCAAATGCCGTCGGCGCCGTCCAAGGTACTGACGAGGCATCCGGCTACAAACGAGCCAGCCTCCAGGCCAACCTCAGCCTCATGCAACCCCTCCGCCTCCTTCTTGCCGCCATGCTCTGCGTCATCGCGTTCCTCGAACCCCTCAACTTTTCCGCCCCCCGCGCCGGCCAATGGGCTTCCGTCCTCCTCCTTTTCCTCGTCGCCGCCCTCCTCCTGGTCACCCTTCTGGGCGTTGTCAAAGTCATCCGCCTCCAGCGCAAATGGCAATCCGCCGCCCCCTCGCAGGAGCCCGAATTCCAAGCCGAAAACTGGCGCTGGGGCGCCTTCTACTACAACCCCGATGACCCGAATTTCCTCGTCCACAAGCGCCTCGGCGCAGGCTTCACCCTCAACTTCGCCCACCCCAGAGCAAAGCTCCACGCCCTCCTCCTCGCCGCCACCATCGCCTTCACGTTTGTGGCAACCGCAAAGATCTAGTCCTGTCTGCTACCGAATCAGCCCCATCACCCCGTACGCCAACCCCACACCCAGCACAGCTCCCGCCAGGACATCGCTCAAAAAATGCATCCCCAGCAGGATGCGCGATGCCGCGACGCTGATGGCGCAAAACAGCAGCCCCGGCATCAGGAACGGATAGAAGTGCCCAAAGACCGAAGCCACCGCAAACGCCGTCATCGTATGCCCCGAAGGAAACGAAAACTGGTCCGGCGGCAGCAGCGTCGCCCAGCAGTGCGGTTCAATCTGGCACGGGCGTTTTCTCCCCGTGAACCGCTTCAGCCACAGAAACAGCGCGATCGACATGCCCGCCGCAATCCCCGCCAATGCCACCGCGGCCATCCGCTGCTCCCCTCCAAACAGCAGGATCGCCAGCCCCATCAGGTACCACAGCCACCCGTCGCCCCCGCGCGTCGCGCAGATCATCCACAGCCGCATCCACTTCGGAGCAGGCCAGCGGTGCACGCGCCGCATCAGCGAATGATCGCCCGCGGAAATGAAAGTCAAAAACGCCATCCGGCCCTCCTACCAGTGTAGCCCGCTTCCATTCGGAGCCCCCCGCGTTACATCCCCGTAAACTTGGCGTAAAACATTGATGACGCAATATGTTTTACCCCTGAACCGGCGGCCCGTTTTGCTAGAGTGGCAGGGGGGGCATCATCCCGAAAGCTCTCGTCATGGCTGCCATCCGCAATATCGACTTTGTCTTCTTCGACGCAGGCGGCGGCCACCGCGCCGCCGCCACGGCCCTCAAAACCGTCATCGAGCAGCAGCAGCGGCCCTGGTCCATCCGCATGGTGAACTTTCAGGAGGTCCTCGACGAACTCGACATCTTCCGCAAAATCGCCGGCATCCGCCTCCAGGATGTCTATAACCTCATCCTCAAGAAAGGCTGGACCCTCGGCTCCCCGCAAGCGCTGGTCTTCATGCACTGGCTCATCCGCCTCTACCACCCCGCCCAAGTCCGCGTGCTCGAAAGGTTCTGGGCCGCCTCCCACCCCGATCTCGTCGTCTCCCTCATCCCCAACTTCCCCCGCGCCCTCTACCAGAGCCTCCGCTCCGTCCATCCCCATACCCCCCTCGTCACCATCCTCACGGACTTCGCCGATTACCCCCCTCACTTCTGGATCGAACCCGGCCAGCAGCAGTACTTCATCTGTGCCACCGATCAGGCCTGCCGCCAGGCACAAGCCATGGGCCATGGCAGCGGCCGCGTATTTCGCGTCTCCGGCATGATCCTCCATCCGCGCTTCTATGCGCCCCTCACCCTCGATCCGCACGCGGAACGCCGTAAACTCGGCCTCGATCCCGCCCGCCCCACCGGCCTCCTCCTCTTCGGCGGCCAGGGTTCTCCCGTCATGCGCTCCATCCTCGAACGTCTCGAAAAGGCCGGAACCTCCGCCCAGTTCATCGCCGTCTGCGGCAAAAATGAAAAACTGCGCGCCCAACTCTCCGCCCGCCGCTGGCGCATGCCCGTTTTCGTCGAGGGCTTCACCTCCGAAATCCCCTATTACATGAGCCTCGCTGACTTCTTCATCGGCAAGCCCGGCCCCGGCAGCATCAGCGAAGCTATCGCCATGCGCCTGCCCGTCATCGTCGAACGCAACGCCTGGACCCTCCCGCAGGAACGCTACAACGCCCGGTGGGTCGAGGAGATGGAGGTGGGCCTCGTGTTGCATCACTTCACCCGCATCGCCCCCGCCGTCGAGCAACTGCTCGCCGATGGCCGCCTCGAGCGCTACAAAAACAACGCCGCGCGGCTGGAAAACCGCGCCGTCTTCGAAATTCCTCAGATTCTCGAAAAATTACTCACCTTGGAGTCCGAAAGAATTGGAACAAGTCACTCTCAAACACACTGATCTCACCGTTTCCCGCGCCGTCCTCGGCACCATGACCTTCGGCGGACAGGCCGATGAACCCCTCTCCGGGCGCATCCTCGACACCGCCCTCGATTCCGGTATCAATTTCGTCGATACCGCCAATTCCTACAACAAGGGCCTCAGCGAGGAGATCCTCGGCAGGGCCCTCCAGGGCCGCCGCCACCGCGTCATCCTCGCCACCAAAGTGTTCAACAAAATGGGCGAAGCCCCCGAAGACCGCGGCCTCTCGAAAACAGCCATCTTCCGCGCCATCGAAGACTCCCTCCGCCGCCTGCGTACCGATTACGTCGACGTCTACTACCTCCACCAGCCCGATTGGAACGTCCCCCTCGAGGAATCGCTCGAGACCATGGCGGAACTCGTCAGGCAGGGCAAGGTCCGCTACCCGGCCAGTTCCAACTACGCCGGCTGGCAGGTGGCCCGCATGCAGGCGCTCGCCGAAAAGAACGCCTACCGCCCCGCCGTCATTACCCAGCCCATGTACAACATGCTCGCCCGCGGCATCGAGCAGGAATTCCTCGCCATGGCCAGGGAATACGGCATCTCCACCGTCGCCTACAACCCCCTCGCCGGAGGCTTGCTCACCGGAAAGCACAAACGCGAAACCGTCACCCCCGGCACGCGGTTCGACAACAACCGTATGTATCAGGACCGCTACTGGCATGACGCCATGTTCGACGCCGTCGAGGCCCTCGAGAAAATCGCCGCCCAGGAAGGCCGCACCATCCTCAGCCTCGCCCTCAACTGGCTGTTCCGCCACACTCGTACGGACTGCGTCATCCTCGGCGCCACCCGCGTCGAACAACTCGCCGCCAACCTCAAGGCCCTCGACGACGGCCCCCTCTCCGGGAATGCCCTCCGCGCCGCCGATCTCGTCTGGGACACCCTCAAGGGACCCACGCCACACTACAACCGGTGATACGATATCCCCTTCGAGCTATGCTGTCCCGGAGCGCGCGTTTCGCTCTCTTTGCCGCGGTGATCCTGTCTGCGCAGCCGCCGCAAAAGGATCCCATGCGTCCCGACCCGAACATGCCGCGGCCCATCCCCGCCCGCAACACCGTGTGGATTGAAGAGATGACCTGGCTCGAAGTCCGCGACGCTCTCAAAGCCGGTAAAACCACAGTCATCCTCCCCACCGGAGGCGTCGAGCAGAACGGCCCCTACCTGGCGGCGGGCAAACACAACTACGTCCTCCGCGCCACTGCCCCCGCCATCGCGCGCAAACTCGGCAATGCCCTCGTGGCGCCCATCGTCCCGTTCGTTCCCGAAGGCGGCATCCAGCCGCCCTCCGGGCACATGCTCTATCCTTCCACCATCAGCGTCCGCGAGGATACCTTCGAACGCCTCCTTACCGACATCGCCGAAAGCCTCCGCGTGCACGGCTTCCGCCACGTCATCCTCATCGGCGACAGCGGCGGAAACGTAAAGGGAATGGCCAACGTCGCCAACCGCCTCTCCAGACTATGGGCCCGCCGCGGAGCCACCATCCACCACATCCCCGAATACTACGATTACCCCGCCGTCAAAGCCTGGCTTGAAAAGCAGGGCATCCACCAGAAGGACGAAGGCATCCACGACGACCTCGCGATCACCGCCCAGATGATGGCCGTCGAACCCGCCACCGTCCGCATGCGCGAACGCATGACCACCGGCAAGTTCTCCATCAACGGCGTGAACCTCGCGCCCCCGGAAAAAACCATCGCCCTCGGCCGCCGCATTGTCGACTTCCGCGCCGAAATCACCGCCGCGGCCATCCGCAAGGCCCTCCGCTAAGGCATCGCGGCCCGCCTCATTCCCCGCTATCATTTGAGGAGGAGCGCCCAATGAGCAGCCTTGCGCATTCACTGGTGACTTGGCCGGAATTTCTCCGCTTGCCCGAGCGCCCGGAAACCGCGAAGAGATACGAACTCCATGATGGCGAGGTTGTTGTCGTGCCGCCTGCCAGACCGATTCACATCAAGCTCCAAAAGACGATGGAGCGCCTGCTCGAGGCCCACGCCGGTGACCACGGAGTGGTTGCGACGGAATTCCCTTACCGCCCGGTGGTCAACCTTCAATTCTGGTTCGCGGACGTCGCCTATGTCCCGCAAAGCGATTGGGACGCAATGCCGCCCAATGACTACCCCGTATACTCTCCCCCGCTCGTCATAGAAGTCCTCCCGCCCCCCAACACGCCTGCCAAGGTCAACCACCAGCGCATCATCGCCATGTCCGCCGGCACTCAGGAATTTTGGGTTGTGGACCCCGACAAACGAACTGTCCAAATCAGCGGTCAACAGGGAACTAACGTCTACGAGTGCGGAAGCGTAATTCCTCTGACCCTATTCGGCGGAGCCGGCCTTGCCGTGGATGCGATCTTTTCACAATGACGCCGGCCCCGGATCTCCTCAGCCCAACGGCGCTCGCGAAACAATCGTGTCTATTGTCGATCCCAATAATCTCTGCGCACTCTGCGCCTCAGCGAGACACCTTTGGCCGGCATCAATAAAGATAAAGGAAGAAGCGTCTCATGGTGCGCCCGGAGTGATTCGAACACCCGACCTTCTGGTTCGTAGCCAGACGCTCTATCCAACTGAGCTACGGGCGCAAAAAGCGACCCCTTCAGGCTATCACGATTCCCTTCAGCGAATCAATTTCTCTGCCCGCCCCAGCCTATTCCATCTCACGCAGCGCTTGAAGCACCTGCCCCGCGTGTCCCGCCGGCTTCACCTTCGAAAATACTTTCTTCACCCTTCCGTCTTTTCCCACCACGAACGTCGTCCGCTCCACCCCCATGTACTTCTTCCCGTACATGCTCTTCTCCACCCACACCCCATACGCTTCCGCCGCCTTGTGCTCCACGTCGCACAACAGCGTGAACGGCAAATTGTACTTCTTCTTGAATTTCGCCTGCGCCTTGGGCTCATCGGGCGAGATCCCCAATACCACCGCCTTCACCCCTCCAAAATCCGGGAAACTGTCCCGGAATTCGCACGCTTCCGTCGTGCATCCCGGCGTGTCCGCCTTCGGATACCAGTACAGCACCACATTCCGCCCCTTCATACTCGAGAGATCGAACGGCGCTCCCTCGTCCGTCAACAACTCCAATGCCGGAGCTTTGTCGCCTTCCTTCACTGCCATGCTCTGTGAGATTACTCCACCACCACTTTCGACCCTTTGGGTTGCGTCTCTTTCGACAGTTCTCCAATCCGCCGGTCGATCATCTCGCGAATCCCTTTCAAAAACTCGATCCGCGCGTTCCGGAAGTGCCGCCGGACCTCTTCATCCGGCCCCAACCGCTTGAACATATCCGAAATCACCGGCCCCGCCCCCATGCACGCACAGCCGGCCTGGGGCCGTCCGCCGCAGGTTTCCGTCGTTGTCTTCTCTTCCGTCATGCTGCATTCTCCTTGAGCACTATCGTCAATACCCCATTATCCAACCGCGCGCGAACAGGCGCCAGCGCCGCCATCGTCGTCGGCAGCCCGATATGCCGCCGCAGGCTCCCAATCTCCACCACCAACTCATCGTCTTTCTTGAACAGCCCGATCTCCTGCTTCTCCGTAAACGGCATCTGGAGCCGCACCTCGTAATGATCCTCCTCCTTGGTGAACGTATACGGCCGCTCCGTCCTCACCAGCGCCGCCGGATCTTCCCCGTTCGGATAAAGCATCTCCGCCAGCTCCTCCAGCCGCTCCGTTCCCAGCATCTCCCTCGGGAAAAGTTCCACCCGCTTCACCGGCACCGGCGCGAAATACGAATCCATGATCCGCAATATCCTCTGCTGCGACTCGCGCCAGTCCCGGAAATACTCATCGCTCACGCGCTCCGGCAGCAGCCGGTTCGCCACAATCGAATCCACCGTCAGCCCGTGCAGCGAAAAATACACGAACGCCCGCTGCGTCTCCCGCAAAACCATCTGCTCCGCATTGGTAATCAGCCGCACGCTCGTCGTCCGCGGGTCTTCCAACACCTCGCCAATCCCTTCCAGCTTCGCAAACAGGTCCTGTATGTTCCGGAAATACGTGTCCGGCGGCAACTCCACCGGCGAAACCCGGTTGGCGATCGGCCGCACCGCCTTCAACAGGCTCCGCTGGAACGGAAAGATGTGCTTCATGTACCAGTCCAGCGTATTCGGCATGCTCACAAACCGGATCGACTCCGCCGTCGGCGCGCAATCGAGCACCACCACATCGTACGACTGATTCCGCCGGTACTCGTTCACGTACAGCATCGCGCTCAACTCTTCCATCCCCGGCAGAATCGCCAACTCCTCCGCCTCTACATTGTTGATGCCCGTCGTTCGCAGAACCGCGATCACATACGAGGAGATCTCCTTCCAATGCCGCTTGATCTCCTTTTGGATGTTCACCTCGAGCAGCGACAGGTTCTCCCGCAACTCCAGCGGATCCGCCGTCCGCTCATGAAACAGATCCCCTCCCAAATCGAAACTGTCCGCCAGGCTGTGCGCTGGATCTACGCTCATCACCAGCGTCCGGTATCCCATCTTCGCCAGCCGCGTCCCCGTCGCCGCCGCCAGGCTCGTCTTCCCCACTCCCCCCTTCCCGCTGAACAATAGTATCCGCATACTTCTATTGACGCTCCCAACCGATTTGTCGCTTCAATTCCATCGGCAGCCGCTCCAGGTCTCTCTCCGTGTCGATATCGAACCACGGCGCCCCCACCTGCACCGTCAACCCGCACCGCAGCGCCCCCGCCACCGTGTCCGCCAGCGCATGCGCCGTCGACCACCTCACCCCATCGAACATCCCCGCCTTCACCCTCCGGCAGCAGATCGCATAATAACCCCCGTCTTCCGCCGGACCCAGCGCCACATCCGCCTCACTCCTCAGCAGATCCCGCAGCCGCCCCTCCGGCAGCCCCGTCGTGTCGCTCCCCACAATCATCGCCTTCTCCCGCCCTTTCGCCAAAGCTTCCTCCAGCGCTCGAAACATCCGCTCGCCCAGGTCTCCGCTCGCCTGCAATTTCCGCGGAGCCGCTTCCGGCCATGCCATTGTCTCCTCGTCCGTGTGCAATTCCCGGTCTGCCTCTCGCAACTCGCCCAGCCTGCCCCACATCTCCGCCACCAGCGCCTCATGCACTTTCGCCGCCTGTTCCCCATCGAGCGGCGGCATCAGACGCGTCTTCACCTTCCCCGCTACCGGAGCCTTCGCAAACAACAGGATCACCGGCCTCCCCACTCCTTCCACTTACTTAAAATCCTTTCACAACCGTATCTTTCCGTCAGCCTACCACGTCTCCTCATTACGCTTGCTTCACGTTTTCGTGTAGAATGAAGTATTCGGCTATTCGCCATCACAGGAGAAACTGGTTCCCCATGATGAAAATGATCGCTCCCGTTGGTATCGCGGCCGCCTTGTTGGCGGCCAATCTGTTATCTGGCGCCCAGAAGGGTGACGCCGCCAAGGGCAAAGAAACCTTTGAGCAATGCAGCGTCTGTCACAACGCCGACAGCGACGAGAAGAAAATGGGCCCCGGGCTCAAAGGCCTCTTCAAACACGACAAACTCACCAATGGCAAGCCGGTCAACGAAGCCAATGTCCGCGCTGTCATCAATGCCGGCGGAAACGGCATGCCCGCCTATGAAAGCATCCTCAGCGATGAGGAAAAAGACAACATCATCGCCTACCTCAAAACTCTCTAATTCCACCACTTTCCGAACCTTCCGATCTCTAGTGGCAGGTTGAGATTCGCCTTCCGGAAATGTTACATTGGAAGACGTCCGGCCTGCCTTTCCTAGCGTCCCCATCGTCTAGCCCGGCCTAGGACACCGCCCTTTCACGGCGATAACGCGGGTTCGAATCCCGCTGGGGACGCCATCTCACCCCCCTCTTAACAAACCATTACATTGATCGGGTAACCGCGCGTTTCCCCGCCGCGCCTATCTGTACAGAAGACGCTGTCCCTCCCTCCTTGAAGCATGCGCCTTCCGGAATCACCATGCGCCACCTTTGGGTATTCGTGTGTCTCCTCACCGCTGCTCCCCTTCCCGCCCAGCGGGTGGAAATCCGTAGCGCCCCCACCTGGAAAATGCCGGCCCAAGTCGATTCCAACAGCCCCGCATTCTGGCGCGACGGCGCACTCCACCTCATCAACTCCATCGGCAGTTCCCTCATCAGCCAGGGCAGCGATCAGTTCTCTCTGTCCGCTCCTCAATCCGTCCACATCGCCTCTGGAGCCCATTTCCCCATGTGGATCGAAGCCGTCTGGCAGGATCCAAACGGCGCCCTCTACGCCTGGTATCACCACGAACCCGCCGGCCTCTGCCCCAACTCCAATCTCACCGCCCCGGAAATCGGAGCCCTCGTCTCCAACGACGGCGGCAACTCCTTCACCGACCTCGGCATCGTCCTCTCCGCCCCGGACCCCATCGACTGCTCCGCAAAAAACGGATTCTTCGGCGGCGGCAATGGCGATTTCTCCGTAATTCCCGATCGCGACGGAGCCTATCTCTATTTCTTATTCGATAATTACGGCGGCGATCTCTCCACTCAAGGCGTCGCCATCGCCCGCATGAGCCTCGACTACCGCGCCAACCCCGTCGGAGCCGTCTGGAAATACTATCAAGGCGGCTGGACCGAACCCGGCCTCGGCGGCCATCTCTCCCCCATCTTCCCCGCCGCCGTCGCCTGGCAACAATCCAATGCCGACTCCTTCTGGGGTCCCTCCATCCACTGGAATTCCTACCTCGAATCCTACGTCATCCTTATGAGCCATTCCTGCTGCTCCCCCAACTGGCCCCAGGAAGGCATCTACGTCACCTTCAATCCCGACCTCTCCAACCCCGCCGCCTGGTCCCCGCCCGGCAAAATCCTCGGCAAAGTCGACTACGACGCCGGCTTCTACCCCCAGGTCCTCGGCATCAATCCAGGCGAAACCGACACCCTCGCCGGCCCCATCGCCCGCCTCTACGTCCACGGCCGCTCCGATTGGGAAATCCTCTTCTGGAAAGACACCCCACCCCCCTACATCGACCCCGACCCCAACCCCGGCCTCGAACAAGACCCAATCTTCCTTGGGCCCGTTCCTAGCCCCCAACGTTGAACTGCTCACAGGAATTTCATTCGATCCAGCGCCGCAAGCGCTGCCTGCCCACTGATGGTCAGAACATGCCGCAGCACGAGTTTGTGCTCCGCTAACGGCTCTCCCACCAAGTCCGGCAAGTCTCTCCGTACCCTCATCTCAAACCGGCTCTGCATGAGCGCCGGGCGATTCAAGTCCAGAATTCGGATCGTCTGCTGGGCTCTTTGACGGTTGCTCTCTCCAAGCGCCGGATGCGGCTCCAACCGGCATTCTGGAGCAATCCAGAAATACGGCTCGGGATCTTCGGCGTCCGGCTTGATCAGCGCCCCTTTGTGATCTTCCTCCCCCTTTGAGGTATTGCACCTGGAACAGGCCGGCAGATCGGATGGTAGTGATCGATCTGTGGGAAATCCGTGACTGCCAGCCGTTTTTCGCAATATACGCATTTGCCGTGAGCAAGATCGAGAAGCGCGGACCGGAGAACGGCCTTTGCCTTGGGCGTCGCCCAATCTCTCCGCTGGTTTTCCTTGTACCCGCTTGTCCAGGCTGCCCTGTGCTTCTCGAGGGCAGGAGGAGCACTCGTACGGACCCTTGTTCGAACCATTGCCCTCTACTTCCGCTTGCGCTTCCTCCCGGGGCCCGGCACCTCAGTGAAGGCGCATTGTGATCGGCGAGTGCCCCGGCTCTTCCTGCCAGGTGCGCTTCTTGTCCCGACGACAATTGCGCTTGATGCTCTTGATGACGAATATCCGTGTACCGAATGCCTCCATTCTTCCGCGGGAAAACCGAACAGCCCCGACTCTCCGGCGAGTGTCCACGCAATGGCCCGTAGCACAGTTGACTTCCCTGATCCATTCACCCCCGCCAGAATATGCGGCCCGAGGTGCGGCTTCCCCTTCCCATCGGAGAAATCAATCTCCAAATGCGCAAACGGACCAACCCCCTCGGCCTCCATTCGCAGCAATGGCATACGCTTTAGTCTATAGTCTGCCCTCCCACCAAACAAAAAGGGCCGGCCCCCGGAAGGAACCAGCCCCCAAATCAGACCAGCGTCTCAGCCCTGACCCGACTGGAAAGTCGGCCTAAGCCGTCCGCGCCACTTCACTCTTATCGCTGATTGCCGCCTGCGCCGCCGCCAACCGCGCGATCGGCACACGGTACGGCGAGCAGCTTACGTAATTCATCCCCACCCGGAAGCAGAACTCCACCGAACTCGGCTCTCCGCCGTGCTCGCCGCAGATCCCGATCTCCAGGTCCGGCCGCGTCGCACGCCCGTTCTCCACTCCGTACTTCACCAGCTTGCCCACGCCTTCCTGATCCAGCACCGCGAACGGATCCGCCTTGAAAATCTTCTTCTTTTCGTAATCCTGCGAAAAGCTCGCGTAGTCGTCGCGCGACAGGCCCATCGTCGTCTGCGTCAAATCGTTCGTTCCGAAGCTGAAGAACTCCGCCTCCGCCGCCACCCGGTCCGCCGTCAGCGCCGCCCGCGGTATCTCGATCATCGTCCCGATCATGTACTCCTGGTCCTGCATCCCGGCCTTCGCCAGCACCTCATCGGCCACCCTCTTCACAATGGCCTTCTGGTGTTGCAACTCCTCCACCCCGCCGATCAGCGGGATCATCACCTCGGGAATCACCTTCACCCCCTTCTTCGCCACCTGCGCCACCGCCTCGAAGATCGCCCGCGCCTGCATCTCCGTGATCTCCGGATACGTGATCCCCAGCCGGCACCCGCGGTGTCCCAGCATCGGGTTGAACTCGTGCAACTGTTCCACCCGCTTCAGCAATTCCGGTAGGCCCTTCTTCAACTCGCCCACCGTCATCCGGTAGCGCGCCGCCATCTCCTTCTTCGTCTTCACGTCCGCATGCGGCAGCTTCGCGATGTCCACCATCAGATCTTCCCGCTTCGGCACGAACTCGTGCAGCGGAGGATCCAGCGTCCGGATCACCACCGGGAATCCGTCCATCGCCTTGAACAGCCCCGCGAAGTCCGCCCGCTGCATCGGCAGTAGTTTCTGCAGCGCCTTGCGCCGGCCCTTCTCGTCATCCGCCAGAATCATTGCCTGCACGTGCGGCAGCCGGTCCTCGCCGAAGAACATGTGTTCCGTGCGGCACAGCCCGATACCCTCGGCCCCGAACTTCCGCGCCTGCTT
>JADLBD010000119.1 GCA_020847975.1 Bryobacterales bacterium | reverse complement strand
GCTCGTCTTCTCCTCCTCGGTAGAACGCTGGACAATCACGCGGTCGTGTAGCGGGCGGAAATTCACTGACATAAAAACCTCTCTTCCAAGTAAGGGATGGGGTAGCGGATGCTTTTGCCGGCATTCCTGCCGGCAGAAACCCAACGTAGGAAAGGATACCACGAAATCCCGGGCTACTCAGGCCTGGGTTGATCCCGCGGCTCGGTATCATAATCCGTGTATGGCGCTCGAGGATTACGCCAAGAAGCGAGCATTCGAAAAAACTCCCGAGCCCGCCGGTGAACGGCCCTCCTCTTTGCCGGAAACGCGCGGCGGCGAGTTTTGCGTGCAGCGCCATCGGGCACGGCGGCTGCACTACGACCTGCGCATCGAAGTAGGCGGAGTCCTGAAATCCTGGGCGGTGCCCGAAGGCCCTTCCCAGGACGCTTCCGAAAAGCGGCTTGCCGTACACGTGGAGGACCACCCGATGGAGTACGCCACGTTTGAAGGCGTGATTCCCCCGGGCAACTACGGCGCGGGCAGCATGATGCTGTGGGATCACGGCGCTTATGAGGTGATTGGGGAGCCGGCAGCCGAAGGACAACTCGAGCGCGGAGATTTCAAAATCCGGCTGCACGGACAGAAACTGCGCGGCGACTACGTGCTGGTGAGGACGAAGCAGAACAAGGGGCAGGACTGGCTGCTCATCAAAAAGAAGGACGAGCACGCCGTATCCGGATGGAACATTGATCTTTATCCAAGGAGCGTGAAGACCGGGCGCACGCAGGAGGAGATCGCCGCGGGAGTGGAGTCGGAACTGGCTAAAATCAAGGGCGCGGTAGAGGCTCCCATGCCTGCTTCGCTATCGCCGATGATGGCGTTTGCCGCGGCAAAGCCGCCTTCCGATCCTGGATGGCTGTTCGAAGTGAAATGGGACGGCGTCCGGGCGCTGTGTTTCGTCGAAGAAGGCGGGTTGCGTATGATCTCGCGCAATGGAAACCCGATGGACCGGCAGTATCCCGAGCTAGCCGTGCTGCCGCAGTGCGTGAAAGCGGATGCCGCTATCCTCGACGGGGAGATTGTCGCGCTCGATGAACGCGGTCTGCCGAGCTTCGGGCTATTGCAGCGGCGCATGCATGTGGCCGATGCGGGCTACGCGGCCACACTATCGCGCACGACGCCGGTGATTCTTTACGTGTTCGACCTCCTGTATCTCGATGGCTGGGATTTGCGGAAGGCGGCCATCGAGGATCGCAAGCGGCTGCTCGCATCCGTCATCACTCCGAATGAGCGCGTCAAACTCTCCGATCATTTCGTGGATCAGGGGGAAGCGTTGTTTCAACTGGCGCGGCAGAACGGACTCGAGGGGATTGTCGCCAAGCGGCTGGGCTCTCCTTACGAATCGCGGCGCAGTCCGAACTGGGTGAAGATCAAGGTGACCGAGCAGCAGGAGTTCGTCATCTGCGGCTACACGACAGGGGACCGGGACTATTTCAGCTCCCTGATCCTAGGGCTGTACGCCGGAGAGAGGCTGGTGTACGTGGGCAACGCCGGCTCGGGGTTCGACCAGGCATCGCTCGAACTCGTGTATTCGAAACTGGCGCCGCTCGAGAACAATCGAATGCCGTTCGAGGCGGAACCGGAGATGCTGCATCCACCGGTATGGGCGTCGCCGGAGTTGGTCTGCGAAGTGAAATTCTCCTCGTGGACAGACGATAAGCGCCTGCGCGCGCCGGTGTTTCTCGGGCTGCGCAACGACATCAGCCCGCGGGAGTGTGTCTTCGAGGAGGATACCTCTTCCGCCTCGGAAGTAAAGTTCGCAGCGCCAACCCCGCTCCTCTCCGACGCAAAGGACAAAGCGATTGTGGACGTGGAGGGCCGCCGTCTGACGTTCACCAACCTCAACAAAGTGTTCTGGCCGAAAGAAGGCTACACCAAGCGCGACCTGATCAACTACTACCACCAGGTGGCGGACCTGATCCTTCCCTACTTGCGGGACCGCGCGCTTTCCTTGAGGCGCTATCCCGATGGGATTGAGGGCGAGTCATTTTTCCAGAAGCAGGCTTCGGAGCATTTCGCCGATTGGATGCGCGTGGTCCCCATCTATTCCGCGCACAATGAAGCGCCCATCCATTTCGTTTTCGCCGATGACCGGCCATCGCTGCTCTATCTGGCCAACCTCGGCTGCATCGACCAGAACCCCTGGATGAGCCGGATCGGCAACCTCGAGCACCCCGATTTCCTGCTGATTGACCTCGATCCGCAGGATTGCGGCTACGAAAAAATTGTGGAGGCGGCGCAGCTTGCGCGGCAGAAACTGGAGGCTCTCTCCCTCGCCGGCTATCCCAAGACCACAGGCGGCGACGGGATGCACATTTACGTTCCCCTCGAGCCGGTGTACACCTTCGAGCAGGTTCGGTCGTTCGCTGAGATCATCGCGCGGCTGCTGGCCGCAGAGCGGCCCGACCTGTTCACCACTGTGCGCGCCGTGTCCAAGCGGGAAAAGAACAAGGTCTACTTCGACTGGGCACAGATCTCGAGCGGCAAGACAATTTCCGCGCCTTATGTTTTGCGCGCCTATCCCGGGGCCCCTGTGGCCACGCCGCTCGAGTGGCGCGAGGTGCGGCCGGGGCTGACGCCGCAGCAGTTCCATTTGCGCAACGTACTCGAACGCTTTGCGCGGCTGGGGGATATTTTCGCTCCGGTGCTCGAGAATCATCAGCGTCTCGAGCCCGCGTTTGAGAAGCTGGAATCGCTGGTTCGGAAATGAACACCCTGGAGAATCAACCGCCGCCGCTGGCCGATTGGAACTTGTTTTCCTCGGATCGTGCGTTACGGGACGCGGCCGTGCGCGAGGGAGCAGGCTGGGCGCGGGAGCGGCTGCTCGAGTTTGGGCAATGGGCCGGCAGCGCCGAAGCGATGGAGTGGGCGGCTCAAGCCAACGAGTATCCGCCTGTGCTGCACACGCATGACCGTTACGGGCGCAGGCGCGACGAAGTGGTGTTCCATCCGGCATGGCATCAGTTGATGCGCCGTGCGGTGGAGAACGGGATTCACAACCTGCCATGGACGGAGAAGCGGGAGGGCGCGCATGCGGCGCGCGCCGTATCGGCTATGCTCGCCTCGCAGAACGAGGCAGGGCACATGTGTCCTGTCTCGATGACCTATTCCGCCGTGCCCGTGCTTGCCCGTGATCCGCAGGTTGGCGCGGAGTGGATCGCGCGCGCGGCATCCACGCAATACGATCCCTCGTTCCGTCCGGCCCCGGAAAAGAAGGGCGTTTTGATCGGCATGGCGCTGACCGAAAAGCAGGGCGGGTCGGACGTGCGCGCCAACACGACACGCGCCGTACCGGTGGGCAGCGGTGAGTACATCCTTACGGGCCATAAGTGGTTCTGCTCGGCGCCGATGTGCGATGCGTTTCTTGTGCTCGCGCAGGCGCCGGGCGGGCTTTCCTGTTTCCTGCTGCCAAGGTGGAAGCCCAATGGCGCATGCAACGAGTTTCATCTGCAGCGGCTGAAAACGAAACTCGGGAACCGCTCGAATGCCTCGAGCGAAGTGGAGTTCCATGGCGCCTGGGCGCAGTTGTTGGGGGAAGAAGGCCGCGGCATCGCCACCATTATGGAGATGGTGCACCACACCAGGCTCGACTGCGTGATCTCCTCGAGTGCCCTGATGCGGCGCGCGCTGGTGGAGGCGGTGCATCATGCCAGGCACCGGCATGTCTTCGGCCGCGCCCTGGCAAGCCAACCGCTGATGCGCAACGTGCTGATGGACCTGGCGCTCGAATCGGAAGCCGCAACGCTCCTCATGATGCGCCTCGCGCGGAGCTTCGATGAGCGTGACAAAGCATTCGCGAGGCTGGCAGTGGCTGTGGGGAAATATTGGGTGACAAAGCGGACGCCGGCTTTCATAGCCGAGGCGCTCGAATGCCTGGGCGGTAATGGCTACGTGGAGGAGTTCGTGATGCCGCGGCTGTATCGCGAGGCTCCCCTGAATTCGATTTGGGAAGGGTCAGGGAACGTGATTGCGCTGGATGTGCTGCGCGCTCTATCGCGGGACCCTGAATCGTTCGAGCGGGTGAAAACGGAGATCCGGCTAGCGGCGGATCCGCGGATCGAGCGTTTTCTGAATCAGATGGGAGAGCCAGACGAAGCGATGGCGCGCCGGTTGGCGGGCAGGCTCGCGCTTGCGTTGCAGGCTTCTCTCATGGTGCGATTTGCGCCGTCCGCGATGGCAGATGCGTTTTGCGCTTCCCGCCTCGAGGGAGATTGGGGGCGGGTTTTTGGAACCTTGCCGCGGGTAGCAGCGTTTGATCCGGTCGAGGCCGTTTTCGGTTAGCCCCGCAGCGCCGCGCTATTCTGAGGGGTGGAGCACTGGGCTTTGTCGAGAGTTATCCTCCGTGCCGCGATTCTCCTTATGCTGTCGGGAGCGGCAGTTCTGTTTGCTTCCGATTGGAAGGACAAGTCCTTCCCCGACTGGAGTAAGGACGCCGTTCTCGAACTGCTGACGGATTCGCCTTGGGCCAAGCCGCGAACGGTCCATTTCACGTGGACGAAGCGCGGAGAGCAGCCGTTCACCTACAAGGACGTTCCCGGCGCCGACCACGGGCCGCAAACTCCGGTGGGGAGTCCGGTAGGGGGCATCGGCGCGCCGAAACCCAAAATGCCCGATCGCGCGGACATCATCGTGCGTTGGGCCAGCGCGCTCCCCGTGCGGCATGCCAAAGCGCTCTACCGGCAGCGCGAGGGCAACCTCGATGATTCCAAACTCAATGCGCTTATTGGCGCGCCGGCCCCTGATTATGTGCTGGAGATTTTCGGCATTCCCGCGCTCGTAGCCCACCAGGGTACGGACACGGTGGCGGCCGTGGTGAAGGATTCCGTCCACCTGCGCACCCGCTCGGGCAAGGACCTCCGGCCAACCCGTGTCGAGGTTTCGCTTGACGGCACAAACCTGGATATCCGGGTCCATTTCTCCCGTAAAGACCCCATTCAACTCGCGGACAAGGAAATCGAAGTAACTGGCGATATCCAGGTTTTCGAAGTCAAAGAGAGGTTCAAGATCAGTTCGATGGTGTATCAGGGACATTTGGAGATTTAGGTCTCCGCAAAGTTGGTATCATCCTACCAATGAACGCTGGGAGATGGCTCCTCGTGGCCTGGTGTGCCCTTGCGGCCCAACAATCCCGCGATCTGCGGCTCGAGCAGGAACCAGCCCCCAATCCGCTGGGCGACCGTGGGGTGCGCTACGCGCTGGTGGTGGGCATCTCGAATTACCTGAACCTGCCGCCGCAGGCACAACTGCACTACGCGCATCGCGATGCGGAGGAGTTCGCCGCCTTTCTGCGCACCGGACCCGGAGGCGCGCTGCCGGCCGATCGCATCCGTGTCCTGACGAATGAAAAGGCCACCCTCGCCGCCATACGCGCCTCCCTCGAAACCTGGCTGGTAGGCTCAGCCGGGCCCAACGACATTGTGTATGTATTCTTCGCGGGCCACGGCGTGGTGGCGGAACGCGACGAGCCGTATTTTGTCGCCTACGACTCCGATCCCCAGAACCTGCACGCTACCGCACTCGCCTTTGAAGAAGTGGACAGCGCACTGAGCGGGAAGCTACGGGCCGGGCTCGCCATCGTCACCATCGACGCCTGCCACAGCGGAAGCCTTGGCTGGACTTCGTTTTCCGAGGGGCAAGCGGGCCGGGTCAGTGAACCGGCGGCGGCGATCGGACACGGCGACCGGTCGTTCCTGAAACTGTTGGCCTCACGCCCCAGTGAGCGTTCTTTTGAGGACGAGCGCTGGAACGGCGGGCAGGGCGTTTTCACGTACGCTCTCCTGGATGGGCTGCGCGGCCGGGCCGATGGCGATAACGACGGCTTCGTGCGGGCCTCGGAGCTGATTGACTACATCGCAAAGCTCGTTCCCGAGCAAACCCAGTCGCGGCAGCATCCGCGTGTGGCGGGAACATTCGATGCGCGGCTGCCGCTGTCCGTGGTTCCCCGGGCGCCTGCGGTGTCGCGCAATGCGACCCTGGAAGTCACTGGCCCCCCAGGCGTGCCGGTCTATGTGGATAACGCGTTTCAAGGCAGCCTGCGGCGGGATGGCACGCTGCGCATCGAAACCATTTCGCTCGGCGAACACCGTTTGTCGGCGGACCTGACGCCCGGCCAGACCCTCGAAGGGAAGTTCACTCTTGCCGCCTTTTCCTCGAGACTGGAGATCCCGAGGCCCCGCACGAGCCCGCTCTTACAACTTCAGGCGCGGATCGCCGCCGGCCAGATTTTGGGACCGGATGGCGCCTGGGAGTTTTACCGGACGCAGAATTTCGCAGCGCAGCGCGCCGCTGCCAACGCCTTGCTCAGCGCCTCGCTCGAGGAATTGGGGCAGGCTTGCGTGAATGATTACGTGCAGTCCACGGCGATCGGCCTGAAGAAGGCGATGCTCCGCCGCGCTGTGGAGGCATACGAGGTTCTCAAGGTTTTCCGCCCCGGGGACAAAGGAGTGGAGTCGCGAGCCCTGTTTTGCCAGGCGCGGCTCCAGATTGCGGAAGGCCGCTTCGAGACGGCGCTCGATACGCTGCGGGGGACCCTTCACATCGACTCGCAATTCGCCTGCGCATACAACGCTATGGGAGTGGCCCTGGAACGGTTGAAGCGGCTTCCGGAATCCCGCAAAGCGTTCGAGATGGCAGCCCGGCTGACGCCCGAGTGGGCGTTGCCGCCATTTCAAATTGCCTCCCAACTGGTGGCTCGTGGCGAGTTGCGGCAGGCTGTGCCGTATCTCGAAAAGTCGGTCCAGTACAACCCGCGGTCCGTGACCGCCCGCTGGAACCTGATGCATGTCCACAGGCTGCTGGGGCAAATTCCGGAAGTGGAGAAGGATGCCGCGGCGTTGGCGGGCGTCAATGCAAGCTATGCTCCGGCGTATCTGGAGTTGGGACGAGCCTATGAGGCAGCGGGCGACCATGCAAAAGCGGCTGATGCTTACGATGCATACCTGCTCTTGGCGCCGAATTTCGCGGACAGCAACGAAATTCGGGGGCGAGCGCAGAGGAACCGCAGCCTCGGGGAGCGCCACGCGCCCAGCTTGCGGCGGCCAGGCGAAAAATAGCGCCGTCGCGAGCAATTCCGGTTCCGCCGATCGTCTCAGATTTTAGGGCCGTAGGTGACTGTTGGGGGGGTAGTCAGCGATCAGCCTTCAGCTTGAATGATGAATTGGTTCAGCGAGCTACCGAGGTGAAACGGATGCTGACTGCGCTAATTCAAAAGCTGAACGCCGACGGCTGTTCGCTGAAAGCTCTGGCCCGTAAGGTTTCAAGTATCCTTGGCTATAGTTAGACGGGAGGGAGATCTTCTGGGCTAACAACTCGCCTGAGAAAGCGCCGCCGGTGGGGCCACTATTCGATTGGGGATTCTCCGGTGCGAGGATCGCCTCGGAAATATGCCATAAGGCATGTATGGTAAGCGAAAACCGGCCGATGAGTAGGAGTAGGCCAGTCGCGGAAAGGTCACTGAATGAGCATGAGCGGCGGCGGGTCGCCCAAAAGACAGTTGAACCGGGAGGGGATGTTGACTCGTTATCACGAATTGGTAGACCGCAAGTTCCTCGTGGGGCTCAGCCCGTCAGAACTACAAGAGTTGGATTCGCTGAATACTTCTCTCGACACGCTGGAAGACCACGAGCCCTTCGAACAAATCCTCACCGCGATGGACTGGGACCGGCAAGTCCTCCACGCATCCATCAGTGAAATCCTGCTCCTTGTTCGACAGCAGATGAAATGACGGGATGGGGAGTGTTCAGGCGTCGCCAGACGCCTCCGCTGCTTCCGAAGTCTCAGGATTACAAGCCTTATCTGCGAATGGATTTCCTGCGCCGGTGTGCCTACTGCCGGGTCAAGGAATATCCGGAGGACAACCAGTTTCACTTTGGGGTTGACCACTTCCGCCCCAAGAGCCGGAACGATTTTGCGCATCTTGACCGTGTCTACAGCAATCTCTACTACTCCTGTAATCGCTGCAACCAGGTCAAGGGAAACCACTGGCCAAGCCCGGCACTGGAATTGAGAGGCCTCCTCTTTGCTGACCCTTGCGGCGACGACATCTACCGGGATCATCTCCGTTTGGGACGAGCCGGAGATCTACAACCGCTCTCCAACTGTGGGGCATACACCCGCGAAATACTGCGCCTCAATGCCGCTTACCTGGTGAGATGGCGCGGCAAGATGATGGCGCTATTCGAGGACGTGGTACGTGCGCAGTTCATGGCTGAGGAGGTGGGAAAATCGCCCCTTCCGGAACGCGACGCCCTTCTGCAGGCACGGTTGGCACACCTGAGGGAGATCTGCTCCCGGCTCAAAGAATACTATCTCTGACCCTTACTCGCTGGCCTGCGCAGCAAATCCCCTGTAAATGATCAGTCCCAGAACCGTCGTGGCGGCAGCCGCTCCGAAACCGGCGAGGGAACCCACTGGCCACCAATCCATTAGCCAGCCCATGGAATTGCCAAGGTTGGCACAGCAGATGCCGAGAACTCCAGTGGCAAACGCGCCGCCGGTATCCTTGCTGGGCATCATGGCCTTTCCCGCCACCCCGATCACGATGCCGAGGATCGCCGTTGCAAACACACTGATCATGAATACTCCTTCCCCAGAAAAGAGGGCTAATCTCCTGGATACTACTTGCTTCGCCCCTCTGTCAATCCGAGGCGACTCGGGAACGACAGGCACGGCAAGAGTTTCTACCCCCTTCTGCTGCCGCTCAAGCGAATCCCTGTACCTGATTTAGGATATACTACTCCCATATTTATAGAACATCACAATCGTTTAACGAGAGTGATGCCTTCTGGGATGCGGTTCTCGCATTTGTCTTTAGGAAGGAGAATCGAACTGTGTTCGGGCTACCCATCATTGTCAACTATCTTCTGCAGAGGCCGCGCGGGCTGGTGATCTATCCGGACAACAACTCGAAGTGGCGGGAATTCGTCTATTACAAGAACGGGTCGAGCGTGCAGGCGGGCTACAAGACGGGTTCCTTCGGGACGTTCAGCGGCGCGCATAGCAAACTCCGCAAGTATGAGATAAAACTCACCGGCGGCACTACCATCAAAGTGGCGGCGCCCAAGAAACTGGACAAGAAGGCAACAAAGAATACCGCCTATGATCCGGACACCTTCGACGAGATCGGTTATCTCAATTGGGAACCTCGCAAGGAAGCGAGCGGCGCGGTAATGGCGAAGCCCGATTCGAGCGGCGAATTCCGGCTCATCGGGAAGAAAATGAAGTCCCTCTACGGACTGCCGGATACGCTGGTGCGTTCCTTTGAAAATGTGCATGACGATCTCGATCCGGGTGGAACCGAGTCGGATACCCGCGAAAATTTCTTTGACGAACTGGCCGAAGTCAGCGAGAGCGGGCTCGATTTCTTCGCCTACGCGGGACATGGGGGCCAGAGTTCGCTGCCGTCTGCGCAGGTGCGAAAGAAGGACATGCAGAAACTCGCGGACGAGATCCGGCGGATTACAAAATCGGATGGTACGGTCATCTTCTATGCGTGCTCGACGGGCGTACCGGGAGGGTTCGCGTCGGGAATCTCCTCGCTGCTGCCAACCATGACCGTGTGGGGGCACAGCGACGCCGGGCAGGCATCGAGGAACGCGGACAAGATCCGGTTCCGCAACGGCGTATCCCAGGACATTCGAGACCTCCTCAGTGCCCAAGCCAAGGCCAAGTGGGGCGACTACCTGAAAGCGAGCCCCGATTTCTACGCCCGGTTCCCATTCATGACGGTGGAAGCCATCGAGTCGGAACTGGCCGGAAGCTAGCTGTCATTACCGAAAAGCAGCATCGAAATCGCGCGTGCCCGGTGGTACTCTGGATATGTCGCGAGCATCCAATACGTTACCTTATGAGCTTGCCAGGGTCGCGCGGAGGCACTCTCGTTATTCTCACCATAGCCGCGGCCCTCTCCGCGCCCGCGCAACGCCCTGAGACGCGGACAGAAACAATTCAGGCCGAGCGCGCAGCCAAGGCTCAGGCGCTGAAACCGGAGACGGTTTCGAAATGGGAGGAACGGCTGCGAAAATTTCGCGATGACAAGATCATGGAGCGGATCACGGCCGGATACAACGGGTTCCGGGCGAAGATCGGCAACATGGTGACGGGCGCGGGCTTCGCTATCGGTCCCGAGTACTTTCGCGAAGACCTGCTGCACGGCCAACTGCAGTTCCGCACGTCGGCCCAATTCAGCTTCCTCGGATCGCAGAAGTACGAGGTGGAAACCGCGCTGCCGAAACTCGCCGGCGATCGCCTTTCCTTCGATCTGCTGGCCTCGCATCGCAATTACACGCGCCTTGGCTATTACGGCAGCGGGCCGGATTCAGAAAAGATAAACCGCTCCAATTACCGTTTGGAAGACACCTCGGTGGACGCCATCGGAGCCACAAGACTTGGACGGTATGTAAAACTGGGCGGATCGCTAGGCACGCTTTACGCAAATCCCGGTCCGGGCAACGACAGCCGCTACATCTCCACGGAGCAGAAGTTTCCCCTCGGTTCCACGCCGGCAATCGATGAGAATGTCCTCTACCTGCGCACCTCCGTCTTCGCGCAATTCGACTACCGGAACAATCCCCTTGCCCCCCGAAAGGGCGGCAACTACGTGATGCAGTACTCGTGGAACGACGACCGCAACCACAACCTGTATAACTTCCGGCGCCTCGACATCAACCTGGAACAATACATTCCCTTCTTCAACGAGAGGCGCGTGATTGCGCTGCGGGCCAAGACCATTCTCACCGATACCGACAACAACGAGCAGATCCCCTTTTACCTCCAGCCGGTGCTCGGCGGATCGGACGATCTGCGTGGCTACCGGGCGTTCCGGTTCAGCGGCCGGAATATGGTGGTGTACAACGCGGAGTACCGCTGGGAAGTGTTCGCGGGCTTGGACGCGGCAATCTTCGCTGACGCGGGAAAGGTAATGCCGCGGCGCGGCATGTTGAATTTCCGCGACCTGGAATCCGACGCCGGCTTCGGCCTGCGCTTCAACGTGAGGGACGTAACATTCCTCCGCATTGACACCGCGTTCAGCCACGAAGGCTTCCAGGTGTGGTTCAAGTTTAACGACGTTTTCCTGCAAAGACGCTTCGGCACAACGACTGGCCAGCCGGTGTATTGAAAGGGGGAAGCCATGCGCGAAATCTGGTTCCTGTTCCTGCTTACTTCCGTTGCGCCGGGGCAAAAGCTCGCACAGGGCCCGCCGGCCCACCAGCACAGGAAAGAACTCGAGCGAGTTCCTGAGAAGTTCTATCCCGACGACCCACTCGATTGGGAACCGCAGCCGGTAAATGTGGAAAAAGCCGCCTACCGCAAACTGAGCGATTACTACGACCTCTTCCTGCACCAGTTCGGACATCCCGGCGAGCGCCAGCCGAAGAAGGGACCACCCATCCTGGCCAGGGGCGTCAGCACGCTGGGAGAGCCCATGCAGGGCGCCTGGTGGGTGAAGCGTCACTACTACCACCGGATGAGCATCGCGGACCTGGTGAAGGGAGCGGGTGGGACAACACCGCCGGAGATGGGCAGGAAATGGACAGTCGTGTCGGTGAAGAACGAGGGCGTCACGCCGGGGTTCGTCATCATCGATGGAAACAAACGGCGGTACTTCGTGAAGTTCGACCCGCTGACCAATCCCGAAATGGCGACCGCGGCGGACAGTATCACCTCACGATTCTTTTACGCCATGGGCTACCATGTCCCGGACAACTACATCGTGTATTTCACGGAAGACCAGTTGGTGCTGGGAGAGGACACGCAGGTGTCGAGCGCCACGGGGAAAAAGAAACGGATGACCCGCCGCGATCTGCTCGAGATCCTGCTCAAGGTCCCCCTGGCGAAGGACGGACGCTACCGTGCCACCGCCTCGCTGGCAGTATCAGGAAAGCCCATCGGGCCGCCCCGCTATTTCGGAACGCGCAGCGACGATCCGAACGACATTGTTCCCCACGAGCACCGGCGCGATCTTCGCGGACTGGCGGTAATTGACGCCTGGCTCGACCACGACGATTCCCGGGCCATCAACAATTTCGATGCCCTCGTAAAGGACAAGGGCGTTCAGTATATCCGCCACTATGAACTCGACTTCGGCTCCACTCTGGGCAGCGGCACGGAAAAGCCGAACAGCCCGCGTTCCGGAGCCTATTTCTTTTCCTGGAAGGAATCCGCCGTGCAGCTCTTCTCGCTCGGTTTGTACGTCCCTTATTGGGCAAAGGCGCGCTATCCGAACTACCCCAGCATCGGCCGTTTCGAATCCACAATCTTCGATCCCGGAAAGTGGGTCCCGGAGTACCCGAATCCGGCATTCCTCAACCGGCTCCCCGACGACGAATTCTGGGGCGCGAAACTGGTGACGGCGTTTACGGACGACGAGATCCGCGCCATCGCGGGAACCGGCGAACTCAGCGACAAGGAAGCGGAAGCCTACCTCGTCAAGTGCCTCATCGAACGGCGCAACAAGATCGGCAAAACCTATTTCGCCAAGGTCCTGCCGTTCGATCAGTTCCGGCTGGAGGGCGGCCGGTTGCGTTGGGCGGATTTGGGGGCCAAACTGGGATATCATCCGGCGGCGGAAGTGGATATCCAATGGTCGCGCTTCGACAACAGCCGGCAGACAAAAAGTCCCCTCGAGGGCGCAAAGACAGCAGCCGTGCCCGAAGGAGGGGATGGATATTGGTGCGCAACAATCACTTCCCGGGCGAAAAAATCACAGACGATCAATGTTTACATCCATCGTACAGGCGCTGAGATGAAGATCGCCGGAATTGAACGAACATGGTAGACCGCCCCGAATACCAGTCACGCCCCGAAATCCCCAGCCTCAGCAGCTTCCCCAGCTTTCGCGCCATCGGTGAGAAGCGGAAGGGGAGGCTCGAGCGCATGCTCAGCTTCTTCGCAGATGTGCGCGCCGGAGAAGGACTGGGCGTGGTTCTGCTCACGGTCAATCTCTTCCTGCTCCTGTTCGCCTATTACCTGCTGAAGACCGTGCGGGAATCGTTGATCCTCACCGAAGGGGGAGCCTACATCAAGGCGTATTCGAGTGCCGGACAGGCGGCATTGCTGATGGCGCTGGTGCCTCTGTACGGCTACATCGGAACCAAAGTCGTGCGCATTCGCCTCATCGCCGGACTTTGGATATTTTTCATCTTCAACCTGGTTCTGTTTTACAGCTTCGGCGTGGCTGGATGGAGGGAAGGGGTTGTCTATTACATCTGGGTGGGCATCTTCAACGTCTTCGCGGTCTCGCAGATCTGGGCTTTTGCCAATGACCTCTATACCGAGCGGCAGGGCAAGCGCCTCTTTCCCATGATCGGCGTGGGCAGTTCTCTCGGCGCGTGGCTAGGCGCGGAAAGCGCCGGAGAACTGATGGCCCGCGCCCACCTCACCCCTTACCAGCTTCAGCTTGCCGCCGCGGCTCTTCTAGCGGTGTGCGTGGCGCTGACGGTGGCGGTGAACCGCGTGCAGACCGCGCGCTCCATTCCCGACATGGCGGCTCACGACAATCTGAAGCTGAGCGCGGAAGATGGTTTCAAGCTCGTGTTCTCCAACCGCTACTTGGCCTGGATTGCGGCCCTGACCGTGCTGTTGAACGTGGTAAACAGTTCAGGCGAGTTCCTGCTCGGAAAGGTGGTCAGCGAGCAGGCGAGGCAGTTCTTTCCCGGCAACGCGGCGGGGCAAAAGGAGTTTGTCGGCGTGTTTTACGGGCGCTTCTTCGGTGGCGTCAACCTGCTGGGCTTCCTGCTGCAATCCTTCGCGGTTTCGCGGATCTTCAAGTCGCTCGGTGTGCGTGGGTCGCTGTTCGTATTGCCTTGCATCGCTCTCATGAGCTATTCGATGCTCGCGGCGGCTCCGATCCTGATGGTCATCCGCGTGGCCAAAACGCTCGAGAACGCAACCGACTACTCGCTGCAAAACACCATTCGCCAGGCTCTGTTCCTGCCCACCACGCGCGAGTCGAAATATAAAGCAAAAGCGGCCATCGACACGTTCTTCATGCGCCTCGGCGACGTGATTCAGGCGGGAATTGTGAGAATCGGCGCGGAACTGCAACTGGCACTCACCAGCTTCGCCTGGCTCAACGTCGCATTTACGATTCTTTGGCTGTGGATTGCCGGCCGGCTGGCCCGGGAGCACCGCCGCTTATCTTTCTGAATTCGAGCAGCAGGCTCTGGTTGGAACGCATCAGCCGGGCGAGCACTTCCTCCCGGTCCTCGCTCGCGGCGGCCGGCGGCGACAGGTCGAGCATCTGAGTGAGCAGCTCATTCAGGGCCGGGGGCAGTGTGCCTTCGAGGTATTCCAAACCCAGACCCCGCAGCAGGTGATCTTCGCTGTGCAGGGCGCGAAAAGCAATCTTCAACGGGTCCCGCGGCAAGACCACGGCAAGCAGGCTGAACACATGCTCGAGGCTCTGATTGGCCCGGTCGCGCAGGACGTCATCGAGAAAGGAGAATCCGCTGTCGGAAGCGTCACGGCTGTCCAGCAGGCGGCGCCCTTCCCAGATTGGCTTCGCCACGCTCAGCTCGCGAATGACGATGGCGAAGATGCGGTGCTCATCGAACCGCAGATCCTCGTTGTTCTGGCGGAGATAGTCGAGCGCGCGGCTCGATTGAAAGCGCACCTCGAAGTGCTTGTCTTCGAGAGCGTCCATCAGCCCATCCACGGCGCGCTGTGAGCCGGAGCGCGCGAGAATTCGCGGAATGCGACGCCGAATGGCGAAATCCTGCTTTTCATCAATCAGAACGTCCGACAACAGGCCGGTAATAGAATTCCCGGCGGCGGTGAGAACTTCACGCGCTTCTTCACTCACTTCATCCCAGGCCAGCAGGCGCACCACTTGCGGGACCAGCAACGGATCGAGCGGCTGAAGACGGCGCAACTGGCTCCGAACCACGGTGGCTTTTCCGCTCCGAAGCATCCGTAGTGTTTCGAGCAACGGATCAGGCGGCGCGGCCGGCGCGGGCAAAGGCGCTGGTTCCGGCTTCGGCGGCGCGGCGGTGGGAGACGGGGCCTTGCGGATGTTCACTGTCCGCAGAACCGCCGAGATGGTGGTGGAATCCTGAAGCCCCGAGATGTCGAGTTCGATCGCCCGGTTCATGAGTCCGCGCTCGAGAGCCCCGATGTAGGCGCGGTCCATGCGGCTGGTAATCCACACGCTGGCCGCGGCCAGCCCAATGACTATCACCAATATCTCGGTTCTCATGTGCGGCGGATATAGCAGAAGAAGTTGGAGGATCAGGGCGCCGAGAGCGTCGCCGAAGCGGTCGCAACCCACATCGATCACCGTCTTCACGGCGCGCTTTTCATTCGGCGCAATAGGCGTGAAAAAAATTTCATAGCCGGAACGGAAGAACGAACCCCGCAGAATGAGTTCCAAAGCCCGGACGCTTGAAACCATGGTAAACAGTGGAACGGCCAGCGCCGCAAAGGACCCGGCGCTGACCGCGAGCGCGAGAGACATCACCGTGCGGCCCAACCCTAGGCGGCGCAAAGCGATCGGTGTCAGCAGCGATTGGACCAGAAAGGTCATCACCTGGCTCACGGTGTAGAAAATGGCGAAGTAACGGGTGAGAGAAGGCCCGCGCCCCATGGCTTCGGTCGCTCCGGTCTTGAACAGGTAGTCGAGCAGCGCGGCGCTGGTTGTCCCCAGCACAACGAGGAATGCCAGGCTCAGCAGGAAAGGCGACCCGGAGAACGCCTTGCGCGCCGTCTCCCAGCCCTCATCCCCGGCCCGCGGTTTCCGGTGATGCTCCTCGCGGGACGATGCTCCCAGAACAAGCAGAATCAAACCACAGGTGAGATGAAGCGCCGCCAGCACCGGCAGGAGCATTTCCGCGGAACTGAGAGCCGCCGTGCGCTCGGCAAGGATCCCTCCCGCGATTCCGCCGGCAGTCCCCATTCCGGCAATTCGCCCAAAGCGCAGTTTGGCTTCCCGCGGGTCGAACACCTCGCTCGTCAGCGACCAGAAGCCGGAGAGCAGAATGGCCCCAAGACCCACGATGTGCAGGTAGACAATACAGACAATGAGATCGCGATGAAAATCGATGAGGAAGTACTCGATCAGGTGCCCGGCGGCGCTGCAAAGGTACGCGGCGGGCACCAGACGCGCCGGCGCAAACCGCGAGAGCAGGCGCGAAAACAGAAGAGACGAGACAATGGAAACCACCGCGGCCAGCCCTACGATCTTCGGCAGATCGGTGGCCGGGAAGCGGGATAAGAACAGGCCGTCTCGCGCAGCCTTCGCCGCCACCTGGTGGGCGAGCGTGAAACTCGCCCCAGCCATGGCAACCTGCGTCAGGCGGTCCAGCTTCGCGGAGAAATTCACCTATTCGATTGTGCCCCAGAGGACAACCCAAGCCCAACCGGGCTGAGCGAGGCGGGAGAATCGCCGCTGGCTTCTTCCTGCCGTACGGCCAGGATGGAGCGCTCGGGGAGGTTGGTTTGCCACCAGGAGGCGGCGTCCTCGTCGGACCACGAGCCGTCCAGATGGAGGCGCCGCAATTGCCGCGCCAGTTCCTGCGCGCTCCAGATGCGCTTCGTGGGCTCCTTCTCGAGCAGGTTCATGATAATCCGCTCGAGTTCGGCTGGAATGGGCAGATCCGTTCTTTCGCTGAGCCTCAGCGGCATCTTCTGTACATGCGCCAGAGCCTGTGCGGTGGGGTTGCTCTCCGGAAAAACCAGTTGGCCGGTAAGGAGATAGTAGGCGAGGCAGCCGAGGCTGTAGAGATCGGCCCGCCCGTCGATCTTCTCGTGGCCCAGCGCGATTTCCGGCGAAAGATACGCAGGGGTGCCTGTGGCGGCGCCTTCCATCGTGTGGATGGAAAGCTCATCGGGTATGAGAGTTTTCACCAGCCCGAAGTCAAGCACCTTCACGAAGTCATACCGCAACCCGAGTTTGCAAAGGAAAATGTTCTTCGGCTTGATGTCGCGGTGGATGATCCCCAACCGGTGCGCTTCCTCGAGCGATTCGCAAGCCTGAAGCAGGATGCGTACGACACGCCCCGGGGGCATCGGGCCGAACCGCTCCACCAGGGTTTGCAGATCGATTCCATCCAGCAGTTCCATCACGTAGTAAAACTTCGCGTCTTTGGTCTTCCCGAAATCGAACAGCGCCACCGTGTGCGGGCTGCGCAGACTGGCTGTGACTCGCGCCTCCCGCTCGAAGCGCTTTTGAATGAGGCTCTCCTGGCGTCCGCTGACGCTCGACAACACGGCGGGCCGGATCAGCTTGATGGCGGCGTCGCGGGCCAGCATGCGATGCTTGGCGCGCCAGACCTCGCCCATGCCTCCCTGCCCGATCATGTAGTCCAGTGTGTAGCTGCCCAGTTCCTCCGCTTTCTGCTGCGAGAGATGCATCGAGACAATCTTCCTGTTGAGAAGGAACGTCCAGCCGGCCATCAGGAAGGGCGGATAGATCCAGACGGCGAGACGGTTCCAGGGCAGAGGCTGGAAGTGGTACAGATGCAGGTTCAGCGTGTACGCCAGAGGCCACATGGCGGCGCATCCAAGGGCGGCAATGCCGGCCTTGGCCGGAGCGTTCGGCAGAAGCAGTCCGCACAGTGCCACCCACACCGTGAGACTCGAGACTCCGCGCACCGGGCCGGCGGCGCTCCAGTCCATCGAAGTCTCGAACGTGGCGAGCGCGAAGCTGACCGCGAGTTGGAACAGAATACCGAGATCGAGAAGCGTGGTTTTCTTTACCAGCTTTTTTACCTGTAACGCAACGAACCCGGCTGACATCAGAATGACGCCGAGAGAGGTGAGCCTGACGAGCGGACGGCCGAGCACCACGCGCAGATCGGGTTGAAGATAATGCTGGAGGTTGAGGCCGATGACGGTGGTGACCGCGCAAATGAGGGATACCCAGCAAAGCCGCTGCGCTACCTTCTCCACCAGGGCGGGCGGCATCCGGAACGTAGCTGGGCTGGGACTGTCTGTTCCGCTGCTGGCCCTTCTGACGTTCATGTGGATTGCCCTTCTCAATTAGAGTAGCGAATTGTCGCGGCGGATTCGGATCAGGTAGCCTGAAATAGACAGCTCACGGATGTAACTGAATGTCGAAGTACAGATTTTGCGTACTCCCCTTCTTTTTTGCTGCATTGAGCGTGGCAACCCCGTCCCCGGCGCAGCAAGACCCTATCCAACAAGACCCCATCCGGTTCGAACCGCTCCGAAATATCCCGCAGGACATCTTCAGCGAGCAGAAAGCAATCTGGATCAGCCCGGCGCGCATGAACCGGCGCCAGTTTCTCACGCGCGCGCTTCCTCTGGTGGCGGGTTCCGTTGCGCTGATTACCGTGGACAGGAAGATTTCCCGCGGGCTGCCCTCGAGTTCCTCCGAAATCAACTGGAGCCGGAACCTTTCGAACGTGGTCGGCTATTCCCTCGTGGGCGCCGCCACGGCAGGGTCGTTGCTGGCTGGAACAGTGGGGCACAAGCCTGGTTGGCGCAGCACAGGGTGGTCGGCGACGGAAGCCTTCGCCGACGCCATCATCGTTTCGCAGACCCTGAAGATGGGGTTCGGCAGGCAACGGCCAGATGAGAGCGCCGGAAGAGGAGGGTTCTGGAAGGATGGCAACAGCTTCCCCTCCGGGCACTCCATGATGACCTGGGCGGTGGCAACGGCGGTGGCGCGGAACAAGCGTTGCCCGAAGTGGCTGGCAATCACCGCTTACGGAGCGGCGGCGGCGGTGAGCATCTCACGGGTGAGCGCACAGCGGCATTTCGCCGGGGACGTGTTTGCCGGTGGGGTGATCGGGGCTTTGATCGGGAACTACGTCGCTGGGCGGCACGAGTAGCGGAAAAGAGGTTGACTTCTTCCGTAGTTCAATTATTATGGAAGTATGGAAGAGAGCAGCGCTCGTCCTCTCGACGACCTCACCATTCGCTATGCTGACATGCTCGCCGCTATCGGCGCCGAACATCGACTGCGTATTCTCCGCCTCCTCCTCTCCGCCCATCCCAATGGGATGACTGCCGGCGAGATTCAGGCCGAGTTGGGCATGTCCGCTTCCAACCTCTCTCACCACCTGGAGAAACTCCGTAACGAGGATCTCCTGAATGTCCGCCGCGAGGGCACTTACCTCTGGTATTCGGCAAACACCGAGGTTCTTACCGAACTTCTCCAGTTCCTCTACGCCGAGTGTTGCACCCGCAACCGCGCCATCGCTCCCGAAACCATCGTGCAAATTCGAAAGGCTGAGAAATGACACCCATCAAGGAAGCAGTAATAGAAAAATACGGACAGGCTGCTCTGCGCGTAACCAGCGGCGGAAGCACCTGTTGCGGCTCCACTTCATCCTGCGGATCGGCAGACCCGATTACTTCGAACCTCTATGCCGGCCACGAAACCGCCCTGCTGCCGCAGGAGGCCGTCCAGGCGTCGCTCGGCTGCGGGAACCCAACCGCGCTGGCCCAACTGCACCCCGGAGAGACGGTGCTCGACCTGGGGTCCGGAGGCGGCATCGATGTGCTGCTGTCCGCCCGCCGTGTCGGCCCCAACGGCAAGGCCTTTGGCCTCGACATGACCGACGAGATGCTCGCCCTGGCGCGAGAAAATCAGCGCAAGTCCGGGTTAGCGAATGTCGAGTTCCTGAAGGGAGAGATCGAGCACATCCCGCTGCCGGACAACTCAGTGGATGTGATCATTTCCAACTGTGTCATCAACCTTTCCGCGGATAAGGATCGCGTCTTGAAGGAGGCGTTCCGCGTGCTGAAGCCCGGGGGCCGGTTCGCGGTTTCCGACGTCGTCACGCGCGGCGAAATTCCGGCGGAAGTGCGCAAGAGCATCCTCCTCTGGGTGGGCTGCATTGCCGGCGCGCTCGATGAATCCGAATACAAAGCGAAACTTGCCCAGGCCGGCTTCACCAACATCGGCATCGAGCCAACCCGGGTCTACAAAGTGGAGGACGCCCGGCAATTCCTCACGGATCACGGTCTCGACGTGGACGCAGTCTCGCCGCACGTCGTCGACAAGTTCTATAGCGGCTTTGTGCGCGCCACCAAGCCCGAGTGAGAGCCCGGCGCCGCTCGCCCAACTACCTTAGGGAGTGCGCTCCCTGAATCCGTTGCTCCTGCCGGCGCTGGCCTTTCTGGGCGGCGTCCTGCTTTCGGCAACCGCCGGCCTCTCCTCCGGAGAACTAATTGCAGCCCTGGCAGTTACCGGCCTCGGGGCCGCCTTGTCCCGCTACCGGCGCTGGTATCTGCTCGGGCTGCTTTTGTTTTCGGGCGCGGCCGCCGAACGCTGGCTGCGTCCGGGGCCGGACCCGCGGATCGACTCGCAGCCCGGAGAAACCGTTCTCATCTCAGGTTGCATAGTCGAGCCTCCCGCGTTTTCCGAAGGCCGCGAGCAGTTCGTCCTGGAATTGGCGCCGCACGCCAGCGCACGCGTAAGCCTCTACCTGGCCGAAGGAGAAACGCCATCCGCCCTCGCCTACGGGCAGATGGTGGAAGTGGCAGTGAAGCTGCGCGAACCGCGCAACTTCGGAAATCCCGGAGCCTTCGACTACAAAGGCTACCTCGCCCGGCAGCATGTCTATTGGACTGCCTCGGCCTCCTCCCATTCGAAGCCGCGCATCCTTGCCGGGCGTTGCGGCCATGGCCTGATCGGATGGATCTACAGGCTCCGCACCTGGGCCCTCACCCGCATCGAAACGCTGTTTGCAGGCGACGCCTACGCCGTGGGAATTCTTCAGGCGTTACTGCTTGGAGAGTCCTCGCGGTTTGAACGCCAGTGGGCGGACGGCTACCGGCGAACCGGCACTTACCACGCCATCGTCGTTTCCGGCCTCCACGTCACCGTCATCGCGATGGCGTTGCTATGGCTTTTCCGCCTGCTGTCGATGCGGCGTCAAACGGCCGCTCTAGCCGCCGTGGCGTTGATCTGGATCTACACGGGAATGTGCGGCTGGCAGGCTCCCGTCGTCCGCTCCGCCGGAGGCTTCACGCTCTTCGCCATCGGTGGATTCTTCTTCCGCGAATGCCGCCTGCTGAACCTGCTTGCGGCCCTCGCCCTTGGGTTCCTCGCCTTCGATCCGCAGCAGTACCAGGACGCAAGCTTTCAGCTCACCTTCCTGGCGGTGCTCGCCTTGGGAGCGCTGGCTTCCCCGGCCAGTAATGGAGCCTCTGTTCGCTTACATGCTCTGCGCGACCTTGACGATCCCGCCAAGGATCCGCATCTCGCTCCGCCGGCCGCGCAATTCCGGATCGAACTCCGGCTGCTCGCCGAAACCCTCGGTCAGGTTCTGCGGCTCCGGCGGCGGACTTCCCTATGGCTGATCCGGGTCCCCGCCTGGGCCGCCCTGTTTCTCTGGCACGGATTCCTTGTCTCCGCCGCCGTACAGCTTGGGCTCGCTCTCCCCATGGTGGTCTATTTTCACCGCCTCCCCCTTTCAGGCTTAAGCGCAAACCTCATCGTCACACCCATCCTGACCATCGCTGTTCCGATCGGATTCACGGCGCTGCTCACGGGATGGCGCTGGATGGCGCTGCTCACCGGATGGCTCATCGAAGCCGCGCGGCGCATCACCGAATGGCACATCGGATGGGATGGGAACTGGAGAATCCCCGATCCGCCCCTGCTGCTGAGTGCCGCTTTTCTGGCCTCCCTCGTGCTCCTCGCTGTCCTGCGGCGAAGACTGCTGCTGGTTCCGGCGCTGCTGCTGCTAGTCGTCATCGCCTGGCATCCCTTCCCGCCCGAGGGGACCCCGAACTCGTTGGAACTCACGATGATCGACGTTGGGCAGGGGGATTCCCTGCTGGTAGGCCTTCCCGACAGCCGCTGGATGCTGGTGGACGGCGGCGGCATACCCGTCTTCGGCAAACGCGCCAGGACGCGGATGGATATCGGCGAGGACGTCGTTTCCGCGTACCTGTTCCATCGCGGCATCACACGCATTGATATCCTGGCGTCCACCCATCAGCACGACGACCACGCGGCGGGCCTTCCCGCCCTGATCGACAACTTCCGCCCCCGCGAAGTCTGGGCCGGCGCAACCCCGGAGAGCGCCGCGTGGCTAGCAGTGACCGAACACGCCCGCCAGGCTGGCGCGCGCGTTGTACATCTGCGCCAGGGCGACACTCGAAATCTTGCCGGCGCCCTGCTCGATGTGCTTTCACCCCCCACGGACTACCTCCCGCGCAAGGCGCCCTCGAACAACGATTCCCTGGTCCTCCGCCTCCGCTACGGCAGGCATACCTTCCTGCTCATGGGAGACGCGGAGCGGCAAATCGAGTACGCAATGCTCGACTCCCTGGGCCGCGTGGATGTCCTCAAAGTGGGCCACCACGGCAGCAAAACCTCGTCCACCGAGGTGTTCCTCGACGCAACGCGCCCCGCCTTCGCCCTCATCTCGGCAGGCAAAGACAACCTGTTCCGCCATCCGCACCCCGATGTCCTTGAGCGCCTGGAAGGTATCCACACGCAAGTCCTGCGTTCGGACCAATGGGGCCTCGTGACCGTACGCACCGACGGCAGGAGGCTGACTGTGGAGCAACAGCGGTATGGGAACTGAGATTTCGACCGGAACGCATTGTTCGGTAGAATCGTAGACGCGATGGCGTTCCGCGTCTTCCTCAGCTACAGCCTTGACCCTGCTGATATGGCGTTAGTGTGGCGGCTCCAGACTCTTTCAGCCGCGCACGGTATCGAGATGTACGTGCCTCAACGTGCAGGCGCCATGCCCGCACCAGGGGCTGTTACTGTCGAGCAGGTCATCGATCGCGCGGACTGCATCTTAGGCATTGTTAAGAAATAAACTTTCCAGAGCAAGGCAGGATTTTGTAGTTCCACTCTCCATGGAAGACATCCCTTTGGAGATTGATGCTCCCTATCTCGTCGTCGGCTACTTTGACGCCCGCCGGGTATGTGCCGTCATCCACTTGGGCATGTACCT
>JADLBD010000118.1 GCA_020847975.1 Bryobacterales bacterium | reverse complement strand
TGGCGCCGCCAAAGAAAAGCGGCAAAAAATAGCCCTTTGGAATGAACGTGGCAGAGCCCTTTTATACACTTGATGAACACGGTCCCCGCATCGAGGAGTTTCTGGGAAAAATCGTCGATCTGGGCGGTTTTGAACTCGATTTTGAAGTAGCCTCGGGAGAGAATCCGCATCCTGACATCGAAGATCCGGAGCTGGTGGTCCGATTTTTTGGGCCGG
The DNA here is from genome assembly GCA_020847975.1 of Bryobacterales bacterium. Classification (GTDB taxonomy): domain Bacteria; phylum Acidobacteriota; class Terriglobia; order Bryobacterales; family Bryobacteraceae; genus CADEFT01. The sequence continues at coordinate 5,729 of JADLBD010000118.1, read as the reverse complement.
ACGTGGAATTGCTTCTGGCGAACAAAGCGGAGCTGTTGCTGGCGCTCGAGTACCTGACGATGGAAATGCTGCGGATGCCCTCGGACCATCACGAAAGGATCTGCTTCGACGCCAACGATTACCGTATGCTGCGCATTGCCGAACTGCGGCTGAGCGCCACCACCGCCGCTGAAAAAGTGAAGCGCAGCAAACTCCCGTTCCGCTTCAGTCCCATGAGCAGCCGGGAACGCCGGATTATCCACCTCGCCCTGCGCAATGAGCCGGATGTGCGAAGCGAATCCTCGGGAATGGGTCCGTTCCGCCAGGTGGTGATTTATCCCGCCGGCATGCCCACGCCGCCGGAACCGCCGCATCAGCCCTACGAACGGCGCGATCGGGACCGGGGGAGGGACCGCGATCGCGGCGGTCCGCCACGCCGTGGTCCGGGCGGCGGCAGGGACCGGGATCGAGGCCCGGGCCCGGGCCGGGGCCGCCGATAGTCTTACTTGCGGCTCAACGACACCATCGCCGCCATATCCACCCCCCCAGGCCGCGGCGGGATCGGAGTAGTCCGTCTATCCGGGCCCGATGCGGCCGCAATCAGCGCGCATGTGCTGGATCTTCCGGCAACCACGGAATGGATCGGGTGGCGCAGCTTTCTGGCCGTGCTTCCCGACGAGCAGGGGGCGGCGGTGGATCATGTGGTGGTGACGTTTTTCGCGAAACCACGGTCTTACACGGCTGAGGATGTAGTCGAGATCGCCTGCCACGGCTCGCCCGTCGTCTTGCGGCATTGCCTGGAGCGCGCCTGCCGCGCCGGCGCGCGTCTGGCCGAGCCAGGGGAGTTTACTCTGCGCGCGTTCCTGAACGGCCGTATTGATTTGCCGCGGGCCGAAGCGGTGCGGGACCTGATCGAGGCCACCACGCTCTTTCAGGCGCGCGTGGCGGCGCAGCAGATGGAAGGGTCCGTGTCGCGGAGGCTGGCTCCGTGGAAGAGCCAGTTGCTTGAATTGATCGCCCTGCTCGAGGCCGGCATCGATTTCGCGGACAACGATGTCGAGTTCGCCTCGAACGGCGAGATTCTGCGCCGTCTCGAGCCGCTGCTCGCGGAGCTTCAGAAGCTGGCGGCCAGCTTCGCCTATGGGAAGCTGGTGCATTCCGGATTCACGCTCGCCATTGTGGGCCGCCCGAATGTGGGCAAGAGCAGCCTGTTCAACCGTCTGCTGGAGCAGGACCGCGCCATCGTTACGGAGATTCCCGGCACGACGCGGGACACGGTTTCCGAATCGGCATCGCTGTTTGGCATCCCCGTGAAGTTTCTGGATACGGCGGGAATCCGGCAGGCCCGGGATGTGGTGGAAAATCTCGGCATCGAGCGAAGCTACCAGGCGATGGCGGACGCAGACCTGACCCTGGTGGTGTTGGATGCCTCCGCGCCTCTCACCGAAGCCGATACGGCCCTGCTGGCGAAGGCGCGGGAGAGCGGCAGGATCTTGCTGGTGGCGAACAAGGGCGACCTGCCTTGCCGCCTTCAGATCGACGAAGCCCATGTCGTGGTTTCGGCGCTTACCGGGGAGGGGCTGGAACCGCTGCGGCGGAGCATTGGGGACACACTGGGCTTCACCGGCGAACTGGCGCAGGAGTCGGGTTTCATCACGAGCCTGAGGCATGAGCAGTTGCTTCGGGAAAGCGTGGATGCCCTGGGCAACGCCCGCGCTGCCGTGGAGTTGGGAATTCCCCACGAGATGCTGCTGCTCGATCTCTACGCGGCGCTCGGTCCCATTGACGCCATCACCGGAGCCACTACGGCGGATGACATCCTGAATCGCATCTTTTCCACCTTCTGTATCGGAAAATGAGCGCCTACGAGGCCAGTTGCTTGCGCACGGAATCGAGTACGCCGTTGATGAACGGGATGGACTCCTCGCCGGCAAAGCGGCGCGCCAGTTCGAGCGCCTCATCGATCACTACGGCCGGAGGAGTGGTGCGTTCCAGCATTTCGTAGACGGCGAGCCGGAGGATATTACGGTCCACCGCGGGCATCCGCTCGAGGCGCCAGTTCGCGCTGTGGCTGCTGATCTGCTCATCGATCTGCGCCGCGCGTCCCACTGTTCCCCGCACCAACTCTTCCATGAAGGGATCCTTGTGCGGCAAATCCTCGGCGCCGGATTCATGCTCCGACTCCCAACTGTAGAGGGTGTCGTAGTAGTTATCCACGGCGTCGCGAACGGGTAGCTTCCGCACGTCAAGCTGATAAAGAATCTGTAAGGCTCGCTGCCTGGACCGGTGACGCGACGGCATGCGGTGGCTACTTCATACCACGAAGTTGTCGCATCAGGTTGGCCATCTCGATAGCAGTCATGGCGGCATCGAATCCTTTGTTGCCATGTTTCGCCCCGGCGCGGTCCACGGCCTGTTCCACGGTGTTCGTGGTGAGCACGGCAAAGGCGACAGGCACTCCGGATTGCATGGCGACCTGCCCCAACCCCTTGGCGGCTTCGCCGGCGACGTAGTCGAAGTGGGGGGTGTCGCCGCGAATGACAGCGCCCAGGCAGATGATGCCGTCATAGTGGTTCGAGCTGGCCAGCTCCCGCGCGGTCACCGGCATTTCCCACGAACCGGGAACCCACACCACGGTGATGCCGTCATCCGATGCGCCGGTCCGCCGTAGGGCATCGAGAGCCCCGGCGAGCAGGCGCTCCGTGATAATGCTGTTGAAACGGCCGGCTACGATGGCAAACCGTAGTCCTTTGGCGTCCAGATGTCCTTCAATGACGGAATGCGGCATTCTCTTTTCGTGGGGTGTGGCTGCTCACCTATGGGATAATTGAGCTTACAACAAATCATTCTACCGCATGGACCCAGCCTTCATCCGCAACTTTTCCATCATTGCCCACATTGATCACGGCAAGTCGACACTTGCCGATCGTTTACTTGAAGCCACAGCGGCGTTGAGCGAGCGCGAGATGATGGAGCAGGTTCTCGATTCGATGGACCTGGAACGCGAGCGCGGCATCACCATCAAAGCGCACGCGGTGCGCCTCAATTATCGCGCCGAAGACGGCGTTCTCTACCAGCTCAATCTCATTGACACTCCCGGCCACGTCGATTTCAGCTACGAGGTTTCGCGCAGCTTGCAGGCGTGCGAAGGCGCTCTGCTGGTGGTGGACGCCTCGCAGGGCGTGGAAGCCCAGACGCTTGCCAATACTTACCTGGCGCTGCACCATAATCTGGAGATCATCCCCGTGATCAACAAGATTGACCTGCCATCGGCTGAGCCGGACCGCATCAAGGAGCAGATTGAGCAGGTGATCGGACTTGATTCCTCGGGCGCGATCCTGGCAAGCGCCAAACAGGGCGCCGGCATCCACGAACTGCTGGAAGCGATCGTGCACCTGGTGCCTCAGCCCAAGGGAGACCCGGATGCGCCGCTGCGCGCCCTGATCTTCGACTCCTGGTTCGACCCTTACCGCGGCGTGATCATCCTCTTCCGTGTCATGGAGGGCCGGATCCGCGTGGGGCAGCGGATTCGCCTGATGTCGGCCGGGAAGGTGAGCGAAGTCGAGGCGCTCGGCTACCAGTCGCCCAAGCCTGTTCCGTTACAGGAACTCTCCGCGGGCGAGGTCGGATACGTGTTCGCCAATATCAAGACGGTTTCGGACGCTCGGATCGGCGATACCATCACGGATGCCGGGAATCCCGCCGCCGAGCCGCTCCCCGGATTCGAGGAGATCAAGCCGATGGTGTTCGCCGGGCTCTATCCGGTGGAGTCGCATGAGCATGGCCTGCTGCGCGATGCGCTCGAAAAACTTCGCCTCAACGACAGTGCCTTCAACTTCGAGCCGGAAAATTCGGCCGCGCTGGGGTTCGGGTTCCGTTGCGGATTTCTGGGCCTGCTGCATTTGGAGATCGTGCAGGAACGGCTGGAGCGTGAGTTCGACATCGATCTCATCACCACCGCGCCGGGCGTCCGCTACCGCGTGACGAAACTTGACGGCGAGGTGGTGGAGGTGGACAACCCCACGCGCTGGCCGGCGCAGGCGGAAATCAAGCAGATTGAAGAGCCCATTATCGACGCCACCGTGATCACCCGTGAGGAGTACCTGGGGGAGATCCTGAAGCTGCTCGAAGAGAAGCGCGGAGAGCAAAAGAAGTTCGAGTACATCGGCACGGGCCGCGTGATGCTGAATTACGAGCTTCCGCTGAATGAAATCGTTCTTGATTTCTATGACCGGTTGAAATCGGCCTCGCGCGGCTACGCCTCTCTCGACTATCACCTGGCAGGCCACCGGGTGTCGCCGATGGTGAAACTCGACGTGCTGGTGGCCGGCGACCCCGTGGACGCGTTGTCGATGATTGTGCACCGGGACTTCGCCTACGACCGCGGCAAGGCGCTCATTGAACGCCTGCGCAAACTGATTCCCCGGCAGATGTTCGAGGTGGCCCTCCAGGCGGCGATCGGGAACAAGATCGTGGCAAGGGAAAACATTCCCGCGATTCGCAAGAACGTGCTCGCCAAATGCTACGGCGGCGACATTACCCGCAAGAAGAAGCTGCTTGAAAAGCAGAAGGAAGGAAAGCGGCGGATGAAACGCGTCGGCCGGGTGGACATTCCACAGGAGGCGTTCCTGGCGGTGCTTCAGGTGACGAAGAAGGAATCCGAGGATTAGGTATGCGGGTCTCCCTTGCTTCGATTTCGGTTTCCGGGTTCAAGTCGATTGCGGAGGAGCAGGCCATCGAGGTGCGGCCTCTGACGATTCTGGCCGGCGCCAACAGTTCGGGCAAGTCGAGTATTATGCAGCCGCTTCTGCTCATGAAGCAAACTATATTGGCGCCGTTCGATCCTGGTGGGTTGTTGCTGAGCGGGCCGAACCTGAGTGTCAGGTCCGGATTGGAAATCATGGCTCTTGGCAGGGCGATCCGGCGCAGGGACTGGTTCCAAATCCGGTTGGAACTTACAGATCAGAGTCGAATGGACCTGATGTTCGGTGATCTGTATGAATCGCAGATTACGGTGAAGATGTCTTCGTTCCAGCCTGTGGAGAAACCGGAAGGAGCCGTTCTGAAGTATCACCGGTGCTTGCCCGTGCATGTGGTGGAGGGCTCAGAGGGCGAGGGTCTGTTCTATCAGCCGAAGCCGGCGCGACACACTGCAAGCCTGTTAGGGAGAATGATTCACCTTCCGGGACTGCGAGGCCGGCTGGACGGATTGTACGGCACCGCGGGTGTGAGCGGGACCATTGAGGGCACTTTTGAACATTATGTGGGCCGGTTGGTCAATCAGTGGCAGGAGGGAGACAGCCAAAGATTGAGGTCTCTTGGCCTCGCCCTTGAATTCATAGGCCTCGCGCGCTCCGTGGAAGCAAAGATGTCTGGCGACGAGATTGAATTGTTCGTCAGCCGTAGATTGTCCGGGGAAGGTGACGTGGTTCCCTTGCGAAATGTGGGTCTCGGAGTGTCGCAAGTTCTGCCCATCCTGGTTGCGCTGCTTCACTCTGAGGAGGGTGACGTCTTGTACATCGAACAGCCGGAACTCCACCTCCACCCATTGGCCCAAATCCGCTTGACAAAGCTGATCGCGGACGCCGCCAACCGTGGTGTACGGATCGTGGCCGAGACACACTCTTCGTTGATGCTCCGCGAGGTCCAGACCATGATCGCTCAGGGTGACTTGTCTCCGGAGATTGTCCGGCTGCACTGGTTTCAACGGGATCCGGGAAGCGGAGAGACAGCCGTCACGACAGCGGAAC